>NZ_JBVISS010000015.1:0-209031 GCF_055575395.1 Streptomyces sp. NPDC034103 | reverse complement strand
GGCGGCGCGGCCTACAGCCCCGCCCTGACCGACTTCGTCTTCATGGTCCGCGAGACCTCCCAGATGTTCATCACCGGCCCGGACGTGGTCAAGGCGGTCACCGGCGAGGAGATCACCCAGAACGGCCTGGGCGGCGCGGACGTGCATGCCGAGACCTCGGGGGTGGCCCACTTCGCGTACGACGACGAGGAGACGTGCATCGCGGAGGTGCGCTACCTCCTGTCGCTGCTCCCGCAGAACAACCGCGAGAACCCCCCGCGCGTGGAGGCCACGGACGCCGCGGACCGCCGGGGCGACGTCCTGCTCGACCTGGTTCCCGCGGACGGCAACCGGCCGTACGACATGGCCAAGGTGATCGAGGAGATCGTCGACGACGGCGAGTACCTGGAGGTCCACGAGCGCTGGGCGCGGAACATCATCTGCGCCCTGGCCCGTCTCGACGGCCAGGTCGTCGGCATCGTGGCCAACCAGCCGCAGTCCCTGGCGGGCGTCCTGGACATCGAGGCCTCGGAGAAGGCGGCCCGCTTCGTCCAGATGTGTGATGCCTTCAACATCCCGATCCTCACCCTTTTGGACGTGCCCGGCTTCCTCCCCGGCGTCGACCAGGAGCACGGTGGAATCATCCGCCACGGCGCCAAGCTGCTGTACGCCTACTGCAACGCGACCGTGCCCCGGATCTCGCTGATCCTGCGCAAGGCCTACGGAGGTGCGTACATCGTCATGGACAGCCAGTCCATCGGGGCGGACCTCACCTACGCGTGGCCGACGAACGAGATCGCCGTGATGGGCGCGGAAGGCGCCGCCAACGTCATCTTCCGACGTCAGATCGCCGACGCCGAGGACCCCGAGGTCATGCGGGCCCGCATGGTCAAGGAGTACAAGTCCGAGCTCATGCACCCGTACTACGCGGCGGAGCGCGGCCTGGTGGACGACGTGATCGACCCGGCGGAGACCCGCGAGGTGCTGATCCGGTCCCTGGCGATGCTCCAGTCCAAGCACGCCGACCTGCCCTCCCGCAAGCACGGCAACCCCCCGCAGTAACCCACCGGTACCGCTGCGGAAACCTCTCTCACGGAGACTGAGACCTATGAACACCCCTGACATCCGCGTCGAGAAGGGCCACGCCGGGCCCGAGGAGGTCGCCGCCATCACGGCCGTCCTCCTCGCCCGCGCCGCCGCCCAGCCCGCTGCCCCGGACCACCGCCCCCACCCCAAGGCCGGCTGGCGCCGCCTGGAGCGCGAGGGCGGCTTCCGAGCCCCGCACAGCTGGCACTGACCTTCCAGGGCCCGCCAGGCCCTCCTGAGCCTTCTCAAGGCCCGACGGCCCCGCTCTCCTCAACCGGAGGGCGGGGTTTCCGTCTCCCGGAACCAGGACGCCGCGAGGTCCAGTGCCTCGCCGAGCGAGGTCACCTCACGCCGGAACCCGGCCGGCTGCATGGACACCCGGTAGCGGTCCCCGGACAGGGGCATGATCTTCGCCAGGCCGGACTCCAGATCGAACGGTCTGCGGCACAGCATCAGACTTCCGTGGCTCATGTCCGGGTAGAACGCCCGCAGCTCAGGGTGCGCGTGGCCGGCCCGGAGGATCGGGCGGTCGTTCAGGTGCCAGTCGCTGTTCAGCAGTTCGCGCCACTTGCCGGCCGCGGGGACACCGTCCTCGAACGCCTGGGCCAGTTCGCTCCAGCTCATGAACGGGAACCGCCCGTGCACCTCCCGGAGACGGGCTCCCCGGCGCCACAGGTCGGCCACGCCCACGGCCGCGACGAGGTCGTCGGTCCAGCCCTCCGACCAGGTGAGGACACGGTGCGGCGCGATCCGTACGTGGAAGCTCCGCTCCGGCCGTAGGTACACGGCCACCGCGCCGCGCTCGCTGTCCACCTCGACACCGGCGTCCGTCCCGTGCACGGTCCGCACCTCACCCAGGTCGACACCGCGGGCCCGCGTGATGCGCTCGATGTCCCGCACCAGATCCGCCACGTCGGTCTCTCGGTCTCCCGCCGCCATGCCCCGACCCCCTGCTCGTGAAGACTCGAAAGGGCGCCCTCTCCGAGCGGGAGAGGGCGCCCCTCGTTCAAGCGTTCGAACGTTACCGCAGGCGCGCCATGAGCGCGTGCTCCACCAGCGTGATCAGCGCCGACTTCGCGTCCGCGCGGTGGCGCGCGTCGGTCGTGATGATCGGGGTGTCCGGGCCGATCTGGAGGGCCTCGCGGACCTCGTCCGGGTTGTACGGCTGGTTCCCGTCGAACCCGTTCAGGGCGATTACAAAAGGAAGCCCCGAGTTCTCGAAGTAGTCGACCGCCGGGAAGCAGTCGGCGAGGCGCCTCGTGTCAACGAGGACGATCGCGCCGATCGCACCGCGCACCAGGTCGTCCCACATGAACCAGAAACGGTCCTGACCGGGCGTACCGAAGAGGTACAGGATCAGGTCCTGGTCCAGGGTGATACGGCCGAAGTCCATCGCCACGGTCGTCGTGGTCTTGTCTCCGGTGTGGGTGAGGTCGTCGATGCCCGCCGAAGCAGACGTCATGACGGCCTCTGTGCGCAGCGGGTTGATCTCCGAAACGGCCCCGACGAACGTGGTCTTGCCCACGCCGAAGCCACCCGCCACCACGATCTTCGCCGAGGTGGTGGAGCGGGAAGGACCGCCGCTAGAGCTTGCGAAGTCCACTGAGCACCCTTTCGAGCAGTGTCACGTCTGGCTGGCCGCCGGCGCTCTCGTCGCCGCCGGGCTGATGAATGGCGACCAGGCCTGCCTCCGCCAAGTCGGCGACGAGGATCCTGGCCACACCGAGAGGGATGGTCAGCAGGGCCGAGACCTCGGCTACCGACTTGATCTCACGGCAGAGGTTGCAGATCCGCTGATGCTCGGGCAACTGGCCCTGCATCTGATGCGGCTGCGCGGTGGTGTGCACCAGTGCCTCGATGGCGAGCTGGTAGCGGGGGCGCGTCCGGCCGCCGGTCATGGCGTACGGGCGCACCAAGGGGTTGTGCGACGACCCTGCGGGCGCCGACTCAGGGGCACGTCGCTGCGGCTGCACCGGCTGGATGCGCGGTGCCGACGGCTGGTCGTACGGCGAGGGGCCGGGGCCCTGGGGCGCGTACGGCTGCCGGTGGCTGGGCGCGGAGGGGAAGTTGTAACGGTTCGGGTTCTGGGAACCATCGTTCTGACCCTGGCCAGGGCCGTACGACCAATTACCGGACGATGAACCGCCTGGGGGTGTTGCCACTTTCTCTCCTCCTCCGACTGCGCCGGGCACCGCATCACTGTGGAGCCGCCGTCCCGAAACCTTACGGCCCCGGGACGCCAAAACGCACCGTCTGTCTATTAGTTGAGCAGGCTCCCTTGGAGCTCCGCGCGCAGATCGGGCGTCAGGACCGTACCGGCACGGTCCACCAGGAGTGCCATCTCGTACCCGATGAGACCGATGTCCGCCTCCGGATGTGCGAGAACTGCGAGCGAGGATCCGTCGGAGACGGACATGATGAAGAGGAATCCCCGCTCCATCTCCACAACCGTCTGGTTCACGCTGCCGCCCTCGAAGATGCGCGAGGCACCTGCGGTCAGTGAGGTCAGACCGGAGGCGACGGCCGCAAGCTGGTCGGCGCGGTCACGCGGAAAACCCTCGGACATCGCCAGAAGGAGTCCGTCGGCGGAGACCACCACCGTGTGGGACACCCCGGGGGTGTTGTCCACGAAGTTGGTGATCAACCAGTTCAGGTTCTGTGCCGCCTGGCTCATCGGGCTCACACTAACGCTCCTGGTTGTAGGTGCTGTCAGAACCGAAGCCCTGACCGTTCGTTTCACTGCTTGCGCTGCGGCCCCGCTCGACACCGCGGCGCAGGTTGCTCAACCTGCCCCGGACGTCCTCGGGAGCGCGGGAGACCTGTGGGCCGCCCTGGGGGGTGTTCTCGGCGGCGCCCTCGACCAGGTTGGCCTTGGGCACCCGCCTCGGCAGACCGGAGGAGGTGACCCCGCCCGCCTTGGGCTTGCGAAGCGCCGATGCCTGCTGCCAGCGCTCGTCGTTGGCCGAGCGCCAGTCGCCGTTGCCGGTGCCGTTGCTCTCCGGTGCGGAGGACGCCTGCTCCTGGTTCACGGGCCGCGAGCCGAACATGTCGGTCGTGCTGCCCGTGCCGTTCGCACGAGACGCGCCGTTCGCTCCGCCCCCGGTGGATCCGCGGCGGGGAAGCCCTGCCTCGGTCAGGTCGTGGACGGCCGACGGGGCCGGACCCGGACGGTCGAAGCCTACGCGGTCGCGCTCACTGACGTCAGCGGCCTGCGCGGATTCCGCTTCGGGAGCGTACTGCTCCTGGTACCCGTTCTGGTACCCGTCCTGCTGCGGCCAGTCGTCCTGGTAGCGGCGCTCCTCGAAGGCCGGAATGGAGTCCGGGACGGAGGCGTGCGCACCCGTCTGCTCCTCCTGGGCCGACTCCGCATAGCCGGTGGCGGCCGACTCGGGGTAGCCCCCGCCTGCGGAGTAGGCGTCGTTCTGCGGCAGCCCGCCGTTCGGCGCGTAGTACTGCTCGTCGTACGACGGCTGCTGCTGCTCCTCGTACGGGGCGTGCTGCGGCTCGGCGTAGGCCGACTGCTGCTGCTCCTCGTAGGCGCCGGGCTGCGGGTAACCGCCGTGGCCGTTGTCGTAGCCGGTCGGCCGGGTGTCGAACCCGTCGCCGTACGACTGGCCCGCGGAGCCCTCCAGGGACTGCTCGCTCTGGGCCTGGGCCTCCAGGGCCGCGCGGCGCTCCTCACGCATGAGGGAGCGGCCCACCGGGTCCAGCTCACGGATGTCGTCCGGGACCTCGGTGTAGCGGCTGTCGTCGAAGCCCAGCTCCGCGGCCGTGCGCATGGGCAGGCCGCCGTTGCCGAAGTCCTCGCCGCCGAAGCTCTGCTCCGGGATGATCTGCGAGACCGTGAACTCGTCGGCGGCCGGCTGCTGCTCGCCACCGCCACCGTGGGTGATCGCGTCGGGCAGCATGACCAGCGAGGTCGTGCCGGCCTGCTCGCCCGAGGGGCGCAGCTGGACGCGGATGCCGTGCCGGTCGGACAGCCGGCCGACCACGAACAGGCCCATGCGCTGCGAGATCGCGGCGTCCACGGTCGGCGGGTTGGCCAGCTTGTGGTTGATGTCCGCGAAGTCCTCGGCGGTCAGACCGATGCCCTTGTCGTGGATCTCGATCATCACGCGGCCGTCGGGCAGACGGGTCGCGGTGACGCGGACCTTGGTCTGCGGGGAGGAGAACGTGGTGGCGTTCTCCAGCAGCTCGGCGAGCAGGTGCACGAGGTCGGTCACGGCGCGGCCGTGGATCTCGGCCTCCGGGACACCGGACAGCTCGATGCGCTCGTACTGCTCCACCTCGGAGGAGGCGGCGCGCAGCACGTCGACCAGCGGGACCGGCTGGTCCCAGCGGCGGCCGGGCTCCTCGCCGGCGAGGACCAGGAGGTTCTCACCGTTGCGGCGCATACGGGTCGCGAGGTGGTCCAGGCGGAAGAGGTTCTCCAGCTGGTCCGGGTCGGCCTCGTTGTTCTCCAGTTCGGTGATCAGGGTCAGCTGGCCCTCGATCAGGGACTGGTTGCGGCGGGAGAGGTTGGTGAAGATCGCGTTGATGTTGCCCCGCAGCAGGGCCTGCTCGGCGGCGAGCCGGACGGCCTCGCGGTGGACCTGGTCGAAGGCCCGGGCGACCTCGCCGATCTCGTCGGTCGAGTTGATCGGGATCGGCGCCACCCGGGTGTCGACCCGGCCGGGGTCGGTACGGGAGAGCTGGTCGACCAGCATCGGCAGGCGCTGCTCGGCGATGCCGAAGGCGGCGTTGCGCAGCTGGCGCATCGCGCGGGACATCTGGCGGGCGACCATGCCGGCCAGGATGAACGCGGCGAGCAGGGCGACCACGACCGCGGCGCCGGTGATGAAGGCGTCCCGCTTGGCGTCGTCGGCGATGCTCGCGGCCTCGGCCACCGCCTTGTCGGCCATGTCGGACTCGATGGTGCGGTAGGCGTTGTACTTGAGGGTGTTGACCGCCCACCAGTTCTCGGCGGTGACACCCTTCGTGGCGAGCGCGTCACGCTCGGACTTGTCCGTGGAGGTCAGCGAACCGATGTACTTGACCATCGTGACCGGGTTCTCCGGCGGGGCCACGTAGTCCGGGTTCTTCTGCTTGGCCTGCTGGGCCATCGCCGCGCCGTCCGCCGCCGCCTGCTTCTGCAGCGTGGTCAGCTTCTGCGCGTCGGCCTCGGTGCCACCGCCGATGTACTCCTCGATGGCGATGCCCTCGAGGTAGGCGTACGAGGTGAGCGCGGTGCGCTGGGCGGCCAGGTCGGAGTCCTCGGGGCCCGGCTTGATCAGCAGGTGCATGCCGATGGCGCGCTCGAGCGACAGGGAGGCCTTGGTCAGCGCGATGGCGTAGACGGTACGGCCGTAGCTGGTGATGTTTCCGGTGCCGAGACCGAGCTCGTTGGCGAACTCCATCAGGGGGTGCGCGACCTCGACGTAACCCTCTTCGGTCTTCACCCCCGTGAGCCGCTTGGTGTACGCGGCCGTGCGCAGGGACTGGAGCTTGGGCTCCTCCTCGCGGAACAGCTCCAGGCGGCGCTTGAGGCCCGCCTTCTGCGGCATGTTCTGCGCGGCCTGGTCGAAGGCGTCGGCGGCGGTGTCCGTGGCCTTGCGGGCGGCGACGACCGTCTTGTCGTCCGCACCCAGGCCCTGCAACAGCGGGGCGGCGGTGGTGTCGCGCTCGGTGTAGAGGGCGTCGCCGTAGGTCAGGGCGGCCTGGACCAGGCGAGCGGTCTTCTCCGCGTCCTCGGCCTCCTGCCAGGTGTCGATCGAGCTCTTCACCTGGAAGCCGCCCATGACGAGGCCGACCAGCACGGGTATGAGCAGGATCGCGTTCAGCCGGGTCGGTACACGCCAGTTGCGCGGGGAGAGACGGCCGCCGCTCGGGGCGGGAGCGGCCGTCGGTTCCGAACCGGGCACAGGGGCGGACGCCGCTCCGCGCGGCGGCGGGGTGAAGTTGCCCCGCGCCGACGGCTCGGGACCGTTCTTGCTTCGCCTCACTCGACCAACAACCTCTCGGCGGGGTCGGCACCAACGTTGTGCCGCAGTCTCTCAGAGCCCATATCGCCATCGACTAGTGAGTACGTCTTTGACTATTGGGCAGTTCAGGCATTCCAGCATGGGGGCCTACGGACCTCCAAACATGGGAGACCGGTGGGGCCCACGGTTGTAAGTCCTAGATAAAACGGTCATAAAGAGCGAGCCCCGTCAAAAGACGGGGCCTTCGTGCGCGCAGCGGCACCACTTGACAACGACGCGTGGCCATACCACCCGATTCCTCTGCCGAAACGTTATGAACACCGGGGCCGACCGTGTCAAAGGACACAGCCGGCTCCGGGACCTCTACGACAAGTGCCGTATACAAGGGACGATTTGGGTGCTAGCGCAGGCGTGCCATCAAAGCGTGCTCCACCAGCGTGATCAGCGCACTCTTCGCATCCGAGCGGTGCCGGGCGTCCGTGGTGATGATCGGGGTGTCCGGTCCGATCTGGAGCGCCTCGCGCACCTCCTCCGGGGCGTACGGCTGGTGTCCGTCGAAGCCGTTGAGGGCCACGACGAAGGGCAGGCCGCTGTTCTCGAAGTAGTCGACCGCGGGGAAGCAGTCGGCGAGACGCCGGGTGTCCACCAGCACGACCGCGCCGATCGCGCCGCGGACCAGGTCGTCCCACATGAACCAGAAGCGGTCCTGGCCCGGCGTACCGAAGAGGTACAGGATCAGGTCCTGGTCGAGCGTGATGCGGCCGAAGTCCATGGCCACCGTGGTGGTGGTCTTGTCCCCGGTGTGCGTGAGGTCGTCGATCCCCGCGCTCGCCGAGGTCATCACGGCCTCGGTGCGCAGCGGGTTGATCTCGGAGACGGCGCCCACGAACGTGGTCTTGCCGACGCCGAAGCCGCCGGCCACCACGATCTTCGCGGAGGTGGTCGCCCGGCCTCCGTCAGAGCTTGCGAAGTCCACTGAGCACCCTTTCGAGCAGTGTCACGTCCGGAGCGCCGGTGCTCTCGTCGCCGCCCGGCTGGTGAATGGCGACAAGTCCGGCCTCGGCGAGGTCCGCGACGAGGATGCGGGCCACGCCGAGCGGCATGGCCAGCAGTGCCGACACCTCCGCCACCGACTTGACCTCACGGCACAGGTGGCAGATGCGCTGGTGCTCCGGGAGCAGCCCCATGAGCGCTGCCGGGTCGGCCGTCGTGCTGATCAGGGCCTCGATGGCGAGCTGGTAGCGCGGCCGGGTCCGGCCGCCGGTCATCGCGTACGGACGTACCAGCGGCTGGTCGCCCTCATCCTCGTACGGCTCCGCGTACGGATCATGAGAGGCGGTGGGCGGGGTCATGAATCCTCCGGGCGGGACAGCAAGTCGGTCAGCAAGCCGTCTGACATGGCCTGTGGGGGGATTGTGGCGGCCGGACGGTGATGTGGTGAGACGGGTGGATCCGGGCCGGTCAGTGAAGCAGACTGCCCTGTAGTTCGGCGCGGAGATCGGGCGTGAGCACCGCTCCCGCGCGGTCGACGAGCAGTGCCATCTCGTAGCCGACGAGGCCGATGTCGCACTCGGGGTGGGCGAGGACGGCCAGTGAAGAGCCGTCCGAGACGGACATCAGGAACAGGAATCCCCGCTCCATCTCGACGACCGTCTGTGCCACGTTGCCGCCCTCGAAGATCCGGGAGGCCCCGGCCGTCAGCGAGGTGAGTCCCGACGCGACGGCCGCCAGCTGGTCGGCACGGTCACGCGGGAAACCCTCGGACATCGCCAGCAGAAGGCCGTCGGCGGACACGACGACGGTGTGGGACACCCCGGGGGTGTTGTCCACGAAGTTGGTGATCAACCAGTTCAGGTTCTGTGCCGCCTGGCTCATCGGGCTCAACTAGTGCTCCTGCTGGTGAGTGGGGCTCGGGAAGCTGCCCGTCTGACCGGTGCCGGCCTGACGACCTTGCGCGATACCCCGACGGAGATTGGTCAGTCGGCCGCGTACGTCATCAGGCGCACGCGAGACCGCCGGACCGCTTTGGTGCTGTTGCTGCTGAGCCGTGCCCGGGACGAGGTTCGCCCGGGGCACCCGGCGCGGCAGACCGGAGGTGGTGACACCGCCGGCAGCCGGCTGCCGTACGCGCTCCGCCTGCCGGACGAGGTCGTCGTTCGGCGAGCTGCGCCACCCGGCGCTGGCCGCCGGACGCTGGGCAGGGGCCGCAGGGGTCTGCTGCTGCGGCGTCTCGGCCGGAGCGCTGTCCTGCTGCTGGTCCTGCTGACCGTGGAACCAGTTGGTCTCCAGGGTGTCGTACAGCGGCGTCCGCCCGTCGCCGCCGCCGGGGGGCGCCGGCGGCAGTGCCTCGGGCTCCTGGCGGACGGGGCGCTGCGGACGCTGCGGGACCGGGGGACGCGGGGCGCCGAAGTCGGCGGGACCGTGCCCGACGTTCTGCTGCGGCCGCTCGAACTGACCGGTCTGCTGGGGGTTGTGGTGACCGGGCAGCGCGTGCTGGCCGGTGCTGGAGCCGCCGTCCTGGCCCGGCATCGGGAACTGGCCCGTGGAGCCGTTGTCGTAGCCCTGTGGAGCGGCGAACTGGCCCGTCGCGGCGGGGCCGCTGTGTGCCGGGGAGCCGTACACGTCCGGGCGGACGTACGAGTCCGTGCCGTTCTGCGGGGCGTCGAACTCGGAGCGGGCGAACTGACCGGTGTTCTGCGGCGCGTTCTGCGGCGCGTTCTGCGGCGCATCGAAGTCGGGGCGGGCGAACTCGGAGGTGGAGCCGGGACCCTGGTGGCCGTCGAACCGGCCGATCGCGGGCATCTCCGTGGTGGCGCCCGGACCCTGCCGGTCGTCGATCCGCGGCATCCGGGACGTCTGCGAGGCGTCCTGCTCGTCATGGCCGCGCGGGGTGTCCAGCGAGGCCCGGGAGACCTGCGGCTGGGCGTTCTCGTCGCTCCAGCTCGGCGTCCGGGGCTGCTGGGCGTTGCCGCCGGGCAGCTCGGCCCGCGGACCACCACGGCCCGGGAGCTGACGTCCACGGCGACGGCCCTGCTGCTGTTCGTTGCCCGCGTTGCCGGAGTTGCCGGCGGCGGGGGACTGCTGCGGCGGCACCGGACCGCGCCCGCCGCCGAAGGCGTTCTGCGGCGCGGACGTGCCCGCGGCCTGGAGGCCCTGCGGGGCGCCCGGCGCCTGACCGCCGAACCCGGCGCCCGCACCGGCGGGCGAGGGCCGGCCCTGAGCGGGGGCCGACGGGGACTGCGGACCGCGCGCGCCACCCGGCGCACCCGGACGACCGCCGTTGCCCGTGCCCGGCAGCGCCGCCCGCGGTCCCTGACCGGTACCGAGCCGGCCACCGGACTGCGCGCCCGCGCCGAGGACACCGCCACCGGCGGGCGCACCCGCGCCGAGCGGGCCGCCACCCTGCTGACCGCCACCCCGGCGGGCCGCGGCCACACCGGCGGCCGCCTGCGCGACGGACGGGGCGCCACCGGCACCCTGACCGGGCTTGGGCTGCGGCTTCTTGCCGCCCTGGGCGACATCGACGGGCAGCATGACCAGCGCGGTCGTACCACCGGAGTCGGACGGGCGGAGCTGGATGCGGATGCCGTGGCGCTGCGACAGCCGGCCGACCACGAACAGGCCCATGCGGCGGGAGACGGAGACGTCCACGGTGGGCGGCGAGGCGAGCCGCTCGTTGATCGCGGCGAGGTCCTCGGGGGAGAGGCCGATGCCGGTGTCGTGGATCTCGATCAGCACGCGGCCGTCGGGCAGCGCGTGACCGGTGACCTTGACCTTGGTCTGCGGGGAGGAGAACGAGGTCGCGTTCTCCAGCAGCTCGGCGAGCAGGTGCACGAGGTCGTTGACGACGCGGCCGGCGACCTCGGTGGTCGGGACCGAGGACAGCTCGATGCGCTCGTACTGCTCCACCTCGGAGGCGGCGGCGCGGAGCACGTCGACCAGCGGGACCGGGCGGGTCCAGCGGCGGCCGGGCTCCTCACCGGCGAGGACGAGGAGGTTCTCGCCGTTCCGGCGCATACGGGTCGCGAGGTGGTCCAGCTTGAACAGCGAGGACAGCTGGTCCGGGTCGGCCTCACGGGACTCGAGCTCGGAGATCAGCGACAGCTGGCGCTGGATGAGGCCCTGGGAGCGGCGCGAGAGGTTGGTGAACATCGCGTTGACGTTGCCCCGCAGCAGGGCCTGCTCGGCGGCGAGGCGGACCGCCTCGCGGTGCACGTCGTCGAAGGCCGCGGCGACCTTGCCGATCTCGTCCCGGGAGTGCACACCGACCGACTCCACGGACGTGTCGACGTCCTGCGGGTCGGACTCGGACAGCTGCTTGACCAGCTCGGGCAGCCGGTCCGTGGCGACCTTGGTGGCGGTCTCCTCCAGCCGGCGCAGCGAGCGGATCATGGAGCGGGCCACGACGAAGGCGCCGACCAGCGAGATGCCGAGCACGAGCAGGATCAGCGCACCGGAGATGATCGCTTCCTGCTCCGACTCGTTGCGCAGCTCGCGGGCCTTCTGCTCCATCTCCTCGAGCAGCGTGTGCTCGATCTTGCCCATCTGGTCGATCTTGGTGGAGCTGTCGTCCAGCCAGTCCTTGTACGACCGCTTGTCCAGGTTCTCCAGACCGTCCTCGGACCGCAGGGCGCGGCTGGCGTAGGTCTCGGCGGACTCGATGGTCGCGTTGTTGTCGCTGATCGGGTCGAGCAGTTCGGCGGCGCCGCTGCTCTTGCCGTAGATCGCGACGAAGCTCTTGATGTCGGCTTCCTCGTTCTCGAACGCCGACTGGCCGTAGAGGCGGTCGTTCTCGGAGAGGTCGCCGAACTCGTTCTTGTTCGGGGGCAGGGCCGCGGCGAGGACCGCGCGCTGCACGGAGGCGTACTCCTTGGCGGCGGAGAAGGCCGCCAGGGCACGCGTGCGCTGGATCATCTCGGGGTTGCTGGTCGCCTGCGCCATGTCCTGCGACAGACCGAGCAGCTGCGTGATGAGGCGGTGGTACGCCTCCACCGTCTGGGTGGAGTTGCCCTGGGACTCGTACGCGGAGTTACGGACCTGCTCGATGTCGCTCAGGTTGTGGACGAGCAGCACCAGGTTCTCGCGGATGCCCTGGAGGCTGCCGTCGTTGCTGTCGTCGATCTCCTCGGAGGCGTCGACGAAGTCTTCCCTGGCGCGGTCGGTCTTGTCCCGCAGCCCCTTGATCGTGTAGTCGGTCGCGCTGGAGCCGTGCGCCAGCGGTCCGGCCGACTGGTCACGCTCCGCCTGGAGCGCGTCGGCCAGCGCCGTCGCCTGCTTGGTCATGTCCGTCAGCAGCTTCATGTTCTCGAGCTGCTGGATGTCGTCCATGTTGTCGCTGATGCGCAGGGCGCCCAGCGAGGTGGCCGCGACCACGGGCAGCGCGAGCAGCGAGACCAGACGTGTGGAGATACGCCAGTTGCGCAGGGCCATGCGCGAGCCGGGACCGGTCGGGTTCTTCGGCTTGCCCGTCGGGGCGGCGGGGTTCGCGGAAGCGGAGGACGCCGTGCCGGGACGCCCGGAGCGGTCGCCTCCGTCGCCGGACGGGCCCGGGTTCTGGGCGTGCTGGGGCGCGGAGCTGCCTTTCATGGGGCCAGTCCCGCCGTGCGGCTCCGGCTCCGCCGAAGCGCTGCCATCCCTCTTGAAACGTCCCTGCACTAGCGTCGCAACCTCTGGACCAGGCGCCCCTCCGCGTGAACGGAGGAGCACGGTGTCGGCGTACTAGGGGGCGTCCTGAATTACGCCCCCCGATGGTCGTGAGTGACCGGCGCTGGTTCCCCCTTCTCGCCGCCACTCGGCGCGCGAAGCGCCCCCTGTGCGCCGGCTCGTTCCTGCGGCGGTCCGTGAGATTCCAGCACAGTGCCGGATCTCCAACAAGGGCCGTAGGCCAGGCTGTGACTTCCGTGACAGCACGTGAGGGGCGGGTTACCAGACGTAGAAAGTGATCTACCCCAAACCGGACTTACCCGGGCGGAACCCTGTCATGGTGCGGGTGTCCCAGTCGCCATGATCAGGAGCGGAATGGTGGCTTCAGGGGGTCAATGTCCGTTTCGTTGGGGTGAGTTGCGGGCCTGAATTGACCGGTTTGCGCCCTGACTGGTGAGCAAACTCACACGGGGATCATGGGGTCTTCGCGCCTTCGAAGGGGAATCGCATGTTTAGCCTGACGCTTTACAAGACGTAACACTTTGACAACCCGCGCCCCCCGACGGCCCCTTGGGGACCCGCCCGGCGCCCGACGACGACAAGGTTCCGTACAACCGTGAAGACGACGATGATGTTCCGCAACATTGCCAATCCGCGGCGCACGACGCTGGCGCACCTCGAGGACGCCGACGACCTGCGGACCCCGGAGCTCCCGGAGCACGCCGTCGACCTCCCGGCCCAGACGGCCAACCCGCGCCGCACGGTCCTGATGGACGTCCCGGTCACCGCCGCCGCCGAGTAGATCACAGCCGTACGACCGTCCGGGCGCCCGCCGTGACCGCGAGGCGCCCACCCGCAGGGGTGCCCAAAGGCTCTGGGCACCCCTCCCCGCGTTAGCCTGGAGCGTCAGACTCCAGCCAGCTCAGTGAGGGGCCCAGGAATCCCGTGCGCATCGCCAGATTCTCCATCGACGGGAACGTCGCCTTCGGCGCGGTCGAGGGTGACAAGCCCGAGGAGCTCGTCCTCGACATCATCAAGGGCATCCCGTTCGCGGACTTCGAGCTCTCCGGCACCAAGGTCCCGCTGAGCAAGGTCAGGCTGCTGCCGCCGGTGCTCCCCAACAAGGTCGTGGCCTTCGGCCGCAACTACGCCGAGCACGCGCGTGAACTCGGCAACGAGGTCCCCGACGCCCCGTTCGCCTTCTTCAAGCCCTCCACCTCGGTGATCGGCCCCGGCGACGAGATCCGGTACCCCTCCTTCTCCGAGGACGTCCACCACGAGGCCGAACTGGCCGTCGTCATCGGCCGCATGTGCCGCGAGGTCCCGCGTGACCGCGTCAAGGACGTCATCTTCGGCTTCACCTGCGCGAACGACATCACCGCCCGTGACGTCCAGAAGCGCGAGAAGCAGTGGGCCCGGGCGAAGGGCTTCGACAGCTCCTGCCCGCTGGGCCCCTGGGTGGAGACGGACCTGGACCTGGAGACGGCCTCCGACCTGACGATCCAGCTCACCGTCAACGGCGAGCAGCGCCAGCTCGGCCGCACCAGCGAGATGATCCACGGCATCGAGGATCTGATCGTCAACATCTCCGAGGCCATGACGCTGCTCCCCGGCGACGTCATCCTCACGGGCACCCCGGCAGGCGTCGGACCGCTCACCGTCGGCGACGAGGTCGCCGTCACCATCGAAGGCATCGGCACTCTCACCAACAAGGTTGTCAAGCGTGGCTAGCGCACCCGTCCCCCCCGTCCGCGTCCGGTTCTGCCCCTCACCCACCGGTAACCCCCACGTGGGCCTGGTCCGCACCGCCCTGTTCAACTGGGCGTTCGCCAAGCACCACCAGGGCACGCTCGTCTTCCGCATCGAGGACACCGACGCGGCCCGTGACTCCGAGGAGTCGTACACCCAGCTGCTCGACTCGATGCGCTGGCTGGGCTTCGACTGGGACGAGGGCCCCGAGATCGGCGGCCCGCACGCGCCGTACCGCCAGTCGCAGCGCATGGACCTCTACAAGGACGTCGCGGCCAAGCTCCTGGACGCCGGCCACGCCTACCGCTGCTACTGCTCCCAGGAGGAGCTGGACACCCGCCGCGAGGCCGCCCGCGCCGCCGGCAAGCCCTCCGGCTACGACGGCCACTGCCGCGACCTGACCGACGCGCAGGTCGAGGAGTACCAGGCCCAGGGCCGCTCGCCGATCGTCCGCTTCCGCATGCCCGACGAGACGATCACCTTCACGGACCTGGTCCGCGGGGAGCTGACCTTCACCCCGGAGAACGTCCCGGACTACGGCATCGTCCGCGCCAACGGAGCCCCGCTCTACACCCTGGTCAACCCCGTCGACGACGCCCTGATGGAGATCACCCACGTCCTGCGCGGCGAGGACCTGCTCTCCTCCACGCCCCGCCAGATCGCCCTCTACAAGGCGCTCATCGAGCTCGGCATCGCCAAGGGCACCCCGCACTTCGGCCACCTGCCGTACGTCATGGGCGAGGGCAACAAGAAGCTCTCCAAGCGCGACCCGCAGTCCTCGCTCAACCTCTACCGCGAGCGCGGCTTCCTCCCCGAGGGGCTGCTCAACTACCTCTCGCTGCTCGGCTGGTCCCTCTCGGCCGACCAGGACATCTTCACGATGGACGAGATGGTCGCCGCCTTCGACGTCGCGGACGTGAACCCCAACCCGGCGCGCTTCGACCTGAAGAAGTGCGAGGCGATCAACGCCGACCACATCCGCCTGCTGGACGTGAAGGACTTCACCGAGCGCTGCGCCCCCTGGCTCAGGGCCCCGTTCGCCCCGTGGGCGCCGGAGGACTTCGACGAGGCGAAGTGGCAGGCGGTCGCCCCGCACGCGCAGACCCGTCTGAAGGTCCTGTCGGAGATCACGGACAACGTCGACTTCCTGTTCCTGCCCGAGCCGGTCTTCGACGAGCCGAGCTGGACGAAGGCCATGAAGGAGGGCAGCGACGCCCTCCTCGCGACGGCCCGCGAGAAGCTCCAGGCCGCGGACTGGACCTCGGCGGAGTCCCTCAAGGAGGCCGTCCTGGCCGCCGGCGAGGCCCACGGCCTCAAGCTCGGCAAGGCCCAGGCCCCGGTCCGCGTGGCCGTCACCGGCCGCACGGTCGGCCTGCCCCTCTTCGAGTCCCTGGAGATCCTGGGCAAGGAGACGACGCTGGCCCGCATCGACGCGGCCCTGGCGAAGCTGGCGGCGTAGCGGACATCTGAGGGGCGGCACCCAGTGGTTCCGGGTGCCGCCCCTTGGCGTATCGGTTACACCGCGTCGGCGCGATCATGGTCGTCGTCGTGCTGGAGATCTTCGACGAGAGCGTCTACCTCATCGACGAGACGGGGTGGCCTACGTCGGCGACCACCCGGAGACCGACGGCCGCGGCGCCGCGGCGGCCGGACTGCGCTCCTTCTGGATCGACCGTGACGGGGTCTACGCGGCCGACGACCCGCCCGTCGGTCTCCACCGGATCGCCGGCCTCGCCGAACTCCCCGCGCTCCTCGGCGCGGATACCCGTTTTGGAGCCCCGTCCACCTTCGGGTAATGTTCTTCCTGCGCCGAGGGGAGCGGGCCGAGAGGCCGGAAACCCGGAGCGTACAACTAGAACAAGATCCCCCTCGGGGCTTGCGTTCCAGTGGCCTATGGTGTAATTGGCAGCACGACTGATTCTGGTTCAGTTAGTCTTGGTTCGAGTCCAGGTAGGCCAGCTCGCAGAGCTCATCTGCAAAGCCCCCGTTGTGTAGCGGCCTAGCACGCTGCCCTCTCAAGGCAGTAGCGCCGGTTCGAATCCGGTCGGGGGTACAGATCCTTCCCGCGAAGGTGGCTCGGGTAGCTCCCACCACCATCGATGCAGGATCGCTAGGGCCCCCGTTGTGTAGCGGCCTAGCACGCCGCCCTCTCAAGGCGGTAGCGCCGGTTCGAATCCGGTCGGGGGTACTGTCTGGTCTAAACCACATTGGTCTATGGTGTAATTGGCAGCACGGCTGATTCTGGTTCAGTTAGTCTTGGTTCGAGTCCAGGTAGACCAGCTCGGACCTGCGGCGATGTAGTACTCAACGCCAGCAGGCTCCACGCCCCCGTTGTGTAGCGGCCTAGCACGCCGCCCTCTCAAGGCGGTAGCGCCGGTTCGAATCCGGTCGGGGGTACGTAGCGAGAAGGCCCTCCACTTCGGTGGGGGGCCTTCGTCGTTCGCGCGGGACCTACTCGAAGCCGTACCGCCGGGTCGACTCCTCCTCCTGCGCCAGCCGGTGCAGCGCCCGCAGCATCGGGTCGACGAGGACCACGCCCAGCACCGCGACCTCCGCCTTCTCCGCCTCGGAGACGTGCGACTCCATGAACTCCAGGTCCAGCTGCGCCACTTGGTGCATCAGCCGGGCGTAGGGCAGGAGGGTCTCGGGGCTCCAGTCGTAGCCGAGCCGGCGCAGCGCGGCCACCGCCACCACCAGGGAGCGGAAGGCGGGGGAGAGGGGGGCCAGGGACTGCGCGTTGGACCAGCCCAGGGTGGCGAGCAGTTCCTCCATCGCGAGCCGTGCGCCCTGGACGAACTCGTCCTCCGCGTCCGGTTCCGGCACCTGGGGCAGCGCCCAGACCGAGGCACCCAGGCGGAGCGCGCGGGGCAGTGAGTCATCGTCGACGTGTCCCAGCACCTCCCGGACCGTCGCCACCGGTACCCGGCCGACCTGGATCATCGCGCGGATCAGCCGCAGCCTGCGCAGGTGCTCCTCGTCGTACTCGGCCGTCCTCGCGTTGACCTGTCGGCCGGGGGCCAACAGCCCTTCGCGCAGGTAGTACTTGATCGTCGCGATGGACACCCCGCTGCGCTCGCTCAGTTCGGCCAGCCGCATGCCTTGCGCCTTTCATTGGGGAGTGCCACTATCCAAGCACCGCTCGCAAGGATAGTGCCGCGGTCCGACAGGGGAAACGGGGGGCTCGTCATGTTCGCCGAACCGGTCGCGGGTCGCACCACCGCGAACGCCAGGGGCGACGTGGTCGTCCTGCTGATCGGCCTGCGCATCAACCACTTCTGGGCGGTGCACCACTGGCTGCCGGTGCTGACGGGCATGCCGCGGATGCTGCGCGAATTGGGCAAGGCGCCCGAGCGCGGTCTGCTCGGCCACGTCCTGCTGACGGCCTCGCCGCGGACGTACTACGTCGTCCAGTACTGGGAGTCCAGGGAGAAGCTGTACGCCTACGCGCACGCGCCCGACATGTTCCACCGGCGGGCCTGGGGGGTCCTCAACGGCAAGGAGAGGAAGGGCCGGCTCCGGCAGCATGTGGGGCTGTGGCACGAGGCCTACGTGGTGCCCGAGGGGTCGTACGAGTCGATCTACTTCGACATGCCGGCCTTCGGGCTGGCGGCCGCGCACGGTCAGGTGCCGCTGGAGCGGCGGGGCCGTACCGCGAAGGACCGGTTCGCGCACCGGTCGGCGGGGGCGAAGGTGGCCGAAGAAGCCATGTGACGGGGGGATCGGGGGACGGGGAGGGCCTGCCGCGGCGTTGGGGCAGGTCCTCCCCGCTGGTCGTGTCCCGACGTCAGCCGGTGCGGCGCAGGGCCTCCGAGAGGCGGCCGGCGGCGTCGATGACCGCCTGGGCGTGCATGCGGCCCGGGTGGCGCGTCAGGCGCTCGATGGGGCCGGAGACCGAGACGGCGGCCACCACGCGGTTGGAGGGGCCGCGCACGGGCGCGGAGACGGACGCGACGCCCGGCTCGCGCTCGCCGATCGACTGGGCCCAGCCGCGGCGCCGTACGCCCGACAGGGCCGTGGCCGTGAAGCGGGCGCCCTGCAGACCCCGGTGCAGGCGCTCGGGCTCCTCCCAGGCCATCAGGATCTGGGCCGAGGAGCCGGCCTTCATGGTGAGCGTCGAGCCGACCGGGACGGTGTCCCGCAGGCCGGACAGGCGCTCGGCCGCGGCGACGCAGATGCGCATGTCGCCCTGGCGGCGGTAGAGCTGCGCGCTCTCGCCCGTGACGTCCCGCAGGTGGGTGAGGACCGGGCCGGCGGTGGCGAGGAGGCGGTCCTCACCCGCGGCCGCGGCCAGTTCCGCCAGGCGGGGGCCGAGAATGAAACGGCCCTGCATGTCGCGCGCCACCATGCGGTGGTGTTCCAGGGCCACGGCCAGCCGGTGGGCCGTGGGTCGTGCCAGTCCGGTGGCCGCCACAAGCCCCGCGAGGGTGGCCGGACCGGACTCCAGGGCGCTGAGGACAAGGGCTGCCTTGTCCAGAACGCCGACGCCGCTACTGTTGTCCATGCAACGATACTCGCGTCTCACTCTGTGAAACGCAAGTTCCTTTTTTCGTGAGACGCGCAACCCTTGGACATACAGCGGCCCGCGGACCAAACGGGCCTGGCGGCGGCTGCCCGGACAACAGGGGGCACGGGCGCCGCTTCCTGAAGATCTCTAGTTGGGTCGGCGCACCTTTGCCGGCCGGAGGGAAAGCGATGGGTAGGACACTCGCGGAGAAGGTCTGGGACGACCATGTCGTCCGGCGCGCCGAGGGCGAGCCCGACCTCCTCTTCATCGATCTGCACCTGCTGCACGAGGTGACCAGCCCGCAGGCCTTCGACGGTCTGCGCAAGAGCGGTCGCCAGGTGCGTCGGCTCGACCTGACCATCGCCACCGAGGACCACAACACCCCGACCCTCGACATCGACAAGCCCATCGCGGACCCGGTCTCCCGGATCCAGCTGGAGACGCTGCGCAAGAACTGCGCCGACTTCGGTGTGCGCCTGCACCCGCTGGGCGACGTCGAGCAGGGCGTCGTGCACGTCGTCGGCCCGCAGCTGGGCCTGACCCAGCCCGGCATGACCGTGGTCTGCGGTGACTCCCACACCTCCACGCACGGGGCCTTCGGCGGTCTGGCGTTCGGCATCGGCACCTCCCAGGTCGAGCATGTGCTGGCCACCCAGACGCTGCCGCTGGTCCGCCCGAAGACCATGGCCATCACGGTCGACGGCGAACTGCCCGACGGCGTCACCGCCAAGGACCTGATCCTGGCGATCATCGCCAGGATCGGCACCGGCGGCGGCCAGGGCTACGTCCTGGAGTACCGCGGCTCCGCCATCGAGAAGCTGTCGATGGAAGCCCGCATGACCATCTGCAACATGTCGATCGAGGCCGGTGCCCGCGCGGGCATGATCGCCCCCGACCAGACCACCTTCGACTACCTCGAGGGCCGCCCGCACGCGCCCAAGGGCGAGGACTGGGACGCGGCCGTCGCGTACTGGAAGACCCTGAAGACGGACGACGACGCCGAGTTCGACGCCGAGGTCGTCATCAAGGCCGACGAGCTGGCGCCGTTCGTCACCTGGGGCACCAACCCGGGCCAGGGCGCGCCGCTTTCGGCGAACGTCCCCGATCCCGCTTCGTACGAAGACGCTTCGGAGCGCCTCGCCGCCGAAAAGGCCCTGGAATACATGGGGTTGGAGGCCGGTCAGCCGCTCACCTCCATCAAGGTGGACACCGTCTTCGTAGGTTCATGCACCAACGGCCGCATCGAGGACCTGCGCGCGGCGGCCGAGCTCGTCAAGGGCCGCAAAGTCGCCGACGGTGTACGGATGCTGGTCGTCCCGGGCTCCGCGCGGGTCGGTCTCCAGGCCGTCTCCGAGGGCCTGGACGTCGTCTTCAAGGAGGCCGGCGCCGAATGGCGGCACGCGGGCTGCTCGATGTGTCTGGGCATGAACCCGGACCAGCTGGCCCCGGGTGAGCGCTCCGCGTCCACCTCCAACCGCAACTTCGAGGGCCGGCAGGGCAAGGGCGGTCGTACGCACCTGGTGTCGCCGCAGGTCGCGGCCGCGACCGCCGTGCTGGGCCATCTGGCCTCGCCCGCCGACCTGTCCGACGCCCCTGCCGCCGCTGGAGTCTGATCAGTCATGGAAGCATTCACCACGCACACCGGCCGGGCCGTCCCGCTGCGCCGCTCCAACGTCGACACCGACCAGATCATCCCTGCTCACTGGCTCAAGAAGGTGACCAGGGACGGTTTCGAGGACGGGCTGTTCGAGGCCTGGCGCAAGGACGAGAAGTTCATCCTCAACCAGCCCGAGCGCAAGGGCGCCACGGTCCTGGTCGCCGGTCCCGACTTCGGCACCGGTTCCTCCCGTGAGCACGCGGTGTGGGCGCTGCAGAACTACGGCTTCAAGGCCGTCATCTCCTCCCGGTTCGCTGACATCTTCCGCGGTAACTCGCTCAAGAACGGCCTGCTCACGGTGGTTCTGGACCAGAAGATCGTGGACGCGCTCCAGGAGCTCACGGAGAAGGACCCCACGGCCGAGATCACGGTCGACCTTCAGGCCCGCGAGGTGCGCGCCGAGGGCATCACCGCCGCCTTCGAGCTGGACGAGAACGCCCGCTGGCGGCTGCTGAACGGTCTGGACGACATTTCCATCACCCTCCAGAACGAGGAGGACATCGCCGCCTACGAGGCCAAGCGCCCCTCGTACAAGCCGCGGACGCTCCCGGTCTGACCCGGAGCCGTCCAACAGGTCGAATTCCGGCCACCGCAACACCCCCGCCGTACCCCCGATCAGCCCGATCGGGGGTACGGCTGTGTCTGCACCCGAACGGCCCTGCACCCCCTCGCGGTCGCCGTCAACTTCCCACGTTAGGAGGGGTGTTGCCGGGGTACGCGACCTGTACAGCCGCGACTTCCGCAAGTGCCCGGAAGGCCGTTTGAGGCGGCAGTTGCACCCTGAGCAGGCGACAACTCGCCCCAGATGGCACAATCTGTGCATGGAACACGACGGCCAACTCGAGCTCTATACGGCAGTCGCGGACCAACTCAAGGAAGCGCACACAACAGTGCGCGCACTGCAAGTCCCGGAGGGCGTACGGATGGCGCTGACCCGGAAGCTGCTGGTCATTACGGCCGCGGCCAAGCACGATCTCGCCGATGCGGCAAGGCGTCTGGAGGCCTTCACGGCGGACCTCGACGCGGGTCGAATCCCCGAAGAGGAACGCTGAACAAGTCCGAGACAACCGAATCCGTTGCGGCACAAGGGTGATAAGCCCGTTTCGTGTTTGATTTGCGGTATATATCTGCCTAACGTGCGAAAACGCTTGAACACTTACGTTCTGGCAATGTCTCCGAAGGGGAAGACGTGAACAAGGCGCAGCTCGTAGAAGCGATTGCCGACAAGGTCGGTGGCCGTCAGCAGGCCGCCGACGCGGTCGACGCGGTCCTGGACGCCATCGTCCGCGCGGTCGTCGGCGGAGACCGGGTCTCGGTCACCGGCTTCGGTTCGTTCGAGAAGGTCGACCGCCCGGCCCGGTACGCCCGCAACCCCCAGACGGGCGAGCGGGTTCGGGTCAAGAAGACCTCTGTTCCGCGCTTCCGCGCCGGCCAGGGCTTCAAGGACCTGGTGAGCGGCTCGAAGAAGCTCCCGCGCGGCGGCGAGGTCGCCGTCAAGAAGGCTCCCAAGGGCAGCCTGACCGGCGGTTCTTCGGCGACGGTCAAGAAGGCCGCCGCGAAGAAGGCCGCCCCGGCGAAGAAGGCGACCGCGGCCGCGAAGAAGACCACGGCGAAGAAGACGACCGCCAAGAAGACCACGGCGACCGCCAAGAAGACCACGGCGAAGAAGACGACCGCCAAGAAGACCACGGGCGCCGCCAAGACCACCGCCGCGAAGAAGACCACCGCCAAGAAGGCGACGGCCAACAAGTCGGCCCCGGCGAAGAAGGCGACGGCCACGAAGGCCCCCGCCAAGAAGTCCGCGGCTCGCACGACCACCGCCAAGAAGACCACCGCCCGCAAGAGGTAAGGGCGCACCGGTACTCACGCGCCGGGCCGGACTCCGAGACGGAGTCCGGCCCGCGGCGTGTTCAGGGGGTTTTCACACGGTGTGGTCTCAGAAGGTCTGCAGGGTCACCAGAGTGACCCGGGAGCCGTCCATCTCGATGCGCACCCGCTGACCCGGGCGCAGCAGCCGCAGGCCGCCCGCGTCGAACGCCGGTCCGTCGAAGGGCACGGGGGTGCCGTCGTCGAGGAGCACCTGGCCGCTGCGGGTCTCGGGGTCGTACGTGTAAGCGGTCGCCTGCATGGCAGGCAGCCTACTGCCCGGGGATCAGCAGCCGGGCCGTCGCCGCCGCCGTCCGGGGGCCCACCCCGAGCGCCAACGCCGCCCGCAGATCCTCGCCGGTGTCCACGTCCTGGCGTACCGAGTCCACCCCGGGCAGGCTCAGTTCCGCCGCCCCTGACCCGCGATGCCGGGCCCGGGAATCCGTGCCGAATGCCGGACGCAATTCCTGTCCCTTCCCGGCGGCCAGGAGTGTCGTACCGATTGCGGCCGCATCCGGGAGAAAAGCGCGGGGGAATTCCGTGGCCGCGTCCAGGACGCGGGCCAATTCCAGGGGGCGCAGGGCCGGCAGATCGGCGTTGAGGGCCGCCACCGCGCTTTCCGGGCGCACCGCCCGTACGGCCGCCGCCCCGTACGCCAGCGCCGCGTTCAGGCCCCCCAGCGGCTCGTCCGGCACGATCCGGGCCCCCAGGGCGGCCAGCTCCCGTGCGGCCAGGGCGTCGTCCGTGACGACCGCCACATCCCTGACGGCGGGGCTGGCCAGCGCGGCCGCCACCGTGTCCTGGGCGAAGGCGAGGGCCAGGCCCGGGCGCAGCCCGTCGTCGGCGGTGTCCGAGAGCCTGCTCTTCGCCCGCGCCAAGGGCTTCAGGGGTATGACCAAGGTCCACTGCACGAGCGTTCCGTCCCTCTCTTGTCGCGAGCATTGTCACTCAGCCGTCACCTGGGCCATCTGGTGGTCGTCGCCGCTAGGCGTACGGTGTTCTCGACAGACCGGCGGCCTGGGGCGAGACTTGTGCGGCCCTCAAGGCCTGAGAGGAAGGTGTCCGCGTGCCCCGCCGCAGAATCGGCTTCTGGTACCGCCTGGCAGCGGTGATCGCCAAACCGCCGCTGGTGGTTCTGATCAAGCGGGACTGGCGCGGAATGGAGAACATTCCGGCCGATGGTGGATTTATCACCGCGGTGAACCACAATTCGCACGTCGATCCCTTCGCCTACGCACACTTTCAGTACAACACCGGCCGTGTTCCGCGATTCCTCGCGAAGAGCGCTCTTTTCAAGAAGGGATTCGTCGGGGCCGTCATGCGCGGCACCGGGCAGATCCCCGTCTATCGCGAGACCACGGACGCGCTGAGCGCCTTCCGGGCCGCGATCGCCGCCGTGGAGCGCGGTGAGTGCGTCGCCTTCTACCCGGAGGGCACCATCACCCGGGACCCCGACCAGTGGCCCATGACCGGCAAGACCGGCGCCGCGCGCGTGGCGTTGCAGACCAGGTGCCCGGTGATCCCGGTCGCGCAGTGGGGCGCCAACGAACTGCTGCCGCCGTACGCCAAGAAGCTCAACCTCCGTCCCCGCAAGACCTCGCACGTCCTCGCGGGCCCCCCGGTGGACCTCTCCCGCTTCTACGACAAGGAGATGACCCCGGAACTCCTGAAGGAGGCGACCGAGGTCATCATGGCCGCCGTCACCCGCCAGCTGGAGGAGATCCGCGGCGCGAAGGCGCCCGAGACACCCTACGACCCGCGCCAGGAGCGGATCGAGCAGCGGCGCAGGACCTCCGCGCAGACTCTGCCGAGGGTCGAGCAGGAAGAGGGGCGGGGCAAGTGAGCAAGCCCGTCAAGGCGGCCGTCTTCGGCACCGGGTCGTGGGGCACCGCGTTCGGCATGGTGCTCGCCGACGCGGGCTGCGAGGTCACCCTGTGGGGTCGCCGCGCCGAACTCGCGGAAGCGGTCAACTCCACGCGCACCAACCCCGACTACCTTCCCGGCGTCGAACTCCCGGTGAACCTGCGGGCGACGGCGGACGCCGCCGAGGCCGCGCGCGACGCCGACTTCACCGTTCTCGCCGTCCCCTCGCAGACGTTGCGCGGCAACCTCGCCGAGTGGGTGCCGCTGCTCGCGCCCGACACGGTCCTCGTCTCGCTGATGAAGGGCGTCGAACTCGGCTCCGCCATGCGGATGAGCGAGGTGATCGAGGACGTCGCCAAGGTCGGCCGGGACCGCATCGCGGTGGTCACCGGACCCAACCTCGCCCGCGAGATCGCCGCCCGGATGCCGGCCGCCGCGGTCGTCGCGTGCACCGACGAGTCGGTGGCCCGGCGGCTCCAGGCGGCTTGCCACACGCCGTACTTCAGGCCGTACACCGAGACGGACGTCATCGGGTGCGAGTTGGGCGGTGCCGTGAAGAACGTCATCGGGCTCGCCGTCGGCATCGCGGACGGCATGGGGCTCGGCGACAACACCAAGGGCTCGCTCATCACGCGCGGCCTCGCCGAGACGATGCGCCTCGGGCTCGCGATGGGTGCCGACCCGCTGACGTTCTCCGGACTCGCCGGTCTCGGCGACCTGGTGGCGACCTGCTCCTCGCCGCTGTCGCGCAACCACACCTTCGGCACCAACCTGGGCAAGGGCATGACGCTTCAGGAGACCATCGCGGTCACCAAGCAGACCGCCGAGGGCGTCAAGTCCTGTGAGTCCGTGCTGGATCTGGCCCGCAGGCACCACGTCGACATGCCGATCACCGAGACGGTCGTCGCCATCGTGCACGAGGGCAAGCCTCCCGTGGTCGCCGTCAAGGAGCTGATGTCGCGCAGCGCGAAGCCCGAACGACGCTGAGCGATACCCCTCGAGCCACGCTGTATCGGGGCTCTACCACCGGGTACTCTCAACGCGATATGAGCACCGAGAACCTCCCCCAGAGCCCCGAGCAGCCGTCTCGCAAGCCGCGTGTGGCCGTCGTGTCCGGTGGCCGCAGCTCCGAACACGGGATCTCCGTGGTCACGGGCGGCGCCGTGCTGAAGGCCATCGACCGGACCAAGTACGAGGTCCTGCCGATCGGCATCACGCGGGACGGGCGTTGGGCCCTCATCGCGGACGAGCCGGACCGTATGGCGATCACCGACCGCCGTACGCCGGACATCGAGGAGCTCGCCGAGTCCCCGGACGGCGGCGTGGTGCTCCCGGTCGACCCCGCGAACCGCGAAGTCGTCTACAGCGAGCCGGGGTCGGTGCCCAAGGCCCTCGGTGAGGTCGACGTCGTCTTCCCCGTCCTGCACGGCCCGTACGGCGAGGACGGCACCCTGCAGGGCCTGCTGGAGCTCTCCGGCGTCCCCTACGTCGGCTCGGGCGTGCTCGCCTCGGCCGTCGGCCAGGACAAGGAGTACATGAAGCGGGTGTTCACCTCGTTCGGGCTCAAGGTCGGCCCGTACGTGGTGATTCGGCCCCGTGAGTGGGAGCAGGACGAGGCGGCCGCCCGCAAGAAGATCGTGGACCTCGCCGGCGAGCACGGCTGGCCGCTGTTCGTGAAGCCCGCGCGCGCGGGTTCCTCGATCGGCATCACCAAGGTCGACGACCTGTCCGGGCTCGACGAGGCGATCGCCGAGGCGCGGCGGCACGACCCGAAGATCCTTGTCGAGGCGGCGCTGCGCGGCCGTGAGATCGAGTGTGGAGTCCTGGAGTTCGAGGACGGCCCGCGCGCCTCGGTCCCCGCGGAGATCCCGCCGCCGGACACGCACGCGTACTACGACTTCGAGGCCAAGTACATCGACTCCACGCCCGGTCTGGTGCCCGCCCCGCTGACCCCCGAGGAGACGGCCGAGGTCCAGCGCCTCGCCGTGGAGGCCTTCGAGGCGGCGTCCTGCGAGGGACTGGTCCGCGCGGACTTCTTCCTCACCGAGGACGGGGAGTTCGTGATCAACGAGATCAACACGATGCCGGGCTTCACCCCGATCTCCATGTATCCGCAGATGTGGCAGGCGAGCGGGATCAGCTACCCGGAGCTGGTGGACCGGCTGATCCAGGCGGCGCTGCGGCGGTCCACCGGACTGCGGTAGCCACCCGGCGCCCCCGCGCCCCCGCGCCTCACTTGCCGAAGGGGATCGCCTTCTTGACCGGCGCGGCCATGTCGGTCAGCATCCCCGCGGTGTCGCGTCCCTTCGCCACCGTCACCTCGACGTATGCCTTGCGGTTGGCGGTGGTGAAGCGGGTCGATCCGTCGTCCCGCTTCTCCATGAGCCACTCGACACCGTTCACCTCGCCCGCTATCGCCTTCGGGTCGCTCCCGGTCGCCACCTTGGGGTCCACCATCTTCGGCGGCCGGGGGACACCGCAGCGCAGTATGATCGCCGGGCTTCCCCAGCCCGCCGTCAGCGCGGACGCGGGCTCGGGATCGTGCCGGTCGAGACCGTCGACCCTGTCCGGCAGGACACGGTCGAGGTTTCGGCACAGCTCGGCGACCTTCGCCGTCGGGCTGGGAACCGCCACCGGTTCACTGTCGTCTGCTGAGGAGCACCCTGTGGTGACGATCAGCAGGGCCAGGGCGGGCAGCCCGAGGGCAGTGCGGTGCCGGTGACGGAAAGAGTTCACCGGCCAAGGGTAGACGGGGGCTACAGATGGACGACCGGGCAGGTCAGAGTGCGAGTGATGCCGTCCACCTGCTGGACCTTGGCGACCACCAACCGGCCCAGGTCGTCCACGGTGTCGGCCTGTGCTCGCACGATCACGTCATAGGGTCCTGTCACGTCCTCGGCCTGGATCACTCCAGGAATCTTGCTGATCGTCTCGGCGACGGTCGACGCCTTGCCGACCTCCGTCTGGATCAGGATGTACGCCTGTACCACGGAACCTCCAGGGCGGCCACGAGGATCATGTGGGGAAAAGGAACGCCACGGTATCGCGTCGCCACGTGCCGCGGGGAGACCTGCGGGGCCCGCGGCCTCCGCGCCGGGGTGCAGGCATGACAGAAGTTGACGGTCTCTTCGACCGTATCGAGGACACTGGTCCGGCGCGACCGGGCACGATCAGGGACAGAAGGGGCGAAAGGGCAATGAAGGGCACTGTTGGTGAGCTCGGGGAGTTCGGGCTCATCAGGGAGCTCACCTCCCGTCTCACCACCACCCCGGCGGTCCGGGTCGGTCCCGGCGACGACGCCGCGGTGGTGGCCGCTCCCGACCGCCGGGTCGTGGCCAGCACCGACATCCTCCTGGAGGGCCGGCATTTCCGCCGCGACTGGTCCACGGCCTACGACGTCGGCCGCAAGGCCGCCGCGCAGAACCTCGCGGACATCGCCGCCATGGGCGCCGTACCAACGGCTCTCCTGCTCGGCCTGGTCGTCCCCGCCGAGCTCCCGGTCACCTGGGCGAGCGAGCTGATGGACGGCCTGCGGGACGAGTGCCAGGTGGCGGGCGCGTCGGTGGTGGGCGGGGACGTCGTACGAGGCGACACGATCGTGGTCTCCATCACCGCGCTCGGCGACCTGCGCAACCAGGAGCCCGTGACCCGGGGCGGCGCACAGCCCGGCGACCTCGTCGCGGTGACCGGCTGGCTGGGCTGGTCCGCGGCCGGGTTCGCGGTGCTGTCGCGCGGGTTCCGCTCGCCGCGGGCCTTCGTGGAGGCGCACCGGCGTCCCGAGCCGCCGTACCACGCGGGTCCGGCGGCGGCGGGGCTCGGCGCGACCGCGATGTGCGACGTCAGCGACGGGCTGATCGCCGACCTCGGGCACATCGCCGAGGCCAGCAAGGTCCGGATCGACATCCGCTCGGGCGCGATCGACATCCCCTCGCAGATGAACGACATCGGGCAGGCGGTCGGCGTCGACCCCATGCAGTGGGTGCTCGCCGGGGGAGAGGACCACGCGATCGTGGCCACCTTCCCGCCGGACGTGAAGCTGCCCGCCCGCTGGAAGGTCATCGGGGAGGTCCTCAACCCCTCGGCGCTGCCGCAGGTGACGGTGGACGGGGCGCCCTGGACGAGCAAGGGCGGCTGGGACCACTTCGGGGACATCGAGTCGTGACGCCCGCGGGCGCGCCGCCGAGGGTGCTGACGGTCGCGGGCTCCGACTCCGGCGGAGGGGCCGGGATCCAGGCGGACCTGAAGACGATGCTGGCGCTCGGTGTGCACGGCATGAGCGTGGTCACCGCGATCACCGCGCAGAACTCCCTCGGCGTGCAAGGGGCTTGGCCGCTGCCGGTGGAGACCGTACGGGCCCAGTACCGCAGTGTCGTCGACGACATCGGCGTACAGGCCGTGAAGACCGGCATGCTCGCCTCGGCCGAACTGGTCGAGGCGGTCGCGGAGTTGCTCGGCCAGACGGACGCCCTGGCGGTCGTCGACCCGGTCGGGGTGTCGAAGCACGGTAACGCGCTGCTGGCCGAGTCCGCGCTGGAGTCGGTGCGTCGGCGGCTGCTCCCGGTGGCGACCGTGGCGACCCCGAACCTCGACGAGGTGATCCAACTCACCGGGGTGTCGGTCACGTCCGAGGCGGATCTGCCCCGGGCCGCGGCGGCCGTGCTGGCGTACGGGCCGCGGTGGGTGATGATCAAGGGCGGGCATCTCTCCGGCGACGCGGTCGACCTCTTGACCGACGGGTCCGAGGAGCACTGGCTGCGGGCGCCCCGGTACGACAACCGGCACACCCACGGCACCGGCTGCACCCTCGCCTCGGCGATCGCGTCGGAGCTGGCGAAGGGGCGGGACGTGCCGGAGGCGGTGGCGGCGGCCAAGGAGTACGTCACCGGGGCGATCAGGGCCGGGTTCGCCCTGGGGGGCGGCATCGGTCCCGTGGATCACGCGTGGCGGTTCAGGGCGTAGGCGCGGCGCGGTGCCAGGCGTAGGTCCGGCGCCAGTCGGGACGTGGGTACGGCGCCCCTCGGGACGTGGGTACGGCAAAAAGCCGGTCCACCGTGAGGTGGACCGGCTTGATGCAGCAACCAGCAGTGGCCGCGCGCTTAGCTGTGCGTCAGCGCGAGACCTTGCCGGCCTTGATGCACGAGGTGCAAGCGTTCACGCGCTTCGGCGTCCCGCTCACCACGGTACGGACGCGCTGGATGTTGGGGTTCCAGCGACGCGGCGTACGGCGGTGCGAGTGCGAGATGTTGTTGCCGAAGCCCGGGCCCTTGCCGCAGACGTCGCAGTTGGCAGCCACGGGTCACTCCAAAGACTTCAGATGCACTTACGGTGGGATCCCGGCGGGCCGGGATCGAGATCGTAGGATCAGAGATCTGAGTGGCACTGCCAGGGGAATGGCCCGATGGGTATCGGGCAACCGGAGCAGCATACAACGACTGCGCCAGCAGAACGAAACTACCATGGCTGCTCAGGGCCCTGCTCCCAGCCCTCTTCCGGTGGACACCCCTTCAAGGTCTACGCTGCGTCCCACATCCGGGCTGCTCAAGGAGGCGCAGGTGGCGCAGGTGCCGCAGACATTCTTCGATGCTCTCGCGGTACGCACCTGGTGCGGCCTCGCGTTGACGGCCCTGGGGCGGGCCCGCGAGGAGATCGACGCGATCAACGTCTATCCCGTCGCCGACGGGGACACCGGCACGAACCTCTACCTGACCATGGAGTCCGCCGCCGCGGCCGTCGAGGCCGCCTTCGAGGGACACGGGCTCGGACCCGGAGGCCCCCGCACGGGCGCGGAGGGCGACGGCAGGCCGACGCCGGCCGATGCCGCCCGGGCGATGGCGCACGGCGCGCTCATAGGCGCGCGGGGCAACTCCGGGACGATCCTCGCCCAGCTGCTGCGGGGCATGGCCCAGGTGCTCACCGCCGAGGGTGAGACCGCTCACACCGACGGCACCGGACTGCGGCTCGCCCTGCGGCACGCCGCCGACTCCGCCCGGCAGGCCGTGGCTCACCCGGTCGAGGGCACGGTCCTCTCCGTCGCCTCCGCGGCGGCCGACGCGGCCGAACTGTGCGACGGCTGCGACTGCGGGTCCGTCGCGCGGGCCGCGTACGCGGGGGCGCGAGTGGCGCTCGCCGAGACCCCGGGGCAGCTGGCCGTGCTGGAGCGGGCCGGGGTGGTCGACGCCGGGGGGCGGGGGCTGGTCGCGGTGCTGGGGGCGCTGGTGGAGACGTTCACGGGGGAGACGCCGGGGGCGGTGGGCGTCGCGGCGCCGCACGCGCGCGGGGAGTCCGGGACGCCCTCCGGTGCGGCCGCGGGGGCGGTCACGGCTGTGGGGGCGGTCACGTCCGCCGCCTCTGTCATCACGTCCCCGGTCTCGGAGGCCGAGGACGCCGAGGAGTGCGCGGACGCCCCTGCGGAGGCCGGGGGACCCGCCTTCGAGGTGATCTACCTCCTGGAGGCCGACGACACCGCCGTGGCCCGGCTGCGGACGCGGCTCGACGCGCTCGGGGACTCGCTCGTCGTGGTCGGCGGCGACGGGCTGTGGCACGTCCACGTGCACGTGGACGACGCGGGCGCCGCCGTGGAGGCGGGCGTCGAGGCCGGACGCCCCTACCGGATCCGGATCACCCACTTCGGGCTCGGCGACGTCCACACCCAGGGCGGAGAACGTGCGCCCCGGGAACGGGTGCAGCGGGCCGTGGTCGCCGTCGTGCCCGGGGAGGGGCTCGCCGGGCTGTACGCCGAGGCCGGCGCGACCGCCGTGCTCGCGCGCCCCGGGGAGCCGCCCGCCAGCGGGGAGATGGTGGAGGCCGTACGACGCGCCCACGCGCGCGAGGTCGTCCTGCTGCCCAACGACGCCGACCTGCGCCACACCGCGGCCGCCGCCGCCGAGCAGGCCCGCGCGGAGGGCATCCGGGTCGCCCTGATCCCGACGCGCTCAGCGGTCCAGGGCATCGCGGCGCTCGCCGTGCACGAGCCCGAGCGCCGCTTCGACGAGGACGTCGTGTCGATGACCTCGGCGGCCGGCGCGACCCGTTACGCCGAGATCACCGTCGCCGAACGCCAGTCCTGGACGCTGGCCGGCATCTGTGAGGCGGGCGACGTCCTCGGGCTCATCGACGGGGACGTCGCCGTGATCGGCTCGGACGTCGTCGCGGCCGCCGAGGCGGTCCTGGACCGCATGCTCTCGGCCGGCGGGGAGCTCGTCACCCTCGTCCTGGGCGACGAGGCACCCGAGTCCATCGCCGACCGTCTCGAGGCACGCGTGCGTGAGACCTACCTCGCCGTCGACACGGTGGTCTACCGGGGCGGACGGCAAGGGGCGCTCCTGCTCATCGGGGTCGAGTAGACCGGCCCCGCGGCCCTGCGGCCCTGCGGCCCCTCAGACCCGGGGCCGCCCCGCGGCTACTGGCCCTCCAGAACCTGGAGCAGCTGCTCCGCCTCCGCGCGCCGGGCCCGCACCGTCTCGTCGGCGCCCGTCTCCTCGCCGCTGCTCTCCTCGCCCCCGTCGGCTGACTCGTGGGCCCCGTGGGCGTCGTAGGCCTCGTACGCCGCCAGCACCGCACGCGCGCGTGCCGCCGCCCGGTCGGGACGGCTCAGGTCCGCCTCCAGCCAGCCCGCGGCGAGTTCGGCGCCGGTGCGGCTGTGCAGGGCGTCGTCGCCCAGCGAGGCGAACACCACGACGGCCTCGGTCACCTGGGACAGGGCGTCCTCCAGGGCGGCCTGGATGGAGTCGTCGTCGGCGTCCTCGGTGGCGGACCGGGCGAGCAGGTCACCGAACTGCCGGCGGGTGTGCCCGAGCTCGGCGACGAGCCGCAGCCGCGCCTCCGCGTCGCCGGGACCCGCGGCCAGCGCCTCCTCGCACGCCCGTACCGCACGGTCCATCAACTCCCGGGCCTCGCTCTGCCCCTGCTCCGCGCGCAACGCCAGCCACGCGCGGGCGCGCAGCGACCGGACGAGGCCGTGCACGTTGCCCAGGGACAGCCACAGGTCGCCCGCGCGCGCGTACGCCCGGTCCGCCTCGACGGACAGTCCCGCGTTGCCGAGGGACTCGGCGGCGAGGTGGGCGAGCGTCGCGTGGTCGTGCTGCTCGGGCCACAGGGCGGCGATCTCGGCCGCCTGAAGGCGCCATTCGGCCGCCGCGCGGTGTTCGCCGAGCTCGCCGAGACAGTCGCCGAGCCACCACTGCGCCTGGACGACCGCGCCGTCGCCGTGCCGGTCGGCGCTCAGGTCCGCCAGTGCCGACTCCAGCACCTCCGCGGCCTCCGCCCACCGCCCCTGCCGCAGCAGCAGCCCGCCGAGCATCTGCCGCGCCCACGCGCCCAGCGTCCGCGCCTCACCGGCCTCGTCGGCCCAGTGCGCCGCCTCCAGGGCGTGCTCGGCGGCCTCCTCGGCCGAGCCCCGGCCGCCCAGCACCTCGGCGAGCTGGAGGTGCAGCTGGGCCCGTCCGACCGCCTCCAGAGAGGGACCACCGTGGGCCAGCGCGGCCCGCAGCGCCCGCTCGGTCCGCGCGATGTCGCCCAGATGGTGCGCGAGCAGGGCCAACCGGGCCTCGTACTCCACCGCGAACCACGGCAGCCCCGCGTCCACGTAACCCGCCGCGGCCTGTTCGAACAGCTCCGCGGCCGCGGCCGGCTCCCCGGCGTCCTCGGCCAGTTCCGCCAGCATCGCCCGCGCCTCCGCGGCCCGCGCGGCGAGCTGTACGTCGTCCCCGGCGCGCCCGTCGACGAGCGCGAGCACCTCCCGTACGGCGGTCTCGGCGGCGGTGCGGACCGAGGGGGCGGGGAGCGGGCCGGGAGCGGTTCCGGCCGCCCTGGGGCTGCCTTCGGGGAGGGCGGCGGTGTCGGCGAACTCGTGGGACGCCTTCGTCCCGGCCGGCTCCTCGTCCAGGGAGAAGGCGACCTCCAGAGGGCTGCCGGGGGCGAAGGGGCTCTCCCCCTCGTCGATCGTCCCTTCCTGGATCATCGCGTCCTCGTAGGTCGTCGGCTCGTCGGCCGCCGCCCCGCCCGGCACCCCGGCGTCGGCGCCCTCCGGCGCCTCCCCGCCCTCGTGCATCCGCCGCATCAGGATCCGCGCCCGCGCCATCAGCACCGACGCCGTCTGCCGTACGCCGGTGGCGTCCTCGGCGTAGAGCGCGAGGACCTCGTCGTAGGGGCCGGCGATCGCCGTGAGCGCCGCCCGCGTGTCGCCCCCCAGAGCGCGTACGAACGCTCCACGCGCGCGTGCCGCGAGCGCCTCGCCCGGATCGCCCGCCTGCGCGTACAGCTCGGCGGCGCGCTCGAACAGCCCGACGCCCTCGGGGCCGAGGTCCATGGCCTGGTGGTCGGCGATCTCGGCCTGGTCGCGCGGGTCGAGATCGATGCCCTCGGCCGCCCGCGAGACCGCCTCCCACGCCTCGACGGCGTTCGGCCGCAGCCCGTCCGACAGCCGCCGCGCCTCGGCGATCAGGGCCGTCAGATCCGGCTCGGCGTCCTCACGCACCGGCGTCGGGGGCGGGGACGCGGCCACCGGGGTGGCGGTCCTCGTCGTCCGCACCCCGAGCGGCAACCGCTCCGCCAGGGGCTCCTGCGCCATTCGCGCGCGGGTGTGCTCGCTGACGTGTGCCGTGCCGTTGCGCGCGTCGAAGCGGGCGGCCAGGTCGAGGGCGTCCGCACGCGCGTGCGCGGCGAGTTCGCGGGCCGTCCACGCGTGGCCGGCCGGTCCCGGTACCTGCCGGTCACCGAGGCCGAGCCCGGTCAGCCGGTCCATGAGCAGCGCCACCACGCTCAGGAACTCCAGCCGGCTGCGCGGCTGCCCGGAGTCCGTGAAGTACGCGGGGCGCTCCGCCAGCAGCTCCAGCGCGCGCGCCTCGTTGCCGCTGAGGGCGCAGAACTCGACATGGTCGGCGTACGCCCCGCGCATGCTCTCCATGGTCCGGACGAGCCGGAAACCCCGCAGGTGGTGCGCGCGTGCCTCATCGAGGCGGCCCAGCCGCAGCAGCGGCAGCAGGGAGGCCGCGAGGGCGGTGTGCGGCTCATGGGCACACGTCAGCTCGCCCTCCAGGACCGGTGCCCACAGCCGCAGCGCCTCCTCGTCCCGGCCCCGCTCGGCCTGCCACCAGCCCTGTCCGTGCAGCTCGCACGCGTGGCAGTCGGCCATCACGTCCCGGTCGGCGGCCAGCCACGCGGCGTACGCCCGCTCCGCGCGCGGCACGTCCCCGAGATGCGCGGCGACGTTGAACTCGGCGCTGCGCACCGCGCGTTCGGAGTGTCCGGCGAGCCGGTAGCGGTGCTCCATCTCGCCGAGCCACTTCTCGATGGCGGCGAGCGGCACGTGCGGCTGGTCGAGCATGCCGGCCGACACCCACTTGAAGACCCAGTGCAGGGTGTGCGTCTCGTACTCGTCGAAGTCCTCGGGCCGCTCGTCCCACATGCGCAGCAGGCGCGCGAAGGGGACGAACATCTTGTCCTTCTCGGAGCTGTAGTTGTAGACCTTCAGCTGGTGCCCGAGCGCCTCGATCACCGCCAGCGGGATGTCCAGCTTCTCGGCCGCCGCCAGCAGCTGCTCCGCGCGCGCGTTGCGGGCGGGGCCCTCCGGCTGCTCGCCGTTCTCCGCCAGGGCCCGGCGCAGGGTGTCGAAGTCCGTGATCTCGCTCATCAGCGACCCTCCTCGCCGTTCGTGGCCCACTCCAGAAGGCCGATGAAGGCCCGGTTCAGCAGCGCCGAGTCGGCGGGCCTGAGCGGTCGCTGCGCCATCAGCAGCGCCTGCCCGTACAGCGACTCCGTGGCGGTGCCGATCAGCTCGGGATCGCCGAGCGAACTGATCCGCCGGATCAGGGGACTGAGGTGGTTGAGCACCAGACGCGCGCGGGGCGCGCCGCCGCGCAGCGAGCCGAGGATGCCCGCCCACAGGTCGTCGGCCTGCGCCTCGGCCTCCGCGCGCGCCTGCTCGTGCCGGGCGGCCCGGTCGTCCAGGTGCAGCGCGGGCACGGACAGGGGGCGGAAGGCGCGCAGCACGACATCGCAGCCCAGCGGGTCCAGCGCGGCCCGCGCGGCCGCCAGGAAGCCGGACAGCGCCAGTTCCTCGGCCGGGTCGACGGCGTCCAGGTGCGCGGTCACGGTGTCGGTGTCCAGCTCGGCCACCACCGTCCCCGGCCGCACCGAGGGCAGCGCCTCGACCAGGTCGCTGTCGTACGTGTAACCGCCGTTGACCACCCCGACGCCCTGCGCGGACGCGATCGGCGCGACCTGGCGGAACTCCTCAACGGTCCGGGTGAAGTGCACGACCCGGTGCCGCTGCGCGAACTCCTCCAGGGACAACCGGCCGTCGGTCGTCTCGAAGGGCAGCCACGGCAGCATCGTGCGCAGCATGTCCGGGTCGTGCCGGGCCAGCGACTTCACGCCCAGGTGGTGCACGGACAGGAAGGCCGCCAGCCGTTCCGGGTCGCCCGCGGCCAGCCCCGTCAGCCAGCCCCGGATCCGCTCGCCCAGCGCCTCCCGCACGGCGGCCAGCGTCTCGTCCTCGTACAGCGACTCGCGCGAGGCCGTCGGCCGCAGACTGTCGGTGTCCAGGACGCAGCGCACGAAGAACGCCCAGTCCGGCAGCAGCTGTTCGGCGCGCTCGGTCAGCAGCATGCCCTTGAGGTGCACGCGGTGCGTCGCGCGCGTGGCCGGACTGACCGCCGACGGCAGCACGTACGCCACCCCGCGGACCCCGGCGAGCGGCACGGTCAGCTCGATCGTGTCCAGCGGCGTGAACCCGAACAGGTCGTGACAGTGCCGCGCCAGGGCCACCCTGCGGGTGGCGGGGGAGGGGTAGGGCCGGTCCCAGGGGGCCGGGAGGTCGGTGACCGCCTCGTCGCCCACCCGGACGTCGTAGGGCAGCAGCGAGCCGAAGTCCCGTGCCAGGGTGAGCACCCGCTCCGGGGTGAGCCACTCGGCGGCCCCGGCCCGCGCCGTCAGATGCACGGTGGTGCCGGGTTCGGGCCGGGCCTCCGGAGCCAGCGTGCGCACGGTGTACGAACCGTCGTCGCTCGCTGTCCACTCCACGGGCGCCGCTCCGGGCGTACGGGCGCTGCGGCTGACGACCCGGATCCGCTCGGCCACCACGAAACAGGCGAGCAGACCGATGCCGAACTGCCCGAGGAAGTCGGAGCGCACCTCCTGAAGGCCCTCGGCGCGCTTGGAACTACGCCCGATCGTCGCCAGCAGGGTGTGCACGTCCGCCTCGGTCAGCCCCACGCCGGAGTCCTCGACCCGCAGGGTGCCGTGCTCGGCGTACAGCCTCACCCGGGCCGGGGCGTCGGGCTGTTCGGCCCGCCGGGCGGTGATGGCGTCCACGGCGTTCTGCAGCAGCTCGCGCAGATAGACCTTCGGACTGGAGTAGAGGTGATGGGAGAGCAGGTCCACCAGACCACGCAGGTCGACCTGGAACGTATGAGATGCCTGAGGAGCCTGGGATGCCTGAGAGGTCTGGGAGTCCATCGCTGGAGCGCCGCGGGTGGGGAGGTCGTCGGCGCGGGGTCGGGCGGTCCCGGTGGGGCGGTGACCGCTAGATGGCCGGAGCGCGCCATCCTAGAGCCGGAACAGCCCGCCTGACCAGGGGTTTCCCAGACGTATACGGCAATGTCAGTGCGGTGGTGTGCAATGGATCTCGTGCCCGCACTGGAAGAACCCCTGAAACAGCCGCTGAAGTCAGTGCTCGGCCCCGCCACCGCGAAGGTGATGGCCGAGCATCTCGGCCTGCACACCGTCGGCGACCTCCTGCACCACTACCCGCGCAGATACGAGGAGCGGGGCCAGCTGACCCACCTGGCCGACCTCCCCATGGACGAGCACGTCACGGTGGTCGCCCAGGTCGCCGACGCCCGGCTGCACACCTTCGCCTCGGCCAAGGCCCCCCGCGGCAAGGGCCAACGCCTCGAAGTCACCATCACCGACGGCAACGGCCGCCTCCAACTGGTCTTCTTCGGCGCCGGCGTCCACAAGCCCCACAAGGAGCTCCTGCCGGGCACCCGCGCGCTGTTCGCCGGCAAGGTCTCCGTCTTCAACCGCCGCCTCCAACTGGCGCACCCCGCCTATGAGTTGTTGCGCGGAGACGCCCAGGAGACGGTGGAGTCCTGGGCCGGTGCCCTGATCCCGATCTACCCCGCCACGGCCAAGCTGGAGTCCTGGAAGCTCGGCAAGGCGGTCCAGACGGTGCTGCCCAGCGCCCAGGAGGCGGTGGACCCGCTCCCGGACTCCCTCCGGGACGGCCGCGGTCTGGTGTCCCTCCCCGAGGCCCTCCTCAAGATCCACCGCCCGCACACCAAGGCCGACATCGAGGACGCCCGCTCCCGCCTGAAGTGGGACGAGGCCTTCGTCCTCCAGGTGGCCCTCGCCCGCCGCCGGCACGCCGACGCCCAACTCCCGGCCATCGCCCGCAGACCCAGGCCTGACGGCCTCCTGACGGCCTTCGACGCGCGCCTGCCCTTCACCCTCACCGAGGGCCAGCAGAAGGTGTCGAAGGAGATCTTCGACGACCTGGCCACCGAGCACCCGATGCACCGGCTGCTGCAGGGAGAGGTGGGATCGGGAAAGACGATGGTGGCCCTGCGCGCCATGCTCGCCGTCGTCGACGCGGGCGGTCAGGCCGCCATGCTCGCCCCCACCGAGGTGCTCGCCCAGCAGCACCACCGCTCGATCGTCGAGATGATGGGCGAGCTCGCCTTGGGCGGAATGCTGGGCGGATCCGAGCACGCCACCAAGGTCGTGCTGCTCACCGGGTCGATGGGGACGGCCGCGCGCCGGCAGGCCATGTTGGACCTGGTCACCGGTGAGGCCGGGATCGTCATCGGCACGCACGCGCTGATCGAGGACAAGGTGCAGTTCCACGACCTCGGACTGGTCGTGGTCGACGAACAGCACCGCTTCGGCGTCGAGCAGCGCGACGCCCTGCGCGGCAAGGGCAAGCAGCCCCCGCACCTCCTCGTCATGACCGCCACCCCCATCCCGCGCACGGTCGCCATGACGGTCTTCGGTGACCTGGAGACCTCGGTCCTGGACCAGCTCCCGGCCGGCCGCTCCCCGATCGCCAGCCATGTGGTCCCGGCCGCCGACAAGCCCCACTTCCTGGCCCGGGCCTGGGAACGGGTGCGCGAGGAGGTGGACAACGGCCACCAGGCGTACGTCGTCTGCCCCCGCATCGGCGACGAGGAGGTGGACCCCAAGAAGAAGAAGTCCGCCGAGGACGAGGCCGAGAAGCGTCCGCCCCTCGCCGTTCTGGACGTGGCCGACCACCTGGCCAAGGGTCCGCTGAAGGGCCTCAGGGTCGAGGTGCTGCACGGCCGTATGCACCCCGACGACAAGGACGCGGTCATGCGCCGCTTCGCCGCCGGTGAGACGCATGTCCTGGTCGCCACCACGGTCATCGAGGTCGGCGTCAACGTCCCCAACGCCACCGCCATGGTGATCATGGACGCCGACCGCTTCGGCGTCTCCCAGCTCCACCAGCTGCGCGGCCGCGTGGGTCGTGGCTCGGCGCCGGGCCTGTGCCTGCTGGTCTCCGAGATGCCCGAGGCCAGCCCGGCCCGCCAGCGCCTGAACGCGGTCGCCTCGACCCTGGACGGCTTCGAATTGTCCCGCATCGACCTCGAACAGCGCCGCGAGGGCGACGTCCTCGGCCAGGCCCAGTCGGGGGCCCGCACCAGCCTCCGGATGCTGGCCGTCATCGAGGACGAGGAGGTCATCGCGGAGGCCAGGGAGGAAGCGGTGGCGGTGGTGGCGGCCGACCCGGAACTCCAGAACCTCCCGGCTCTGCGCACGGCCCTGGACGCCCTCCTGGACGAGGAGAGGGAGCAGTACCTGGACAAGGGGTGAGGGAGACTCCCCACAGGCGCGGGGAACCGCGCGACCAGCCACACTGAACCTGACACCACCCCCGAACAAGGACCGAAGATGACCCGCGTAATCGCCGGCGCAGCCGGCGGTCGCCGCCTGGCGGTACCGCCGGGAAACGGAACCCGCCCCACCTCCGACCGCGCACGCGAAGGTCTCCTGTCCACGTGGCAGTCCCTGCTGGGCGGCCCCCTGGACGGCGAACGCGTCCTCGACCTCTACGCCGGCTCCGGCGCGGTGGGCCTGGAGGCCCTCTCCCGGGGCGCGAGCCACACCCTCCTCGTCGAGGCCGACGCCCGCGCCGCCCGCGTCATCCGCGAGAACGTGCAGTCCATCGGTCTGCCCGGCGCCGAGGTCCGCGCGGGCAAGGCCGAACAGATCATCCGGCAACCGGCGCCGAACGAGCCGTACGACATCGTCTTCCTCGACCCCCCGTACGCGGTCACGGATCACGATCTTCGGGAGATTCTCCTCACACTCCGCTCGGAGGGCTGGCTCGCGCCGGAGGCGCTCGTCACCGTGGAGCGCAGCACCAGAGGCGGCGAATTCCTCTGGCCGGACGGTTTCGAGCCGCTCCGGTCCCGTCGCTACGGCGAGGGAACCTTTTGGTACGGTCGCGCCGCCTCTACGTGCGAAGACGCACGATGACCGGACCGGAGAGCGAGGGATCACAAGTGCGCCGCGCCGTCTGTCCCGGGTCGTTCGACCCGATCACCAACGGACACCTCGACATCATTTCCCGCGCCTCCCGTCTGTACGACGAGGTCTACGTCGCGGTCATGATCAACAAGTCCAAGAAGGGCCTGTTCGAGATCGACGAGCGGATCGATCTGATCCGCCAGGTGACCGCCGAGTACGGCAACGTCAGGGTGGAGGCCTTCCACGGCCTGCTCGTCGACTACTGCAAGCAGCGCGACATCCCGGCCATCGTCAAGGGCCTGCGCGCGGTCAGTGACTTCGACTACGAGCTGCAGATGGCCCAGATGAACAACGGCCTGTCGGGCGTGGAGACGCTCTTCGTGCCCACCAACCCCACCTACAGCTTCCTGTCCTCCTCGCTCGTCAAGGAGGTCGCGACCTGGGGTGGAGACATCGCCCACCTGGTGCCGCCGGTGGTCCTGGAGGCGCTCAACGAGCGGCTGCGCAAGGACTGATGGGGCTGCGGGGCTGAGGGGGCTACAGTCGTCCCGTCCGTCTCCAACACATCGGTAGAGAGTGGCGAGCACAGGTGGACGTGCAGAAGAAGCTCGACGAGATCGTCGCCTCGGTCTCGGGCGCCCGGTCGATGCCCATGTCGGCCTCGTGCGTGGTCAACCGCGCCGAACTGCTCGCGATGCTGGAAGAGGTCCGGGCCGCCCTGCCCGGCTCCCTCGCCCAGGCCCAGGAGCTGATCGGTGACCGCGAGTCGATGGTCGAGCAGGCCCGCCAGGAGGCCGAGCGGATCATCTCCACCGCGCACGCCGAGCGCGGCTCGCTGATCTCCGACACCGAGGTCGCCCGCCGTTCCCGCGCCGAGGCGGACCGCATCCTCGCCGAGGCCCGCAAGGAGGCCGAGGAGGTCCGCGCCGAGGCCGACGACTACGTCGACTCCAAGCTCGCCAACTTCGAGGTCGTCCTCACCAAGACCATCGGCTCCGTCGGCCGCGGCCGCGAGAAGCTCCTCGGTACCGGCCCCGGCCTCGACGAGCGGGGCTACGAGGACGAGGACGCCCCCGAGCGCAGCCACGACCCCGAGACCCTGCGCCGGGACGCGGACGCCTATGTGGACACCAAGCTGGGCGCCTTCGAGGCGGTCCTCACCAAGACCCTGGAGGCCGTCGGCAAGGGCCGCCAGAAGCTGCACGGCCGGATCGCCACCGACGACCTCGGCGCCCTCGCCGACGACACCGGCACCGTCCAGCACTCCAGCGACGCCGACTACCTTGCCGACCTCGCGGCCCTGGCCGAGCAGGACAACCGGGCCCAGGCCGAGCAGCAGTCCGTACCGCAGCAGTACGACCAGCAGCCGGCCTACGGCTACCAGCAGAGCGACACCTACGGCGGCGGCTTCCCGCAGCCCGCCTACGCCCAGCAGCCGGACCCCTACGGCTACCAGCAGGCCGATCCGTACGCCTACCAGGGCTACGACACCCAGCAGGCCGCCTACGACCCCGGACAGGCCCAGCACGAGCAGGCCCAGCCCGACCAGCAGCACGACCGGCAGGCAGAGCACGCCCAGCAGTCGTACGCCCTCGACGAGACCAGCCTCTTCGACACCGGCATGATCACGCCGGAGCAGTTGAGGGCCTACGAACAGCGTCGCGGCCAGTAAGGAACCACCGGATTGGGCCGTGAGGGAAAGGTCCAGTATCCTGGCTCTTCGGTCGCGTGTACGTCCGCGATCAACGCTGCCCGGGAACACCGTAGGGCAGCGTCCCTCTGAGCTCGAAGATCGAAAGCAGGAATGGCCCTGAACGCCCGCCTCGACCACCGCAACCCTCTCGTGTTCGATACGCACGAGCTGGGGCGACGTCCTGGTGCGCTGCAGCGTCTGACCCGCGAGATCGACGCCCCCAAGGACCTCGGTATCCAGGGAGTCATCGGAGTGCCGGAAGGCGCCCCGGTGGAGCTTGAGCTCCGACTCGAGTCGGTCATGGAAGGGGTGCTCGTCACAGGCACCGCCCGTGCACAGGCCGAGGGGGAGTGCGTAAGGTGTCTGGAGCCGCTGGAGCTGGTGCTCGAAGCGGACTTCCAGGAGATGTTCTCGTACCCTGACGCCGACGACCGTGGCCGCCCCAAGGCGGAACCGGCCGACGACGCCGAGGAAGACGAGGACAGGCTCTATCTCGAGGACGGCCTGTTCGACCTCGAACCCGTGCTGCGTGACGCGGTGGTGCTTGCCCTGCCGATGCAGCCGGTGTGCCAGGACGACTGCCCCGGTCTGTGCTCCGAGTGTGGAGCGCGGCTGGCGGACGACCCGGACCACCACCATGACGCCGTCGACATTCGTTGGGCGGCACTGCAGGGACTCGCCGGTTCACTCGAACCCGGCGATAAGGACGAGATCAGCGGCGCCGAACCGGGCGCCGACGAGAAGCAGGAGAAGTAGCCGTGGCTGTTCCGAAGCGGAAGATGTCGCGCAGCAACACGCGCCACCGCCGGTCGCAGTGGAAGGCTGCGGTCCCCACCCTGGTTGCGTGCGAGCGCTGCCACGAGCCCAAGCTGCAGCACATCGCGTGCCCGTCTTGCGGCACCTATAACAAGCGCCAGGTCCTCGAGGTCTGAGCGGCTGGTGAGAGGCACAGTGTCCACTCCGAAGAAGAACTCTGCGGACAACACGGCCTCGTCCCACACGCTGTTGGAAGGGCGGCTCGGGTACCAACTCGAGTCCGCCCTTCTGGTGCGTGCGCTGACCCACCGGTCCTACGCGTACGAGAACGGCGGTCTGCCCACCAACGAGCGCCTGGAGTTCCTCGGGGACTCCGTGCTCGGCCTCGTGGTCACGGACACGCTGTATCGCACCCACCCCGACCTGCCCGAAGGCCAACTGGCCAAGTTGCGGGCCGCGGTGGTCAACTCTCGTGCGCTGGCGGAGGTCGGCCGCGGGCTGGACCTGGGCTCCTTCATCCGGCTCGGCCGTGGTGAAGAGGGCACGGGCGGCCGGGACAAGGCGTCCATCCTCGCCGACACCCTTGAAGCGGTGATCGGCGCGGTCTATCTCGACCAGGGTCTGGACGCGGCGGGCGAACTCGTCCACCGGCTCTTCGACCCGTTGATCGAGAAGTCCTCCAACCTCGGTGCCGGCCTGGACTGGAAGACCAGTCTCCAGGAGCTCACCGCGACCGAAGGGCTCGGCGTGCCCGAGTACCTGGTCTCGGAGACCGGCCCCGATCACGAGAAGACCTTCACTGCTGCCGCCCGCGTCGGAGGCGTCTCGTACGGCACCGGCACCGGCCGCAGCAAGAAGGAGGCGGAGCAGCAGGCCGCCGAGTCCGCCTGGCGCTCCATCCGGGCCGCGGCGGACGAGCGTGCCGAGGTGGCCGCAGTGAAGGCCGCCGAGGCTGACGTCGTCGGCGCTGACGCCGGCGCCGGCGAGACGCCCGCCTCCGCCTGACAGCACAGCGCAGTACGCCGAGCGCCCGTCCCGCACCGGGGCGGGCGCTCGGTTCATCCACCGGCTTGCCACAGGGGATCCGATGCCCGAGTTGCCCGAGGTCGAGGTCGTACGACGCGGTCTGGAGCGGTGGGTCGCCCACCGCGCGGTCGCCGCGGCCGAGGTGCTGCACCCGCGCGCCGTACGCCGTCACATCGCCGGCGCCGACGACTTCACGCACCGCCTCAAGGGCCACCGCGTCGGTGTGCCGAGCCGCCGCGGCAAGTACCTGTGGCTGCCCCTGGAGGACACCAACCAGTCGGTCCTGGCGCACCTCGGCATGAGCGGACAGCTCCTGGTCCAGCCGTGCGAGGCGCCCGACGAGAAGCATCTGCGCATCCGGGTCCGCTTCGCCGACGGCCTGGGCACCGAGCTGCGGTTCGTCGACCAACGCACCTTCGGCGGGCTGTCGTTGCACGACAACACCGAGGACGGTCTGCCGGACGTCATCGCGCACATCGCCCGCGACCCCCTCGACCCGCTGTTCGACGACGAGGCCTTCCACCAAGCCCTGCGCCGCAAGCGCAGCACCATCAAACGGGCCCTGCTCGACCAGTCGTTGATCAGCGGAGTCGGCAACATCTACGCGGACGAGGCCCTTTGGCGCGCCCGCATCCACTACGAGCGCCCGACCGCCGGCTTCACCCGCCCGCGCACGGCGGAACTCCTGGGCCACGTAAGGGACGTGATGAACGCGGCCCTGGCGGTGGGCGGCACGAGTTTCGACAGCCTGTACGTCAACGTCAACGGGGAGTCGGGCTACTTCGACCGCTCGCTCGACGCGTACGGCCGTGAGGGACTGCCCTGCAAGCGGTGCGCCACACCGATGCGCCGACGGCCCTGGATGAACCGGTCCAGCTACTTCTGCCCGACGTGTCAGCGGGCGCCGCGCGCCGCGTCGTAGCTCCTGCGGGCTTCGAGCACGTCGTCCATGCGGCCCTCGACGAAGTGGATGAGGCCGATCAGGCGCTCGGCGACACCGCGGCCCAGCGGGGTGAGTTCGTAGTCCACGCGGGGCGGGTTGGTCGGCTGGGCCTCGCGGTGCACCAGGCCGTCGCGCTCCAGCGCGTGCAGGGTCTGGGAGAGCATCTTCTCGCTGACGCCGTCGACGCGCCGGCGCAGCTCGTTGAAGCGCAGGGAGCCCTCGAACAGGGCGCCCAGCGTCAGCGCGCCCCAGCGCCCCGTCACATGCTCCAGCGTGCCGCGCGAGGGACAGGCCTTGGCGAACACGTCGTACGGGAGGGCGAGATCCTGCGTGGTGTCCATACCTCCAGCGTACGCGAACGCAGCGCTAACCAGAAGGGAGCACTAACTGTGAGTTAGTGCTCCCTCGGTGCTCCCTCTTACGATCAGTAACCGAAGTCCTGGGTCCACCACGGGCCGCCCGGGCCGAAGTGCACGCCGACTCCCAGGGTCTGGAAGTCGCAGTTCAGGATGTTCGCCTTGTGGCCCGGACTGTTCATCCAGGCCTCCATCACCGCGGCCGCGTCGGCCTGTCCCCGGGCTATGTTCTCGCCGCCGAGGCCGGTGATGCCCGCCGCCTCGGCCCGGTCCCAGGGGGTGTTGCCGCTGGGGTCGGTGTGGTCGAAGAAGCCCTGCGCGGCCATCGCGTCACTGAAGTCCTCGGCGAGCTTGCCGAGCGCGCTGTTGGCGGCGACCGGGCTGCACCCGACCTTCGCCCGCTCCTCGTTCACGAGCTTCAGCACCTCGGCCTCCGCCTGTGCCTCCGCGGAGACCGCCACCGGGGCCTTGGTGTTCGCCGGCGCCTTGGTCGCCACGCGCGACGGGGTGGTCTCCGGCTTCTTGCTGGGCGTGGCCGACGGCTTCTTCGACGGGGTCTTGGTGGGCGCGGCCGTCGAGGGCGAGGCCGAGGCGGACGGCGTCGGCGAGGACGCGCGCTCACCGTCGCGGCTGGCGGCCTCGTCGTCCCGGCCGTCGGCGGTGCCGGTGCCGGTGCCGGTGCTGTCGGCGCTGCCGGAGGTGCCGCCCTGCTCGGTCGCCGAGTTGGTCGGGGTGTCCGCCGCCTGCACCTTGTCGGCGTTGCCGCCGCCGAGCTGGTAGTTGTCGAGGCCGGGCACCACGCCCGTGGCCACCGCGACCGTGCCGATCGCGACCGCCGCGGAGACGCCGAGCAGGCCGGTCCTGACCGGCGTCACGACCTTCTTCCTGCGCCTGCGGTGCGCGGATCCGCGTCGCGGGCCGTCGTCCGGCGAGAAGCCCTCGCTCGCGAACGCCACGGTCCCGGTCACCTGGGCGTACTCGTCGTCCGTCGCGTAGAGGTAGGCGTCACTGCGGGCGGCGTGGGCCTCGGGGTTCAGATAGGGGGCGATGCCCATCGTGGGGTACTCGGTGTGCGGACCCCGGGCGTCGGCGTCGAAGTCGTATGAGAACTGCTGGTCCAAGCTGTACGAGTGCTGCGGGTCGTAGCCGCTCGGGTAGGAGCCCTCTGTTGGTGCGACCCCGGTGGTGGCGCGGCCCGTGGCGGCGCGGCCGGCGGCGGAGCGTCGGTGGCGTCCCATGTGTCCTGGCCTTCCTCGTCCTGTGTGGCCGACTCGTCCCCAGCGGTCGGACCGAACTCACAAAACCCACACGATCGAGTGAGTTTCGTATGAGATTCATTGGCAGGGGACGGTACCGCATGGCGCCAGGGGAGGGAGAGTCCAGAGAGACATTGGTTGGTTAGGTTGCACTCATGAGCGAGGATGTGCGACTGGTCGCCTGGGTGCGAGGACGTGTCCAAGGTGTGGGTTTCCGCTGGTTCACCAGGGCCAAGGCGCTGGAGCTCGGCGGGCTGAGTGGTTTTGCTCTCAATCTGGACGACGGACGGGTCCAGGTGGTCGCCGAAGGCCCCCGACGCGGCTGCGAGGGACTGCTCGACTGGCTCCAGGGTGACGACACGCCCGGACGCGTGGACGGTGTCACCGAGATCTGGGACACACCCCGGGGCGGATACGACGGCTTCGCCATCCGCTGAGTCGGTTCCGTGAAGCGGGCCGGGTGGAAGCGGAGGGGCATGCCACGGGCACCTGCCCGAAGCAGAAAGCCCCAGGTGGTTGCCAAGAACGGCATTTCCTGGGAGGCTCCGCACTTAAGAATGATCGCTACGCCCTGAGGGCCCCGCAGGAGTCTCGGCGCCGCCGTTCCCGGCCGCGCACACCCGGGTTGCCCGCCAATACAGGGCGTGATCGTGTTGACCGTCAAACTTTTTGGTGAGACGCTAAATACACCCCACGCACCTTAGCTGTTTGGCATGGTTGAACGGCAGTAGAAACTCAACAGTGCCAAGCATCGCGGGTGTCAATCCCTCACGACCCACACCGCTTCGGTCGGTCACTCAGTGTGGAGGACCATCCATCATGGCAAAGGCGCTTCTCGGTTACGTCGGCGGCTCCGACCCGCGACTCATCGCCGAGATGCGACGGCTCCAGCAGCGTGTTCAGGACCTCGAATCCGAGCTCGTACGGATCCAGGCCGAGAACGACGCGCTCGCGGCTGCCGCTTCTCACGACTCGCTTATGGAGAGCATCGACGCACACCAGGCGGAGCCTGCGCTCACCTGATCACTGCATCGCGCACGACACACGCAGTGGTTGGGCGGCCCGTATCAACCGCTAAGTTGTCAGAGTTGCAAGGGACGCTTCGGCGTCCCTTCTTTCTTTCCCCCGCGCTTCCCTCACTCTCTATAACGTCTGATGTGCCCTGCGCGTTCATGGGTGAAACCGCGGGACACAGCGCGTTCATGGAGTGAGACAACCGCGCCGGGTAGAGTCCGGCGGCGTGCACCTCAAGGCCCTGACCCTCCGCGGGTTCAAGTCGTTCGCCTCGGCGACCACCCTCCGGTTCGAACCCGGGATCACGTGCGTCGTCGGCCCGAACGGCTCGGGGAAGTCCAACGTCGTCGACGCCCTCAGCTGGGTCATGGGCGAGCAGGGCGCCAAGTCGCTGCGCGGCGGCAAGATGGAGGACGTCATCTTCGCCGGCACCACCGGGCGGCCCCCGCTGGGCCGGGCCGAGGTGTCGCTGACCATCGACAACTCCGACGGGGCGCTGCCCATCGAGTACGCCGAGGTCACCATCACGCGGATCATGTTCCGCAACGGCGGCAGCGAGTACCAGATCAACGGCGACACCTGCCGCCTGCTGGACATCCAGGACCTCCTGTCCGACTCCGGCATCGGCCGCGAGATGCACGTCATCGTCGGCCAGGGCCAGCTCGACTCCGTCCTGCACGCCGATCCGATGGGCCGCCGGGCCTTCATCGAAGAGGCCGCGGGTGTGCTCAAGCACCGCAAGCGCAAGGAGAAGGCCCTGCGCAAGCTGGACGCGATGCGGGCCAACCTCGCGCGCGTGCAGGACCTCAACGACGAACTCCGCCGACAGCTCAAGCCCCTCGGCCGCCAGGCGGCGGTCGCCCGGCGGGCCGCCGTGATCCAGGCGGACCTGCGCGACGCGCGGCTGCGGCTGCTCGCCGACGACCTCGTACGACTGCGCCAGGCGCTCAGGGCCGAGGTCGCCGACGAGGCCGCGCTGAAGGAGCGCAAGGACGACGCCGAGCAGGAGCTGAAGAAGGCCCTCCAGCGGGAGGCCCTCCTGGAGGACGAGGTACGCCGGCTGGCCCCGCGCCTCCAGCGCGCCCAGCAGACCTGGTACGAGCTCTCCCAGCTCGCCGAGCGGGTGCGCGGCACCGTCTCGCTCGCCGACGCGCGCGTGAAGAGCGCGACCTCGGCGCCGCCGGAGGAACGCCGGGGCCGCGACCCCGAGGACATGGAGCGTGAGGCGGCCCGGATCCGGGAGCAGGAGGCCGAGCTGGAGGCGGCCCTGGAGGCGGCCGAGCGCGCCCTGGAGGACACGGTCGCCCACCGCGCCGAACTGGAACGCTCGCTCGCCGACGAGGAACGGCGCCTGAAGGACGTCGCCCGCGCCATCGCCGACCGCCGCGAGGGCCTCGCCCGCCTCAGCGGCCAGGTCAACGCGGCCCGCTCCCGCGCCGCCTCCGCCCAGGCCGAGATCGACCGCCTGGCCGCCGCCCGGGACGAGGCCCAGGAACGCGCCGTCACCGCCCAGGAGGAGTACGAGGCACTCCAGGCCGAGGTCGACGGCCTGGACGCGGGCGACGCCGAACTCGCCGAACAGCACGACGCGGCGAGGGCGGCGCTGGCGGACGCGGAGGCGGCACTGACGGCCGCCCGGGAGGCCGCCACGACCGCGGAACGCAGACGGGCGGCGACGCGGGCCCGGCACGAGGCGCTGGCACTGGGGCTGCGCCGCAAGGACGGGACGGGCATACTGCTGGGCGCGAAGGACCGCCTCACCGGCCTGCTGGGCCCGGCGGCGGAACTGCTGAGCGTGACCCCGGGCCACGAGGTGGCGCTGGCGGCGGCGTTCGGAGCGGCGGCGGACGCGCTGGCGGTCACGTCACCCTCGGCCGCGGCGGACGCGATCCGCCTGCTGCGCAAGCAGGACGGTGGACGGGCCTCGCTCCTCCTGGCGGGCGGCCCCGAGGACGGGCCCGGACGGGGCGCGGGGAGCCAGGCGACCGGCCCCGACGAGCCCGCGGACACCACGCGACGGTACGCGGCGGATCTCGTCCGCGGTCCCTCCGACCTCATGCCCGCCGTACGACGGCTGCTGCGAGGCATCGTCGTCGTCGCCACCCTGGAGGACGCCGAGGAACTGGTCTACTCCCAGCCCCACCTCACCGCCGTCACCGCCGAGGGCGACCTCCTCGGCGCCCACTTCGCCCACGGCGGCTCCGCCGGTGCCCCGAGCCTCCTCGAGGTCCAGGCCTCCGTGGACGAGGCAGCCGCCGAGCTGGAGGAACTCGCGGGGCGGTGCGAGGAGTTGGCCGAGGCCCAGCACGAGGCCCAGGAGCGGCGCAAGCAGGCCGCGGCCCTCGTCGAGGAACTCGGGGAGCGCCGCCGGGCCGCCGACCGGGAGAAGTCGGCCGTGGCCCAGCAGCTCGGTCGCCTCGCCGGCCAGGCGCGCGGCGCCGCGGGGGAGGCCGAGCGGTCCACCGCGGCCGCCGCACGGGCGCAGGACGCGCTCGACAAGGCGCTCCAGGACGTCGAGGAACTCGCCGAACGTCTCGCCGTCGCCGAGGAGATGCCGGTCGAGGAGGAGCCCGACACCTCCGTACGGGACCGTCTCGCCGCCGACGGCGCCAACGCCCGGCAGACCGAGATGGAGGCCCGGCTCCAGGTCCGTACGCACGAGGAGCGGGTCAAGGGGCTCGCCGGCCGCGCCGACTCCCTGGACCGCGCCGCCCGGGCGGAGCGCGACGCACGCGCGCGTGCCGAGCAGCGGCGGGCCCGGCTGCGCCATGAGGCCGCCGTCGCCGAGGCCGTCGCCTCGGGCGCCCGGCAGCTTCTCGCGCACGTCGAGGTGTCGCTCGGGCGGGCGCAGCGGGAGCGGGCCGCCGCCGAGGCCGCCAAGGCGCGCCGCGAGCAGGAGCTGACCGTGGCCCGTGGCACCGGGCGCGACCTGAAGGCCGAGCTCGACAAGCTCACCGACTCGGTGCACCGCGGTGAGGTGCTCGGCGCCGAGAAGCGGATGCGGATCGAGCAGCTGGAGACCAAGGCCCTGGAGGAGCTGGGCGTCGAGCCGGCCGGGCTCGTCTCGGAGTACGGCCCGCACCAGCTCGTCCCGCCCTCCCCGCCCGCCGAGGGAGAGGAGCTGCCGGAGGACCCCGAGCATCCGCGCAACCAGCCGAAGCCGTTCCACCGGGCCGAGCAGGAGAGGCGACTCAAGGCGGCCGAGCGGGCGTATCAGCAGCTCGGGAAGGTCAACCCGCTCGCCCTCGAGGAGTTCGCGGCGCTGGAGGAGCGGCACCAGTTCCTCAGCGAGCAGCTGGAGGACCTGAAGAAGACCCGCGCCGACCTGCTTCAGGTGGTCAAGGAGGTCGACGAGCGGGTCGAGCAGGTCTTCACCGAGGCCTACCGCGACACCGCCCGGGAGTTCGAGGGCGTCTTCAGCCGGCTGTTCCCCGGGGGCGAGGGGCGGCTGATCCTCACCGACCCCGACAACATGCTCACCACCGGTGTCGATGTGGAGGCGCGTCCGCCGGGCAAGAAGGTCAAGCGGCTCAGCCTGCTCTCGGGTGGCGAGCGTTCCCTCACCGCCGTAGCTTTGCTGGTGTCGATCTTCAAGGCCCGGCCGAGTCCGTTCTACGTCATGGACGAGGTCGAGGCCGCGCTCGACGACACCAACCTGCAGCGACTGATCCGGATCATGCAGGAGCTGCAGGAGGCGTCCCAGCTCATCGTGATCACGCACCAGAAGCGGACCATGGAGGTCGCCGACGCGCTGTACGGCGTCTCCATGCAGGGCGACGGTGTCTCGAAGGTCATCAGCCAACGGCTGCGGTAGCGTCTACCCCTTTTCAATTTCTTCAATCCTTGAACCCAAGTGCTGCACCGATGCCTGTTTTCTCACACCGCTTCCCCTGGTGACTTCATAACTTGAAGGCATAAGGTCTGCATCGTTGTTCTTGCCTTCAGGCAGCGTTGCCGATGGCCTTAGGAGTTGAACGTGACCAGCACAGCGCAACAGGCGCAGAAGTCAGGGGCCGGAGCGGCTCATCCCGAGCACCTCGGACATGTCATCTTCATCGCGGCGGCGGCCGCGATGGGCGGCTTCCTCTTCGGCTACGACAGCTCCGTGATCAACGGCGCCGTCGAGGCCATCCGGGACCGCTACGACATCGGCTCCGCGGCGCTGGCCCAGGTCATCGCCATCGCCCTGATCGGCTGCGCCATCGGCGCGGCGACCGCCGGACGGATCGCCGACCGCATCGGCCGTATCCGCTGCATGCAGATCTCGGCCGTGCTCTTCACGGTCAGCGCGGTGGGCTCGGCCCTGCCCTTCGCCCTGTGGGACCTCGCCTTCTGGCGCGTGGTCGGCGGCTTCGCCATCGGCATGGCCTCCGTGATCGGCCCCGCCTACATCGCGGAGGTCGCCCCACCGGCCTACCGCGGTCGCCTCGGCTCCTTCCAGCAGGCCGCGATCGTCGTCGGCATCGCGATCTCGCAGCTGGTCAACTGGGGACTGCTGAACGCGGCCGACGGTGACCAGCGCGGCAAGCTGATGGGCCTGGAGGCCTGGCAGGTCATGCTCGGCGTCATGGTGGTCCCGGCCGTCCTGTACGGCCTTCTCTCCTTCGCGATCCCCGAGTCCCCGCGCTTTCTGATCTCCGTCGGCAAGCACGAGCGCGCCCGCCAGATCCTCAAGGAGGTCGAGGGCGAGAGCGTCGACCTGGACGCCCGGGTCGGCGAGATCGAGCAGGCGATGAAGTCCGAGCACAAGTCGTCCTTCAAGGACCTGCTCGGCGGGAGCTTCTTCTTCAAGCCGATCGTCTGGATCGGCATCGGCCTGTCGGTCTTCCAGCAGTTCGTCGGCATCAACGTCGCGTTCTACTACTCCTCGACGCTGTGGCAGTCGGTCGGTGTCGACCCGACGGACTCGTTCTTCTACTCCTTCACCACGTCGATCGTGAACATCGTCGGCACCGTGATCGCCATGATCTTCGTGGACCGCGTCGGCCGCAGGCCGCTGGCCCTCGTCGGCTCGGTCGGCATGGTGATCGGTCTGGCGCTGGAGGCCTGGGCCTTCTCCTTCGACCTGGTCGACGGCAAGCTGCCGGCCGCGCAGGGCTGGACCGCCCTGATCGCCGCCCACGTCTTCGTCCTCTTCTTCGCCCTGTCCTGGGGTGTGGTCGTCTGGGTCTTCCTCGGCGAGATGTTCCCCAACCGCATCCGCGCCGCCGCCCTGGGCGTGGCCGCCTCCGCGCAGTGGATCGCCAACTGGGCCATCACCGCGAGCTTCCCGTCGCTGGCCGACTGGAACCTCTCCGCGACCTACGTGATCTACACGGTCTTCGCCGCGCTCTCCATCCCGTTCGTCCTGAAGTTCGTGAAGGAGACGAAGGGCAAGACGCTGGAGGAGATGGGCTGAGGCCCCCGCGAACTCGGGGGGACGGGCCCATCCCCGCTGCCCTTCTCCCCGGATCCTGCCGCCGCCCCGGCTCGGCCACTGCCCGAGCCGGGGCGGCGGTGTGTCACGGGCCGCTCAGCCCTTCAGCGCGGGCAGCACCTCCGTGGCGAAGAGCCTGAGGCTGCGCCATCCCTCCGCCACCGGCATCCCGCCCGCCAGCGGATGCAGGACGAGGTTGTCGAGCCCCTGGGCCAGGCACTGCTCCGGCGTCAGGATCCGGTACACGCCCTCCGCGCGCAGCTCCTCCACGCTGGTCGCCGCCGACCTCACGGCCGACCGGATGTCACCGGACTGCCAGGAGGCGTAGGTCCGTGCCTCGTGCAGGAAGTGCGGGCCGCAGGAGGCCCACGCCCGCTCCGGATCCGCGGCGATGTGCAGCAGCGGCGTCTCGGCGGCGGGCATCATGGTCCAGCCCTCGGTGCCGTACTCCACCAGCCGCTCCTTGTAGTACGCCTCCAGCTCCGGCAGGTGCGCGCTGGGGAAGAAGGGCAGGCCGAGGCGGGCGGCCCGGCGTGCGGCGGCCCGGGAGGAGCCGCCGACCAGCAGCAGCGGGTGCGGGTCGGTGAAGGGGCGCGGGGTGACGCGTACCGTACGGCCGCGGTACTCGAACTCCTCGCCGGTCCAGGCCTTGAGCAGGGTCTCCAGAAGCTCGTCCTGGAGCATGCCGCGCCGCTTCCAGTCCACGTCGAACTGGGCGTACTCCTCGGGCCGGTAGCCGATCCCGGCGACCGTCACCAGCCGGCCGCCGCTGAGCAGGTCCAGTACGGCGATCTCCTCCGCCAGGCGCAGCGGGTCGTGCAGCGGGCCGATGACCGCGCTGACGGTGACCGCCAGACGCCGGGTCGCGCCGAAGACGGCCCCCGCGAAGGCGAACGGCGAGGGCAGCCAGTTGTTGGCGACACCGTGGTGCTCCTCGGTCTGCACGGTGCCGATCCCGTGCTCGTCGGCGTACGCGGCCATCTCCAGGGCGGCCTGGTAGCGGGCGCGCAGGGAGCCGGGGGTCGCGTCGGGCTCGACGAGGTTGAAGCGTACGACCGTGACGGGCATGGGGGTCCCCCTTCAGTCGGTGGTGGGGGACGTTAGCTGACGGTGCGTCAGATGGCCATGCGCGGGGGCCTGCCCGAGCGCTGTGAGTGGACCATTTGGGACGGTTTGTCCCTTCGGCGGACAGGTGCGGGGTGCGGGCTGGACCCATGGCCGATACTGGACGGGTTATGGAAACCGTCATCCTTGCTGTAGTCATCGCCGTGGTCGTGCTCGGTGCGCTCGGCGGGCTCGTCGTCGGCAGCCGACGTAAGAAGCCGCTGCCCCCGCCGCCTCCCGCAGCGCCCGACATCACCGCCCCTCCGACCGAGCCGCATGTCGGCGACGAGGCCGAGACGCCTCGCGACGAACCGCGCCGGACCATAGAGGAGGTGGACCTCCCGGACGGCTCGGCCCCGGTCGTCGTCGAGGAACCGCCCGTCCTCGAGGTCCCCGAGCCCACGGCCGGACGGCTCGTCCGGCTGCGCGCGCGCCTCTCCCGCTCCCAGAACGCTCTCGGCAAGGGGCTGCTCACGCTCCTGTCGCGCGAGCACCTCGACGACGACACCTGGGAGGAGATCGAGGACATCCTCCTCACCGCCGACGTCGGCGTCGCCCCCACCCAGGAACTGGTCGACAGCCTGCGTGAGCGCGTGCGGGTGCTCGGCACCCGAACCCCCGCCGAGCTGCGCACCCTGTTGCGCGAGGAGCTCCTGAAGCTGGTCGGCACCGACTTCGACCGCACCGTGCGGACCGAGCCGGCGACCGGCAAGCCGGGCGTCGTGATGGTCGTCGGTGTCAACGGCACCGGCAAGACCACCACCACCGGCAAGCTCGCGCGCGTGCTCGTGGCCGACGGCCGGTCGGTCGTCCTCGGTGCCGCCGACACCTTCCGTGCCGCCGCGGCCGACCAGCTCCAGACCTGGGGTGACCGGGTCGGCGCCCACACCGTGCGCGGGCCCGAGGGCGGCGACCCGGCCTCCATCGCCTTCGACGCGGTGAAGGAGGGCAAGGAGACCGGCGCCGACGTCGTGCTGATCGACACCGCCGGGCGGCTGCACACCAAGACCGGGCTCATGGACGAGCTCGGCAAGGTCAAGCGGGTCGTGGAGAAGCAGGCGCCGCTCGACGAGGTGCTGCTCGTGCTGGACGCCACGACCGGGCAGAACGGGCTCGTGCAGGCCCGCGTCTTCGCCGAGGTCGTCTCCATCAGCGGCATCGTGCTGACCAAGCTCGACGGCACCGCCAAGGGCGGCATCGTGATCGCGGTCCAGCGGGAGCTGGGGGTGCCGGTGAAGCTGGTGGGCCTCGGTGAGGGCGCCGACGATCTGGCGCCGTTCGAGCCGGAGGCGTTCGTCGACGCGCTGATCGGGGAGTAGGCGGTCGCCCACGCGAAGAAGTGCCCGCCCCCACGGTGCGGTGGGGGGCGGGCACTTCGCCGTCTACGACAGGGCCTGCCGCGGCGCTAGTGCTGTGACCGGTGCGCCACGTAGGCCAGCGTGCCCAGCAGCAGGCGCGCCGCCGGTGGCTGGGTGGCCGAGTCGAGGGCGGGGGGCCGCAGCCACTGGACCGGGCCCAGCCCGCCCCGGTCCGAGGGCGGAGCCGTGATGTGGGTGCCCGGTCCGAGGCCGCGCAGGTCCAGGGAGGTGGGGTCGTCCCAGCCCATACGGTAGAGCAGCGCGGGAAGTTCGGCGGCCGCGCCGGGGGCGACGAAGAAGTGGGCGCGGCCCTCGGGGGTGGCGGTGACCGGGCCGAGGGGGAGACCCATGCGCTCCAGGCGGACCAGGGCGCGGCGCCCGGCGGGTTCGGCGACCTCGATCACGTCGAAGGCCCGGCCGACCGGCAGCATCGCCGAGGCGCCGGGGAACTCGGCCCAGGCGCCGCTCACCTCGTCCAGCGTCGCCCCGGCGGGCACCTCGGGGGCGAAGTCCAGGGGATGCGCGCCCGGTGCCTGGCAGTCGGCCCGGCCGCAGGAGCACGCGCCCGCCGCGGCCCGGGCGCCGGGGACCACGTCCCAGCCCCAGAGTCCGGTGAACTCGGCGACGGCGGTGCACTCCGACGAGCGGCCGCGGCGACGCGTGGAGGACCGGATGTCGCGGATGCCCCGACTGCTGCCGATCGTGAAGCCCATGCCCCCTCCAACGGGTCCGACGCACCGGTGGTTACGAGACGCGCACGGAAAGTGACCTGAGCGGTGTCGCGACCCTCACGCGGCGCTCCGGCGCACCCCGGGGGGCGCGACTGGCCGCGTGCGCCCCTGAGTGCACCGCTCCGCCCACTCCCGGCCGTCCTATGTCAAGTGAATCGCGTGTGAGCGACTGTGAGTTCATACGAAGGGGTGGCGAATGGTGGCGATTCCGGGATCGCCATGGCTGGAGGCGTGATCGTAGGATTACTGTGAGTGCACGAGGCCTGAGGGCACATGCACTTCCGGGTATGCCGGAGGCAAGTCGGTATCCCGTTCGAAGGGTGAGAACCACCGGACGCGCGGCCGTATTTACCGGCATTCTGATAGGGCTTGGCGCACTCAGCGACAAGTGGTCTCAGGGATGGGGGCGTTCCAGTGAGCGGCAACGGCGAGAGCGCAACAGGCGCCGGCAGCGCGGCGAGCGGCGACAAGCGCCCCAACGAGCTGCTCACCTCGTGGTTCGTGCGCAGCGGCTGGTCCAAGGGCGAACTCGCCCGCCAAGTCAACCGCCGGGCCCGCCAGTTGGGCGCCAACCACATCTCCACCGACACCTCGCGCGTCCGCCGCTGGCTGGACGGCGAGAACCCCCGCGAACCGATCCCCAGGATCCTGTCGGAGCTCTTCTCCGAGCGGTTCGGCTGCGTGGTCTCCGTGGAGGACCTCGGCCTGCGCGCCGCCCGCCAGGCACCGTCCGTGTCCGGGGTCGACCTGCCCTGGACGGGCCCGCAGACCGTGGCCCTGCTCAGCGAGTTCTCGCGCAGCGACCTGATGCTGGCGCGGCGCGGCTTCCTCGGGACCTCGCTGGCCCTCTCCGCAGGCCCGTCCCTCATCGAGCCCATGCAGCGCTGGCTCGTGCCCTCCCAGGCCGCCCCGCCCCACGAGCCGGACTCCGCCTCCCGGCGCGGCGGCCGGCTCTCCAAGCCCGAGCTGGACCTCCTGGAGTCCACCACCGTGATGTTCCGGCAGTGGGACGCCCAGTGCGGCGGCGGACTGCGCCGCAAGGCGGTCGTCGGCCAGCTGCACGAGGTCACCGACCTCCTCCAGGAACCCCAGCCCGAGGCCACCACCCGCAGGCTCTTCAAGGTCGCCGCCGAGCTGGCCGAGCTCGCGGGCTGGATGTCGTACGACGTCGGGCTCCAGCCCACCGCGCAGAAGTACTTCGTGCTCGCCCTGCACGCCGCCAAGGAGGCCGGGGACAAGCCGCTCGGCTCGTACGTCCTGTCGAGCATGAGCCGTCAGATGATCCACCTCGGCCGGCCCGACGACGCCCTGGAGCTGATCCACCTCGCGCAGTACGGCAGCCGGGACTGCGCGAGCCCGCGGACCCAGTCGATGCTGTATGCGATGGAGGCCCGCGCCTACGCCAACATGGGACAGCCCGGCAAGTGCAAGCGCGCGGTCCGGATGGCCGAGGACACCTTCACCGACGCCGACGACTGGGACGAGCCGGACCCCGACTGGATCCGCTTCTTCTCCGAGGCCGAGCTCTACGGCGAGAACTCCCACTCCTACCGCGACCTGGCCTATGTCGCCGGCCGCAGCCCCACCTACGCCTCGCTGGCCGAGCCGCTGATGGAGCGGGCCGTGGAGCTGTTCGCCCGGGACACCGAGCACCAGCGGTCGTACGCGCTCAACCTGATCGGCATGGCCACCGTGCACCTGCTGCAACGGGAGCCGCGACAGAGCACGGTCCTCGTGGAACAGGCCATGCACATCGCCAAGAAGGTCCGCTCCGAGCGTGTGAACACTCGTATCCGAAAAACGGTCGACACGGCCGTACGCGATTTCGGCGACCTGGCCGAGGTCGTCGACCTGACCGACAAGCTCGCGGTGGAGCTGCCGGAGACCGCCGAGGCGGTCTGAACCCCCGAACCCCGGCCGCGGCCGGCCCTCCCGAACTGCCCGACTCGGCTCCCCCATGCCAGGTCATCGGAAGGCCGACCGCGGCCGGTTTCATTCCTTCATCGAAGGTTGCGCCACGATAACGATCGACGTGGCCCATATCCGCCAGTTCATCGACGCGTAACACGCACGGCGCCTTCGTCACGGCGGCGAAACAACGAGGGGCTTCCACCGAAACCGCGCTGCGCCAATCTCATGGCGCATAACCGGCCCACCCCTCAATCCGCTCAGGCTTCGCCCGCACGGGGCCGTACCAACGACGAGGAGACGCCGATGGCACCAGCCATCACGATGGCGGCAGACGTAGAGCTGTCGCCCGCCAACACAGGCTTCATGCTCATCTGTTCCGCCCTGGTGCTGCTCATGACCCCGGGTCTGGCCTTCTTCTACGGGGGCATGGTCCGGGTCAAGAGCACCCTGAACATGCTGATGATGAGCTTCATCAGCATGGGGATCGTCACCATCCTGTGGGTGTTGTACGGCTTCTCCCTCGCCTTCGGCACCGACAAGGGCAGCCTCATCGGCTGGACGTCGGACTACGTCGGCCTCAGCGGCATCGACAAGGCCGACCTCTGGCTGCCGTACAACATCCCGGTGCTGGCCTTCATGGTCTTCCAGCTGATGTTCGCGATCATCACGCCCGCCCTGATAAGCGGTGCGCTGGCGGACCGGGTGAAGTTCTCCGCCTGGGCGCTGTTCATCGCGCTGTGGGCCACGATCGTCTACTTCCCCGTCGCCCACTGGGTCTGGGGCACCGGTGGCTGGGCCTTCGACCTGGGCGTGATCGACTTCGCCGGTGGTACGGCGGTGCACATCAACGCCGGTGCCGCGGCCCTCGGCGTGATCCTCGTCATCGGCAAGCGCGTCGGCTTCAAGAAGGACCCGATGCGCCCGCACAGCCTCCCGCTGGTCATGCTCGGCGCCGGTCTGCTGTGGTTCGGCTGGTTCGGCTTCAACGCCGGCTCGTGGCTCGGCAACGACGACGGCGTCGGCACGCTGATGTTCGTCAACACGCAGGTCGCCACCGCCGCCGCCATGCTGGCCTGGCTCGTCTACGAGAAGATCCGCCACGGCGCGTTCACCACGCTGGGCGCCGCCTCCGGCGCGGTCGCGGGCCTCGTCGCCATCACTCCCGCCGGTGGTGCGGTCACCCCGATCGGCGCGATCTGCGTCGGCGCCATCGCCGGTGTCCTGTGCGCCATGGCGGTGGGCCTGAAGTACAAGTTCGGCTACGACGACTCGCTCGACGTCGTCGGTGTCCACCTCGTCGGCGGTATCGCCGGCTCGGTCCTGATCGGCTTCTTCGCCAGCGGCAAGGGCCAGTCCGAGGCGACCGGCGTCTTCTACGGCGACCACTCCTTCACCCAGCTGTGGAAGCAGCTCGCCGGTGTCGGCGGCGTCCTCGCCTACTCCCTGATCGCCTCCGCGATCCTCGCCTTCCTCCTCGACAAGACCATCGGCATGCGGGTCACCGAGGACGAAGAGGTGACCGGCATCGACCAGGCCGAGCACGCCGAGACCGCATACGACTTCAGCGGCGCCGGTGGCGGTGCCGCCAAGGCCACCGTCGGGGCCCCGGCCGCCGCGGGAGCGAGCAAGAAGGTGGACGCATGAAGCTCATCACCGCAGTCGTCAAGCCGCACCGGCTCGACGAGATCAAGGAAGCCCTCCAGGCCTTCGGGGTGCACGGCCTGACGGTCACCGAGGCGAGCGGCTACGGTCGTCAGCGGGGCCACACCGAGGTCTACCGCGGTGCCGAGTACACCGTCGACCTGGTCCCCAAGATCCGCATCGAGGTCCTCGCCGAGGACGACGACGCCGAACAGCTGATCGACGTCATCGTCAAGGCCGCCCGCACCGGCAAGATCGGTGACGGCAAGGTCTGGTCCCTGCCGGTCGAGACGGCCGTGAGGGTCCGCACCGGCGAGCGCGGTCCCGACGCGCTCTGACAGAAGAAGAACAGGAGCTGCTGGGTGTCGAGTACGGACGTGCGTGAAGAAGCAGAGGACTCGGGACCCAGCGGTTACGCGGCGGCCCGGCTGCGCCTCCTCACCGAGGAGGCGCGGTCCGGGCCGCCGCGCCGTTCGGCCCTCTCGGAGCTGACGGACGACTGGCTGTCCGGGCTGTTCGACTCCGGCGCCCAGGGAGCACGTGGGGTCTCCCTGGTCGCCGTCGGCGGCTACGGCCGCGGAGAACTCTCCCCGCGCAGCGACCTGGACCTGCTCCTGCTGCACGACGGCAGCGACCCCGGCGCGGTCGCCACCCTGGCGGACCGCCTGTGGTACCCGGTCTGGGACCTGGGCCTCGCCCTCGACCACTCCGTGCGAACCCCGGCCGAGGCGCGCAAGACGGCCGGCGAGGACCTGAAGGTCCAGCTCGGTCTCCTGGACGCCCGACACCTCGCCGGTGACCTCGGGCTGACGGCCGGACTGCGCAGCGCCGTCCTCGCCGACTGGCGCAACCAGGCCCCCAAGCGCCTGCCCGAACTCCAGGAACTGTGCGCCGAGCGCGCCGAGCGCCAAGGCGAGCTGCAGTACCTGCTGGAGCCGGATCTCAAGGAGGCCCGCGGCGGACTGCGGGATGCCACCGCCCTGCGTGCCGTCGCCGCCTCCTGGCTGGCCGACGCCCCGCGCGAGGGACTCGACGACGCCCGGCGCCGGCTGCTCGACGTCCGCGACGCCCTGCACCTGACCACCGGGCGCGCGACCGACCGGCTCGCGCTCCAGGAGCAGGACCAGGTCGCCGCCGAGCTCGGACTGCTCGACGCGGACACGCTGCTGCGGCAGGTGTACGAGGCGGCGCGGGTCGTCTCGTACGCCAGTGACGTCACCTGGCGGGAAGTGGGGCGCGTGCTCAGGTCGCGGGCCGTGCGGCCGCGGCTGCGCGCCATGCTGGGCGGCGGGAAGCCGGTCGGCGAGCGCTCGCCGCTGGCGGAGGGCGTGGTGGAGATGGACGGCGAGGTGGTGCTCGCCCGTGCCGCACGCCCCGAGCGCGACCCCGTGCTGCCGTTGCGCGCCGCCGCGGCCGCCGCGCAGGCCGGACTGCCGCTCTCCCTGCACGCCGTACGGCGCATGGCGGCCCATGTGCGCCCCCTGCCCACGCCCTGGCCCGCCGAGGCGCGCGAGCAGCTCGTGACCCTGCTCGGCTCCGGCCAGCCGACGATCGACGTCTGGGAGGCGCTGGAGGCGGAGGGGCTGATCACCCAGCTCCTGCCCGACTGGGAGAGAGTGCGCTGCCGGCCGCAGCGCAACGCCGTGCACATCTGGACCGTGGACCGGCACCTCATCGAGACGGCCGTCCGCGCCTCGGAGTTCACCCGCCGCGTCCACCGTCCCGACCTGCTGCTCGTCGCCGCGCTGCTGCACGACATCGGCAAGGGCTGGCCCGGCGACCACTCCGTGGCCGGCGAGATCATCGCCAAGGACGTGGCCGCTCGCATCGGCTTCGACCGCGAGGACGTGGCGGTGCTCGCCTCCCTCGTACGTCATCACCTGCTGCTGGTCGACACCGCCACCCGGCGCGATCTGGAGGATCCGGCCACGGTCCGGTCGGTCGCCGAGGCGGTCGGCTCGCAGGGCACCCTGGAGCTGCTGCACGCCCTGACCGAGGCGGACGCGCTGGCCACCGGTCCCGCCGCCTGGTCGTCCTGGCGGGCTTCGCTCGTCGCCGACCTGGTCAAGCGGGTGGCGGCCGTGCTCGCCGGGGACGAGCCGGACGAGCCCGAGGCCGCCGCGCCCACCGCGGAGCAGGAACGACTCGCCATCGAGGCCGCCGCGACGGGCAGCCCGGTGCTGTCGCTGCGCGCGCAGACCGAACCGTCGGCCGCCGCGGAGGACCAGCCGCCCGCGGACCCCGAGCCGCTGGGCGTGGAACTGCTGATCGCCGTACCCGACCAGCCGGGTGTGCTGCCCGCGGTGGCCGGTGTGCTCGCCATGCACCGGCTGACCGTCCGCACGGCCGAGCTGCGCGCCCAGGACCTGCCCGACGGTGTCGAGGGGGCGGTGCTGCTGCTGAACTGGCGGGTGGCGGCGGAGTACGGCTCCCTGCCGCAGGCCGCGCGGCTGCGCGCCGACCTCGTCCGGGCGCTGGACGGCTCGCTCGACATCGCGGGCCGCCTCGCCGAACGGGACGCGGCGTATCCGCGCCGCCGCGGTGTGGTCCCGCCGGCGGCCCGTGTCTCGGTCCACCCGGCCGCCTCCCGCCTCGCCACGGTCATCGAGGTACGCGCCCAGGACGCCCCGGGGCTGCTGTTCCGGATCGGCCGGGCCCTGGAGGACGCGGGCGTGCGGGTGCGCAGCGCGCATGTGTCGACGCTGGGCGCGAACGCGGTGGACGCGTTCTACGTCACGGGGGCCGAGGGGGCTCCGCTGCCCAGTGCGGAGGCGGCTTCCGTGGCGCGGAAGCTGGAGGAGACGCTGCGAGGTTGAACGGGGATCCCGGCGACGTGGGCCGCCGGGATACCCTGGAGGGCGATTCCCAGCAGCCACCGACCCCGAGGACCGCGAGCGCCGTGTTCGATACTCTCTCCGATCGCCTCTCAGCGACTTTCAAGAACCTGCGCGGCAAGGGACGGCTCTCCGAGGCGGACATCGACGCCACGGCCCGCGAGATCCGCATCGCCCTCCTCGAAGCGGACGTGGCCCTGCCTGTCGTCCGGACGTTCATCAAGAACGTCAAGGAGCGGGCGATGGGGGCCGAGGTCTCCAAGGCGCTGAACCCCGCCCAGCAGGTTCTGAAGATCGTCAACGACGAGCTCGTCACCATCCTCGGTGGCGAGACCCGGCGCCTGCGGTTCGCCAAGCAGCCGCCCACCGTGATCATGCTGGCGGGTCTGCAGGGTGCCGGTAAGACCACCCTCGCGGGCAAGCTCGGCCACTGGCTGAAGGGGCAGGGCCACTCCCCGCTCCTCGTCGCCGCCGACCTCCAGCGCCCGAACGCCGTGAACCAGCTCAGCGTGGTCGCCGAGCGCGCGGGCGTGGCCGTCTACGCCCCGGAGCCGGGCAACGGCGTCGGGGACCCGGTCAAGGTCGCCAAGGACTCCATCGAGCACGCGAAGTCCAAGGTCCACGACATCGTCATCGTCGACACCGCCGGTCGCCTCGGTATCGACCAGGAGATGATGCAGCAGGCCGCGGACATCCGGGACGCGGTGTCCCCGGACGAGATCCTCTTCGTCGTCGACGCGATGATCGGCCAGGACGCGGTCAACACCGCCGAGGCCTTCCGCGACGGTGTCGGCTTCGACGGTGTGGTGCTCTCCAAGCTCGACGGTGACGCCCGCGGTGGTGCCGCCCTGTCGATCCGGCAGATCACCGGCAAGCCGATCATGTTCGCGTCGAACGGCGAGAAGCTCGACGACTTCGACGCCTTCCACCCGGACCGGATGGCCTCCCGCATCCTCGACATGGGTGACCTGCTCACCCTGATCGAGCAGGCGGAGAAGACCTTCGACCAGGCCGAAGCCCAGAAGATGGCCGAGAAGCTGGCCTCCAAGAAGGGCCAGGACTTCACCCTCGACGACTTCCTGGCCCAGATGGAGCAGGTCAGGAAGATGGGCAGCATCTCCAAGCTGCTCGGCATGCTCCCGGGCATGGGCCAGATCAAGGACCAGATCAACAACATCGACGAGCGGGACGTCGACCGCACGGCCGCGATCATCAAGTCGATGACCCCGGCCGAGCGCCAGGAGCCGACGATCATCAACGGCTCCCGTCGCGCCCGTATCGCCAAGGGTTCCGGTGTCGACGTCAGCGCGGTCAAGAACCTCGTCGAGCGGTTCTTCGAGGCCCGCAAGATGATGTCCCGCATGGCCCAGGGCGGCGGCATGCCCGGCATGCCGGGGATCCCGGGCATGGGCGGCGGCCCCGGCCGCGCCAAGAAGCAGCCGAAGAAGGCCAAGGGCAAGCAGCGCTCCGGCAACCCGATGAAGCGCAAGCAGCAGGAGCAGGAGGAGGCCGAGCGCCGGGCCGCCGCGGCTCAGGGCGGCAACGCCTTCGGCGTCCCGGGCCAGCAGGTTCCGCAGGACTTCGAGCTGCCGGACGAGTTCAAGAAGTTCATGGGCTGACGGCCCTCCGGTCCAGCCCGGTCCACGCCCTTGGGGGCGCCCCTCTTCGGAGGGGCGCCCCCAAGGGCGTTTCGCGCGGATGTCTCCGGGGGCCTTCTGGCGGGGGTGCCGCCACCGCCGCAGGCGCGCAGGCCCGTGCGCGCGGCTCAGGGCACGCGTGCGATCAGGTACCGGAACACGTTCGGCATCCACACCGTCCCGTCCCGGCGCTGGTGCGGGTGCAGCGCCTCCGTCACCTCCTTGTCGACCTGCGCCTGGTCCGTCGCGGAGATCGCCGCGTCGAACAGGCCCGTCGACAGCAGCCCCCGCAGGGCGCTGTCGAGGTCGGCGTAGCCGAAGGGGCAGGCGACCCGTCCGGAGCCGTCCGGCTTCAGACCGGCCCGCTGGGCGACCTCCTCCAGGTCGTCACGGCGGGCGGGGCGCCAACTGCCCGTGTGGCGCAGCGGGTCCGCCAGCTTCGTGGCCACCCGCAGCACGGACGACGTGGCGCACCGCTCCGGTGGACCCCAGCCGGCGAGCACCACGGGCGCTCCCGGCTCGGCGAGCGGCGTCGCGGCGGTGAGCAGTCCGGCGAGCCCCTCCGAGTCGCCCGCGAGACACCCGATGGGCTCGAAAGCGGTCACCAGGGTGTACGCGGGCGTCTCCGCGCCGGCCGCGTCCCCGGGGTGACCGTCGATGAGCCGGGTGTCCGCGGGCGCGCGCGTGCCCCGCGCCTCGGTCAGCAACCGCTCCCGCGCGAGGGTGACCCGCTCGGGGAACGAGGAGTCGACACCGGTGACCGCGGCACCTCTGGACGCCGCCATCAGCAGGGCGAGCCCGCTGCCGCAGCCGAGGCCCAACAGCCGGGTGCCGGAACCGACTTCGAGTCGCTCGTAGACGGTCTCGTAGAGCGGGACCAGCATCCGCTCCTGGATCTCGGACCAGTCACGCGCGCGTGCCCGCCGGTCCACACGGGGTGACGCTCCCGTATGGGTCGGGTGCTGCCGCACGAGCGTAGGTGTCATCGAAAGCGCCCCAATCAGACGAGAGTTACCGCTGTGCCCGTTTCCATGGCCCCCGTGATGTGCGCTCGCACTTCCCCCGTATGCCAGGTAACTCCGCACTCGAGCGCGCGTCCAGGGTCTGTGGGGTCCGGCTTGAGGGATCCGTGGGCTCGGGGCGAGATTTCACGTCCCGGCAACCTGGGCCCGTACGATCACGGCGTGGCGGGGACACCCTCGGGGGCCGTCGCCCTCGTGGGCAAGGGCGCCGAGGCGGATTCGGCCAAGGTCGTCACCGGCGCGGGCCGGGCGGGCGCCCATGCGGTCCTCGGGGAAGAAGGCGAGGCCAGGGGGCCGAGGGCGCCGGGAACCGTACGGTGTCTGGTCGCGGGGGCGGGGCGGTCGCGGGGGGCGATCGGGGGAGCGGTAATGTCGCGGTCGTCGCGAGCGCTTACCGAGGCAGTGCCCTTCCGGTGGGAGAGCGACCGAAACGCCCCTTGCGCATGCGCGGACCACAGCCGCCCCGGGGGCGCGCACGGCGTCTACGCGCCGGGGCGTATATCGGACTACGTACCGCCTTGGTATGAGCTGTGAGGCTTCTCCGCAGATCAGCGCACCCGCCCTCGTCAGGACGCATCAGCGGCAACTGACGGGTACGTGCAAATTATTTGGGATGCCCCGGAATAGGAACACAGGGGCCCTCACGCTCGTTGTCATTACGTGAGCACGACACAGACACCACCTGTTCTCGCCGCCGAGCTGGCGCAGGCGTGGGCCGACATTCAGCGGTACCACCCCGAGCTGCCCGACCTCGCCGCGCCCGAGTCCCTGATCGGAGAGTCGTCGTCCGCGTGCGGGCACGAACTCTCCTTCGAGCGACTGCTCCATGAGGCAGTCCATGGGATCGCCGCCGCGCGCGGCGTCCGTGACACCTCCCGCGCCGGCCGCTACCACAACCGCAGATTCCTCGCGATCGCCGAGGAACTGGGCCTGGACCACCCCGAGGAGCCACATCCCAGCAGCGGATTCTCGTTGGTCACGCTCAACCCCGAGGCCAAGCGCCGTTACCGCCCGACCATCGAGCGGCTCCAGCGCGCCCTGAAGGCCCACACCGCGGCCACCTCCTCCGACACGGCCCGCTCCTTCCGCGGCCCGGCCGCCCGCCACGGCTCCTCCGGCGGCGGCGTGCGCGTGAAGGCGGTCTGCGACTGCGGGCGCAATGTGCGCGTCGTGCCGTCGGTACTGGCGCAGGCGCCGATCGTCTGCGGCGGCTGCGGCAAGCCGTTCCGGATTCCCGAGGTCGTCGGAGCGGCATAGCCGCGACCGGTGGAGTCCCGGCATCTCGTGGGTGCCGGAACGACGCCCGGGGCACCCTGCACCGCCGGGTGCCCCTCAGGCATGCCTTCCCGCGGCCCCCGTCCGACGCGACCCGCGGGGTGTGGCACAATGGCTAGCTGTACTCGACAGTCGCACAGGACCCCTCTCTCCTCCGGCTGACGCGTCCATCGGGCACTCGGGTACCGCAACCCCACGCGGCAATCTGCCGTGCCCAATCACGTCAAAACCAGGAGAACCCACTCCAGTGGCAGTCAAGATCAAGCTGAAGCGTCTGGGCAAGATCCGTTCGCCTCACTACCGCATCGTCGTCGCCGACTCCCGCACCCGTCGTGACGGCCGTGCGATCGAGGAGATCGGTCTGTACCACCCGGTGCAGAACCCTTCGCGCATCGAGGTCGACTCGGAGCGCGCGCAGTACTGGCTGGGTGTCGGCGCGCAGCCGACCGAGCCCGTCCTCGCCATCCTGAAGCTGACCGGCGACTGGCAGAAGTTCAAGGGCGAGCCCGCCCCGGCTCCGCTGCTCCAGCCGGCTCCGAAGGCCGCGCGTCCGTCGTTCGAGGCTCTCGGCGGCGACGACGAGGGCAAGGGTGAGGCCATCACCCAGAAGAAGAAGGCTGAGAAGAAGGACGAGGCCGCGGCCGAGTCCTCTTCGTCTGAGTCGACCGAGGCCTGAGCATGCTCGAGGAGGCTCTCGAGCACCTCGTGAAGGGCATCGTCGACAACCCTGACGATGTGCAGGTCGCTTCCCGCAACCTGCGCCGCGGGCGTGTGCTCGAGGTCCGGGTCCACCCGGACGACCTCGGCAAGGTGATCGGTCGCAACGGCCGCACCGCACGCGCTCTGCGTACCGTCGTGGGCGCCATCGGCGGCCGTGGTGTCCGCGTCGACCTGGTCGACGTCGATCACGTCCGCTGACGCCGAACGCAGCACCGGCTCGGGCCGGGGAGGGCCTCTGGGCCGTCCCCGGCCCGTAGTCGTACTCAACCGTCGTCCAGGAGATCAAGCACAGTGCAGCTGGTAGTCGCTCGCATCGGCCGTGCCCACGGCATCAAGGGCGAGGTCACCGTCGAGGTCCGCACCGACGAGCCGGAGCTGCGGCTCGGCCCCGGCGCCGTCCTGCTCACGGACCCCGCCGCCACGGGCCCCCTCACCATCGAGAGCGGCCGCGTCCACAGCGGCCGCCTCCTCCTGCGTTTCGAGGGCGTCCATGACCGGACCGCCGCCGAGGCGCTGCGCAACACCCTGCTGATCGCCGAGGTGGACCCGGAGGAGCTGCCGGAGGAGGACGACGAGTACTACGACCACCAGCTGATGGACCTCGACGTCGTCACCGCGGACGGCGTGGCCGTGGGCCGGATCACCGAGATCTCGCACCTGCCCTCGCAGGACCTCTTCATCGTGGAGCGGCCCGACGGCAGCGAGGTGCTGATCCCGTTCGTGGCGGAGATCGTCAGCGAGATCGACCTGGAGGAGCAGCGGGCGGTCATCACCCCGCCGCCCGGCCTGATCGACGACCAGGCCGAGATCGCCTCGTCCCGGGACGAGGCGTAGTGCGCCTCGACGTCGTCACGATCTTCCCCGAGTACCTGGACCCGCTGAACGTCTCCCTCGTGGGCAAGGCACGCGCGCGTGGACAGCTCGACGTCCAGGTGCACGACCTGCGCGCGTGGACGTACGACCGTCACAACACCGTCGACGACACCCCGTACGGCGGCGGGCCCGGCATGGTCATGAAGACCGGGCCGTGGGGGGACGCGCTGGACGACGTGCTGGCCCAGGGGTACGAGGCCGGTGCCGCCCGGCCCGCCCTCATCGTCCCCACCCCCAGCGGCCGTCCCTTCACCCAGGAACTCGCCGTGGAGCTCTCCGAGCGGCCCTGGCTGATCTTCACGCCGGCCCGCTACGAGGGCATCGACCGCCGGGTCGTCGACGAGTACGCGACCCGGATGCCCGTCTACGAGGTCTCCATCGGCGACTACGTCCTCGCGGGCGGCGAGGCCGCCGTACTGGTCGTCACGGAGGCGGTCGCGCGGCTGCTGCCCGGCGTCCTGGGCAACGCCGAGTCCCACCGGGACGACTCCTTCGCGCCCGGCGCGATGGCGAACCTCCTGGAGGGCCCCGTCTACACCAAGCCGCCCGCCTGGCGCGGCCGGGAGATCCCCCAGACGCTGCTCAGCGGCCACCACGGCAAGATCGCCCGCTGGCGCCGCGACGAGGCGCTCAAGCGCACCACGGCCCACCGGCCCGACCTCATCGAGCGCTGCGACCCCAAGGCCTTCGACAAGAAGGACCGCGAGGTGCTCTCCATCCTGGGCTGGGCGCCCGATCCGGCGGGGGAGCCGTACGGCCGATTTTGGCGTCGGGTGGACGGCGTGGAAGAATAGGTCGTTGTTGTGCGTCGTCCGGCGTGCGCCCCTGCCACAGGGGGACACGACGCCCGTCCCGACACGGACAGCATCCTCCGATACACCTAGCTCCCGCCTATGACCTGTGGCATGGGTGAAGAAAGCAGACGACATGTCTCACCTTCTCGACTCCGTCGACTCCGCGTCGCTGCGCAGCGACATCCCGGCGTTCCGCCCGGGTGACACCGTCAACGTCCACGTCCGCGTCATCGAGGGCAACCGCTCCCGTGTGCAGCAGTTCAAGGGCGTAGTCATCCGTCGCCAGGGTGCCGGTGTCCGCGAGACCTTCACGGTCCGCAAGGTCTCGTTCTCCGTCGGCGTCGAGCGCACCTTCCCGGTGCACACCCCGATCGTCGAGAAGATCGAGCTCGTCACCCGCGGTGACGTGCGTCGCGCCAAGCTCTACTACCTGCGCGAGCTGCGCGGCAAGGCCGCGAAGATCAAGGAGAAGCGCGACAACTGATCTCGCGTTCGGGGGTTCACAGAGGGGCCGGATAGCATCTGGCCCCGATGGACACCGAAGCACAGCACACGGAGCGCGATCGCTCCTCCCGCCCTTCCGAGTCCGAGGAGATCTCGGACACAGAGGGGTCGGAGGAACGGTCGCGTTTCGCGTTGGTGTCGCGGATCGCCGCCTGGCTGCCCGGCGGGCGGATCACCCTGAGCGCGCTGTTCGGTCTGCTGTTCCTGCTGCTCCTCAACGCTTTTGTGGTGCAACCGTTCCAGATTCCCAGCGGATCCATGGAGAACGGATTGAGGATCGGGGACCGGGTTCTCGTAAATAAGTTGGCGTACCGTTTCGGTGCCGAGCCGCGGCGCGGAGACGTGGTGGTGTTCGACGGAACCGGGTATTTCGGGGACGCGGACTACGTCAAGCGCGTCGTCGGTGTGGGGGGAGACCACGTGGTCTGCTGCGACAAGGGGGGCAGGATCGAGGTGAACGGCCGGTCGGTCGACGAGTCGACGTTCCTGTATCCCGGTGACAGCCCGTCCTCGGTGGACTTCGACGTGGTCGTGCCCGACGGCAGCCTCTTCCTCCTCGGCGACCACCGCAGCGGGTCCAGCGACTCCCGCGACCACCTCGGTTCGCCCGGCGGCGGCATGGTCCCCGTCGGCGAGGTGATCGGCCGCGCCGACTGGATCCTCTGGCCGACCGCCCACTGGACCCGCCTGGAGCGCCCGGACGCCTACGCGCGCGTGCCCGCCGCGGAGGGCGCGGATGGGTAACCGTGGCAAACGGCGCGGGGTGCCCAGCAGCGCCGCCGAGGACCTGCTGCCCACCGGCTCCCGGCGCACCGCCGGCTCCGCCGGGAACGGCCGTACGCGTGCGGAGCGGCGCAAGCTCCAGCGCAAGGTCAAGCGGCGCCGCAGGCGCTCCGCCGTCAAGGAGATACCGCTCCTCGTGGGCGTCGCCGTGCTGATAGCCCTGGTGCTGAAGACCTTCCTCGTCCAGGCCTTCGTGATCCCGTCCGGATCCATGGAGCAGACGATCCAGATCGGCGACCGTGTCCTTGTCGACAAGCTGACCCCGTGGTTCGGCTCCAAGCCGCAGCGCGGGGACGTCGTGGTCTTCAAGGACCCCGGCGGCTGGCTCCAGGACGAGCAGACCACGCCGAAGAAGGACGACCCCGTCGTCGTCAAGCAGATCAAGGAAGGGCTCACCTTCATCGGTCTGCTGCCGTCCGAGAACGAGAAGGACCTCATCAAGCGGGTCGTGGGCGTCGGCGGTGACCGGGTCAAGTGCTGTGACGCGCAAGGGCGGGTGACCGTCAACGGCGTTCCGCTCGCCGAGGGCGACTACCTCTATCCCGGCAACGCCCCGTCGACGCAGGAGTTCGACATCACCGTCCCCCAGGGGCGGTTGTGGGTGATGGGCGACCACCGGGCCAACTCCGCGGACTCCCGCGCGCATCAGGACACCGACTACGGGGGTACGGTCTCGGAGGACTCGGTGGTCGGGCGGGCGAGGGTCATCGCCTGGCCCTTCGGCCACTGGAACACCCTGGAGGAGCCGAAAACATACTCATCCCTTACCGACTCGGCCGCCGGGTCGACTGCGGCTCCCCGACTGTCGCATAGGGTTGCCCCCGACGATCCGAACAGAACGATCCAGCTCCCGAGCCCTGCGGAACTCCCGCTCGTTATGGGAGTGGTGGGCCTGCGCCGCGTATGGGGCAGGCGGCGGCACAGAGTAAGGAGTTGGCGTGGGGGATGTGGCGGTTGGCGCACGGTCCGGGCACGACGGCGAGGAGAACCGCGGGCGCCCCGCGGACGCGGCCGACCCGGCCACGGACGACGCCGTGACCTCCGGGAGTGACGCCGCGGACGAGCGGACACAGCCAGGCGAGGACGGGCCGGGCGACTCGGCCCCCAAGAAGAAGGCCCAGCGCTCCTTCTGGAAGGAGCTGCCGATCCTGATCGGTATCGCGCTCGTCCTGGCGCTGCTGATCAAGACGTTCCTGGTGCAGGCGTTCTCGATCCCCTCGGACTCGATGCAGGACACGCTCCAGCAGGGCGACCGTGTCCTCGTCGACAAGCTCACCCCGTGGTTCGGCTCCGAGCCCGAGCGCGGCGAGGTCGTCGTCTTCCACGACCCGAGCAAGTGGCTGTACGGCGAGCCGACGGCCGACCCGAACATCGTGCAGACCTTCCTCAGCTGGATCGGCCTGATGCCGTCCGCCGAGGAGAAGGACCTCATCAAGCGCGTCATCGGCGTCGGCGGCGACACGGTCGAGTGCAAGGGCACCGGCCCGCTGAAGGTCAACGGCAAGGCGCTGAACGAGGCGTCGTACGTCTACCCGGGCAACACCCCGTGCACCGACGACGAGATGGGCCAGTTCAAGGTCAAGGTGCCCGAGGGCTTCCTCTGGGTGATGGGCGACCACCGCCAGAACTCCCGCGACTCGCGGTACAACCAGGACGACAAGTACCACGGCATGGTCCCGGTCGACGAGGTCGTCGGCCGCGCCATCGTCAAGGCCTGGCCGATCAACCGCTGGGGCACGCTGCCCGTCCCGGACACCTTCGACCAGGACGGCCTGAACGCCCGGTCCGCCGCGCCCACCGCCCTGACGGTGGCCCCGCAGGGCCTCGCCCTGGCCGGTGCGGTGCCGCTGGTGCTGTGGCGGCGCCGGAGGACGGCGTCGGCGCAGACGCGCTGAGCGGGACGGCCCGGTCGGTCGGGACCCCGGCGATCGCGGCGGCCGTTCGGCCGGCCGTGGTTCGCTGATCGCGGGGTCCCGTCGAGCCCGGTGAAAGCCCGCTGTTCGTGGGGCCCGGCGACCCGGTGAAAGCTTTACGGAGCGGGTGACCGAGGTCGCCCGGGAAGGGGCTGACCGGGTCAGGTACCGCCGGGTAGGGTGCGGACCCATGGGTGGCGAGAGCACGACACGTACGGTCCCGCGCAGCGGTGGCACGAACAGGGGCCCGGTGGGCAGCCGGACCGGGCAGCGACTGTCCGGGGTGGCCGTCGCGCTGGGTCTGGTGCTGTTCCTCGGCGGGTTCGCCTGGGGAGCGGTGGTCTACCGGCCGTACACCGTGCCCACCAGCTCGATGGCGCCCACGATCGACGCCGGTGAGCGGGTCCTGGCGCAGCGTGTCGACGGCGGCGAGGTCCGCCGGGGCGACGTCGTCGTCTTCACCGACAAGAACTGGGTCTCGAACGCCCCCGTGGTCAAGCGCGTGGTCGCGGTCGGCGGCGACACCGTCGCCTGCTGCACCGACGGCAAGCTGACGGTCAACGGCAAGCAGATCGACGAACCGTATCTGCCCGAGGGCACCGCGGCCGAGTGGAAGAACATCCCGACCGTGAAGGTTCCCGAGGGGCGGCTGTTCCTGCTCGGCGACGAGCGGCAGGGCTCCCTGGACTCCAGCGCCCACCTGACCGACGCGGCCAGCGGCACGGTCGCGCGGTCCGCCGTGACGGCCCGGGTCGACGCCGTCGTATGGCCGATGGACGGCATGCTGAAGAAGCCGACCGGTTTCGAGAAGCTCGGCGCGCTGTCCTCGCCGGGACCGCTGCGGCTGATCACCGTCGCGATCGTGGCGGGTGCCGTGCTGGTCCTCGGCGGCGGGGCCTACGGCCCGATCGCGGGTCTGCTGGCCAAGCGGCGCGCCCGGACCCGGACGGAGCCCGCGGGTGCGCGCTGAGGCTGCGGCGGACAGCTACGAGGGCGGGCTGCGCAAGGTCGCCCGGGTGGTGCTGCTCGACCCGGACGACCGCATCCTCCTGCTGCACGGCCATGAACCGGACGATCCGAGTGACGACTGGTGGTTCACACCGGGCGGCGGGGTCGAGGGCGACGAGACCCGTGAAGAGGCCGCTCTGCGGGAACTCGTGGAGGAGACCGGCATCACCGAGGTGGAGCTCGCGCCGGTGCTGTGGCGGCGGATGTGCTCCTTCCCGTTCGCGGGCCGCCGGTGGGACCAGGACGAGTGGTACTACCTGGCCCGTACGACCCAGACGGCCACCCGGGCCGTGGCCCTCACCGAACTCGAGCGGCGCAGTGTCGCCGGAGCGCGCTGGTGGACGTGTCAGGAACTGACCCGGGCGCATGAGACGGTGTATCCGACCAGACTCGCCGGGCTGCTCCGCAGGCTGCTCGACGAAGGCCCCCCGGCCGGGCCCGTGACCCTTGACCCCGAAATCGTCTAGGGGCTGACGGGTCTGGCGCACAATGGTGGGACCGCACGGCTGAAGGGGAACATGCCATGAGCGCCGAGGACCTCGAGAAGTACGAGACCGAGATGGAGCTCAAGCTCTATCGCGAGTACCGCGATGTCGTCGGACTGTTCAAGTACGTGATCGAGACCGAGCGGCGCTTCTACCTCACCAACGACTACGAGATGCAGGTGCACTCGGTCCAGGGTGAGGTTTTCTTCGAGGTGTCGATGGCCGACGCGTGGGTGTGGGACATGTACCGGCCGGCGCGGTTCGTGAAGCAGGTGCGCGTGTTGACGTTCAAGGACGTGAACATCGAGGAGCTCAACAAGAGCGACCTGGAGCTTCCGGGCAGCTGATTCCCGCCGTCGCCCCTCGGGTGACGGAGTTGTCCACAACCGCCGAGTAGCCCACCAAGATCAACTTGGTGGGCCGGTTCGCGTGACGGTTGGTGCCGGAGGTGGTGCCGACATGAACGCACGAAGTGCCCTCGGCAAGTACGGCGAGACGCTGGCCGCGCGGCGGCTGGCGGCGGCCGGGATGACCGTCCTGGAGCGCAACTGGCGCTGTGGCAGGACGGGCGAGATCGACATCGTGGCGCGGGACGGGGACGTCCTGGTCGTCTGCGAGGTGAAGACCCGGCGGACGGGTGCCTTCGAGCACCCGATGGCCGCGGTGACCCCCGAGAAGGCCGAGCGGCTGCGGGGCCTCGCCGCGTGCTGGATCCACGCCCACGGAGGAGCGCCACCGGGCGGCGTCCGCATCGACCTCGTCGGTGTGGTTCTGCCGAGCCGCGGCGCACCCGTCGTCGAGCACGCGCGGGGGGTGGCCTGAGATGGGGTTCGCTCGTACGTGCTCGGTGGCGCTGGTGGGCGTCGAGGGCGTGGTGGTGGAGGTCCAGGCGGACCTGGAGCCCGGCGTGGCGGCGTTCACGCTGGTGGGGCTGCCGGACAAGAGCCTGACGGAGAGCAAGGACCGGGTTCGGGCGGCGGTCGTCAACTCGGGCGGTGAGTGGCCCCAGAAGAAGCTGACGGTGGGGCTCAGCCCGGCGTCGGTGCCAAAAGCAGGGTCGGGATTCGATCTCGCCATCGCGTGCGCGGTGCTCGGTGCCTCGGAGCGGATCGATCCGCGGGTGCTCGCCGACATCATGATGATCGGTGAGCTGGGTCTGGACGGGCGGGTGCGCCCGGTCCGGGGCATCCTCCCGGCCGTGCTGGCCGCCGCGGACGCCGGTTACGAGCAGGTCGTGGTGCCGGAGTGCGCCGCCGCCGAGGCCTCGCTGGTGCCGGGCGTCTCCGTGCTCGGCGTGCGCAGCCTGCGCCAGCTGATCGCGGTCCTCGCGGACGAGCCCGTCCCCGACGAGGAGCCGCACGAACCCGGCCGCCCCGACCCGCTTCTGGCCGGGCTGCGGGTACCGGGGGCCGGCGCGGCCACCGGCACGCACAGCATGGGCGCCGCGCAGCACGACCAGGGCCACGACCTGTCCGACGTGGTGGGCCAGCTCTCCGCGCGGACGGCGGTGGAGGTCGCGGCGGCCGGCGGCCACCACCTGTTCCTGGAAGGGCCGCCCGGCGCCGGCAAGACGATGCTCGCGGAACGGCTGCCCGGCGTCCTGCCCCCGCTGACCCGCGAGGAGTCGCTCGAGGTCACCGCCGTGCACTCGGTGGCCGGTCTGCTGCCACCCGGCAAACCGCTCATCGACGTCGCGCCCTACTGCGCCCCGCACCACTCGGCCACCATGCAGGCGCTCGTCGGCGGCGGCCCCGGCTTCGCCCGGCCGGGCGCGGTGTCGCTGTCCCACCGAGGAGTCCTCTTCCTCGACGAGACCCCCGAGTTCAGCAGCCGGGCACTCGACGCACTGCGGCAGCCCCTGGAGGCGGGGCACGTCGTGATCGCGCGCAGTGCCGGTGTCGTGCGGTTCCCGGCGAAGTTCCTGATGCTGCTCGCCGCCAATCCGTGCCCGTGCGGACGCTTCTCGCAGACCGACGACTTCTGCGAGTGCCCGCCCTCGGTGATCCGCCGCTACCAGGCCCGGCTCTCCGGGCCGCTGCTCGACCGCGTCGACCTGCGGGTCGAGGTGGACCGCGTCACGCGGGCCCAGCTCGCGGGGCGCGGAGCCCGGGGCGAGTCGACCGCGGTGGTGGCCGACCGGGTGCGGGCCGCCAGGGCGCGGGCGGCGGCGCGCCTCACCGGCACTCCGTGGCGGACCAACAGCGACGTGCCGGGACGCGAGCTGCGCAGCCGCTGGCACCCGCTACCGGGCGCGATGGACGACGCCGAGCGCGGTCTCGAACGTGGTGTCCTGACGGCCCGGGGCCTCGACCGTGTCCTGCGGGTCGCCTGGACCGTCGCCGACCTGGTCGGGCACGACCGCCCCGACGCGACCGACGTCGCCCTCGCGCTGCAACTGCGCACCGGGGTCCCCAGGGGCGTGCCGATGGCCCTCGGGGCGCTGACGTGAACGCCGATCAGGACCCGGAGCACGAACTCCTCGCCCGCGTCCTGCTCACCCGTGTCATCGAGCCCGGTGACGAGGTCGCCGGGCGGTGGGTGCGGGAGGCCGGGGCGGGGGAGGTGGCCCGGTGGCTGCGGGAAGGGCGCGAGGCCGGACCGGCCGGGGTGAGCGGGAAGCGGTGGGCGGGGCTGCTCGCGCGGGCCGAACGGGCCGAGCCGCGGGCGGATCTCGAGGCCGCGCGGCGTGCGGGGGTGCGGTTCGTGTGCCCCGGGGACGCCGAGTGGCCCGGTCAGCTCGACGACCTCGGGGACGCGCGGCCGCTCGGGCTGTGGGTGCGCGGGGCGCCCAGTCTGCGGATGTGGGCGCTCCGGTCGGTCGCCGTGGTCGGCGCCCGTGCCTGCACCGAGTACGGCGCCCACATGGCGGCCACGCTCGCCGGCGGTCTCGCCGAGCGGGGCTGGGTCGTGGTGTCCGGCGGGGCCTACGGCGTCGACGGGGCCGCCCACCGCGGTGCCCTCGGCGCCGGCGGGGCGACCGTCGCCGTGCTGGCCTGCGGGGTGGACCGGCCCTATCCGCAGGGACACACCGAGTTGATCAACCGGATCGCGGAACAGGGGCTGGTGATCGGGGAGTTGCCGCCGGGGGATCATCCGACGCCGAGCAGGTTCGTGCTGCGGAACCGGGTGATCGCCGCGCTGACCAGGGGAACCGTGGTCGTGGAGGCGGCCTGTCGGAGCGGGTCGCTGGTCACCGCGAGGGCGGCGCAGCGGCTCGGTCGGCACACCATGGGCGTGCCCGGACCCGCGACCAGCGGGCTCTCCGCCGGGGTCCATGAACTGCTGCGCGGGGAGGCCGTGCTCGTCACCGACGCCGAGGAAGTCGTGGAGCTGGTCGGTGACATGGGGGAGCTCGCCCCGGACCGGCGGGGGCCCGTCCTGCCGCGCGACCTGCTCGCGCCGGACGCCCGGCGGGTCGTGGCCGCGCTGCCGTCACGCCGGGCGGCGACCGCCGCCGAGGTCGGGCGGGGCGCGCAGACGACGGTGGACGACGCGATCGCGAGACTGTACGAACTCCGAGCACTTGGTTACGTCGAACGACACGGCGACGGCTGGAAGTTGACACGCCAGGCGATGATCTCCGTCCGGGACGGTGGACGTCGGTGTTGACCGAGCGTGTTCGGCCGTCCGAGGGAACCCCGAAAGCCTTGGGGTTTCCCGCAGTTGACCGAGGGGCGCGGTCACACAGAGCTATCGCCGCGACTCGGTGGGGCGGTCAACGGAACGTATCTGCGCACGCTCCCGGGCCCGTCCTTCGCGCACTGCGACACTCCAGTCACGCTACGCTCACGGGGATTCCGGCACAGACCGGCACCTCGGCATCGAACTCGACACCAGACAGACAGCTCCCCCAGGCAGCCCCACTTCACGGCAGAACGGCACAAGGCGACGAATGCCCCAGCACACCTCCGGGTCCGACCGGGCGGCGATCCCCCCAGCCGCCCGCGACGGTAGCGTGCGGCCGCCCGCTCCCTCGACGCTCGACGAACTGTGGCGTTCCTACAAGGCGACGGGCGACGAGCGGCTGCGGGAGCAGCTGATCCTGCACTACTCACCGTTGGTGAAGTACGTGGCGGGCCGGGTGAGCGTCGGTCTGCCGCCCAATGTGGAGCAGGCCGACTTCGTCTCCTCGGGGGTCTTCGGGCTCATCGACGCGATCGAGAAGTTCGACATCGACCGGGAGATCAAGTTCGAGACGTACGCGATCACCCGGATCCGGGGTGCGATGATCGACGAGCTCCGGGCGCTGGACTGGATCCCGCGCTCGGTGCGGCAGAAGGCGCGCAACGTCGAGCGGGCGTACGCGACGCTGGAGGCGCGGCTGCGCAGGACACCGAGCGAGCTCGAGGTGGCCAGCGAGATGGGGGTCGCGGTGGACGAACTCCACGCGGTCTTCAGCCAGTTGTCGCTGGCCAACGTGGTGGCGCTGGAGGAGCTGCTGCACGTCGGGGGCGAGGGCGACCGGCTGAGCCTGATGGACACGCTGGAGGACACCGCCGCCGACAACCCCGTCGAGGTGGCCGAGGACAGGGAGCTGCGGCGGTTCCTGGCCCGGGCGATCAACACCCTGCCCGAGCGGGAGAAGACCGTGGTCACGCTCTACTACTACGAGGGCCTCACCCTCGCCGAGATCGGGAACGTCCTCGGGGTCACCGAGAGCCGGGTGAGCCAGATCCACACCAAGTCGGTGCTGCAATTGCGGGCGAAACTGGCCGCCTTCGGTCGCTGACCTGGCCGGATGACCTTCGTCGGCGTGAGTGCCTCCCGTCGGGGACGGTCCGTCCGTAAAGTGGACGACGTGCCAAGGATTCGAGCGGCCTCCGTGGCCGAGCACCGGTCGATGCAGCGAGCCGCCCTGCTGGACGCGGCCCGGTCATTGCTGTCCGAGGGTGGGACGGAGGCGCTGACGTTCCCGGCTCTCGCCGAGCGGACGGGGCTGGCGCGGTCGTCCGTGTACGAGTACTTCCGGTCCCGGGCCGCGGTCGTCGAGGAGCTGTGCGAGGTCGACTTCCCGGTCTGGGCCGCGGAGGTCTCGGCGGCGATGGCCGCGGCGGACGGGCCCGAGGCCAAGGTCGAGGCGTATGTGCGGCGACAGCTCGCCCTGGTAGGGGACCGGCGGCACCGGGCCGTCGTCGCCATTTCCGCGAGTGAGCTCGACGCCGGGGCCCGGGAGAAGATCCGCGCCGCGCACGGAGGCCTGGTCGCGATGATCGTCGAGGCGCTGGCGGAGATGGGGCACACGGAGCCCCGGCTCGCCGCGATGCTGCTCCAGGGCGTGGTGGACGCGGCTGTGCGGAGGATCGAGCTGGGGGCGGCGGAGGATCCTCCGGCGATCACCGAGGCCGCGGTGACCATGGCGCTGCGGGGCGTGCGGGGCTGAGGCCCGCGGGGGCGGCTGAGGCGAGCGGTGTTGCTTGCCGCGCGTCTGCTGGGCGTCGGCCTCGGTGGGGGTGGGAGCGGCTCCCGTGTTGGCGAACCTCTGCCTGCGGCTGGGGCAGGTAGACGCCGAGGGGCGGTGGCTGTCTCGGCCGGTGCGGCGCCCGCAGCCAGGGCAGGGGGCGGTGCCGTCGGCCGGTACGGTCTCCGCCGAGCGCCCGGCTAGGGCAGAGGCACGCCGAGTACCGGTAGCAGTCTCGACGGGCCCCGGCGCAGCAGCCACGGTGGCAGCAGGGACAGTGGGTCCAGGTAGGTGGCGCCGCTCCGCAAGCCCCAGTGCACGCACGGGGCCGTGCAGTGGGAGCCCGTCGGTTCCACCGTGCCGATCACCTCGCCGGCCGCCACCTGGGCGCCCTTCTCCACCGTCGCCGTCACCGGTTCGTACGTCGTCCGCAGGTCCGTGCCCGTCAGGTCCACCGAGACCACCCCCTTTCCCGCCACCCGGCCCGCGAAGGCGACCCGGCCCGAGGCCACCGCTCGCACGGGTGTGCCCACAGTCGCCGCGAGGTCCACGCCTCGGTGACCGCGGCTGTAGGCCGTCGCCGGGGGTTCCCAGGCGCGGAGGACCGCCGGGCGCGTCCCCACCGGCCAGGCGCGGCCGATGGCCGGGACCGAGGGGTGCGGTGCCACCGGTGGTGGTGGAGCAGGGTCGCCTGCCACCGGGCCCGGGGTCAGCACCGGCAGCGCCAGTCCCAGCAGCAACGTGCACACGATTCGCTTCGCTCGCATGCCCGAACCGTCCCGCACGCGTGCCGATCATGGCCGGGACCTGTGGACCGGACCCCGGTTGTGGACAGCGGCGTCACCCGGTGCCCCGCGGGTCCCGTACACTTCTTCTGGCGATCCGGGTCACCGGGTCGACTTCGCACGCCCCGACACGGCGGTCGGCAACGACCCGTCCCTGTCAGCGCCCCTCGGTCCTTCGTGGCACGGCGCATGTGGGCGTCAGGTACATAACCGAGAAAAACAAGGAGAACGGCCATGGCCGTCGTCACGATGCGGGAGCTGCTGGAAAGCGGCGTCCACTTCGGTCACCAGACCCGTCGTTGGAACCCGAAGATGAAGCGCTTCATCTTCACGGAGCGCAACGGCATCTACATCATCGACCTGCTCCAGTCGCTGTCGTACATCGACCGCGCCTACGAGTTCGTCAAGGAGACCGTCGCCCACGGCGGCACGGTCATGTTCGTCGGCACGAAGAAGCAGGCGCAGGAGGCCATCGCCGAGCAGGCCACCCGCGTCGGCATGCCCTACGTCAACCAGCGCTGGCTGGGCGGCATGCTCACCAACTTCTCCACCGTCTACAAGCGTCTGCAGCGCCTCAAGGAGCTCGAGCTCATCGACTTCGAGGACGTCGCCGCCTCGGGTCTGACGAAGAAGGAGCTCCTGGTCCTCTCGCGTGAGAAGGCCAAGCTGGAGAAGACCCTCGGTGGTATCCGCGAGATGTCCAAGGTGCCCAGCGCCGTCTGGATCGTGGACACCAAGAAGGAGCACATCGCGGTCGGCGAGGCCCGGAAGCTCAACATCCCGGTCGTCGCCATCCTCGACACCAACTGCGACCCCGACGAGGTCGACTACAAGATCCCGGGCAACGACGACGCGATCCGCTCCGTCACCCTGCTCACCCGCGTGATCGCCGACGCCGTCGCCGAGGGCCTCATGTCCCGTTCCGGCGTCGCCACCGGCGACAAGGGTGAGAAGGCCGCGAACGAGCCGCTCGCCGAGTGGGAGCGCGACCTGCTCGAGGGCGAGAAGAAGGCCGACGAGGCCCCGGCCGCCGCCGAGGCCCCTGCTGCCGAGGCTTCCGCCGCTGACGCTGAGGCTGAGGCGCCCGCCGCCGAGGCTCCGGCCGCCGACGAGGCCCCCGCGGTCGAGGCCGACGCCACCGAGGCTCCGGCCGCCGAGGCCGAGCAGGCCTGACCCCTCACCCCTTCGGGTGTTCTGACGGCGGGGGCCCCACAGCCCCCGCCGTTGGCCCGTAGATCCTCAGACTTCGAGAGAGACTTCAAGAATCATGGCGAACTACACCGCCGCCGACGTCAAGAAGCTCCGTGAGCTCACCGGCGCCGGCATGATGGACTGCAAGAAGGCGCTGGACGAGGCCGAGGGCAACGTCGACAAGGCCGTCGAGGCGCTCCGGATCAAGGGCCAGAAGGGCGTCGCCAAGCGCGAGGGCCGCTCCGCCGAGAACGGCGCCGTGGTCTCCCTGATCGCCGACGACAACACCTCCGGTGTCCTGGTCGAGCTGAAGTGCGAGACGGACTTCGTCGCCAAGGGCGAGAAGTTCCAGGCCGTCGCCACCGCGATCGCCGAGCACGTCGCCAAGACCTCCCCGGCCGACATCGAGGCCCTGCTCGCCTCCGAGATCGAGGCCGGCAAGACCGTCCAGGCGTTCGTGGACGAGGCCAACGCCAACCTCGGCGAGAAGATCGTCCTGGACCGCTTCGCGCAGTTCGCCGACGGTTTCGTCTTCTCCTACATGCACCGCACCATGCCCGACCTGCCCCCGCAGATCGGTGTCCTGGTCGAGCTGGACAAGGCCGACGCCGAGCTGGCCAAGGGTGTCGCCCAGCACATCGCCGCCTTCGCGCCGAAGTGGCTCTCCAAGGAGGACGTGCCGGCCGAGGTCGTCGAGTCCGAGCGCCGCGTCGCCGAGGAGACCACCCGCGCCGAGGGCAAGCCCGAGGCGGCCCTGCCGAAGATCGTCGAGGGTCGCGTCAACGGCTTCTTCAAGGACGCCACGCTGCTCGGTCAGCCGTACGCGCTGGACAACAAGAAGTCCGTCCAGAAGGTTCTGGACGAGGCCGGTGTCACCCTGAAGCGCTTCACGCGTATCAAGGTCGGCATCTGAGTCCGTACCGCGTACGACGCCGGACCCCGATAGGGTCGTAGGCAGTCGTCCGGTACGCCGCCACGCACGCGCGCGGCGGACGACAGCAGATCTGACGAGGAGGCCATTGCCGCGTATGGGATGCGAGCCAGTTCCCACCGGCAATGGCCTTCTTCGTATGTGCGACCCCTTGAAAGAGGCGAGAACTCCATGACCACCAAGGCCCAGAAGAGCGACGACGGCAAACTACGCGGCCGGTTTCTGCTGAAGCTGTCCGGAGAGGCCTTCTCCGGTGGTGGGGGCCTCGGCGTTGACCCCGACGTGGTGCACAAGATCGCCCGCGAGATCGCGGCCGTCGTGCGCGACGGAGCGGAGATCGCGGTCGTCATCGGCGGCGGCAACTTCTTCCGCGGCGCCGAACTCCAGCAGCGCGGCATGGACCGCGCCCGCTCCGACTACATGGGCATGCTCGGCACCGTGATGAACTGCCTCGCCCTCCAGGACTTCCTGGAGAAGGAGGGCATCGACTCGCGCGTGCAGACCGCCATCACCATGGGCCAGGTCGCCGAGCCGTACATCCCGCTGCGCGCCGTGCGTCACCTGGAGAAGGGCCGTGTGGTCATCTTCGGCGCAGGTATGGGCATGCCGTACTTCTCCACCGACACCACCGCCGCCCAGCGCGCCCTGGAGATCGACGCCGAGGCGCTGCTGATGGGCAAGAACGGCGTGGACGGGGTCTACGACTCCGACCCGAAGACCAACCCCGAGGCCGTCAAGTTCGACTCCCTCAGCTACGGCGAGGTCATCACCCGCGACCTCAAGGTCGCCGACATGACCGCCATCACGCTGTGCCGCGACAACAAGCTCCCCATCCTGGTGTTCGAGCTTCTGGCGGAGGGCAATATCGCGCGCGCCGTCAAGGGTGAGAAGATCGGCACGCTTGTGGGTGAGCAGGGCAGCCGGGACTGACCCGGGACACACCCGGTCCCTGACCGGGGGATGGACAATGTCCTGCCGGTCCGGAACCGTGCAGGAAGAAGACGCGACGCAGCCGGCCGCCGCCCCACGCACATGGAACAGCAGCCGGGCCTACTCAAGACACGCAGGAGCAAGTGGTGATCGAAGAGACCCTCCTCGAGGCCGAGGAGAAGATGGAGAAGGCCGTCGTGGTCGCCAAGGAGGACTTCGCCGCGATCCGCACCGGCCGTGCGCACCCGGCGATGTTCAACAAGATCGTGGCCGACTACTACGGCGCGCCGACGCCGATCAACCAGCTGGCTTCGTTCTCCGTGCCGGAGCCGCGCATGGCGGTCGTGACCCCGTTCGACAAGACGGCCCTGCGCAACATCGAGCAGGCCATCCGCGACTCGGACCTGGGCGTCAACCCGAGCAACGACGGCAACATCATCCGTGTGGTGTTCCCGGAGCTCACCGAGGAGCGCCGCCGCGACTACATCAAGGTCGCCAGGAGCAAGGCGGAGGACTCGCGCGTGTCCATCCGCTCGGTCCGCCGCAAGGCCAAGGACGCGATCGACAAGCTCGTCAAGGACGGCGAGATCGGTGAGGACGAGGGCCGCCGTGCGGAGAAGGAGCTCGACGACGCGACGCACAAATACGTCGCTCAGGTGGACGAGCTCCTGAAGCACAAGGAAGCGGAGCTTCTCGAGGTCTGATGAACGACTCTTCCTGGGGGGCGCCGCCACAAGCCGGGTACTGGGGGCCGTCCGACCAGGGGCCTGTCCAGGGGGCTGCCCCGGCGGGTCCCACGTACGATGCGCCTGAGGCGCAGCACACTCGCCCCATGCCCATCGTGCCCGACGGACCCCGGTACGGGGACGACCAGGATGACGACCGGGGGGCCGCTCGGCTGAGCGGCCCCTTGTTCCGAGACGAGACCAGGTCGGCGCAGCCCCGCGCGGCGGCGCCGCAGAATCCGGAGCCCATGCACGACGCCCCGCAGCCGGCTCCCGCGCCGCAGAAGAAGAACGCGGGGCGGGACCTGGGTGCGGCCATAGGGGTCGGTGTCGGGCTCGGCGCGGTGATCGTCGCGTCGCTGTTCGTCGTCAAGGCCGCCTTCATCGGCGTGATAGCGGTCGCCGTCGTCGTCGGCCTGTGGGAGCTGACCTCCCGGCTCGAGGAGCGCAAGGGCATCAAGGCGCCCCTCGTTCCGCTGGCCGTCGGTGGTGCGGCGATGGTCGTCGCCGGGTACGTCCGCGGTGCCGAGGGCGCCTGGGTGGCGATGGCGCTGACCGCGCTGGCCGTCCTGGTCTGGCGGATGACGGAGCCGCCCGAGGGCTATCTGAAGGACGTCACCGCGGGGGTCTTCGCGGCGTTCTACGTGCCGTTCCTGGCGACCTTCGTCGCGATGATGCTCACCGCGGACGACGGTGCGTTCCGGGTCATGACGTTCCTGGTCCTGACCGTCGTCAGCGACACCGGGGCGTACGCCGTCGGCTGGCGCTTCGGCAAGCACAAGCTCGCTCCGCGCATCAGCCCCGGCAAGACCCGTGAGGGGCTGCTCGGCGCGGTGTCGTTCGCGATGGTCGCGGGTGCGCTGAGCATGCACTTCCTGATCGACGACGGCATCTGGTGGCAGGGTCTGCTGCTGGGTCTCGCGGTGGCGGCCAGCGCGACGCTGGGCGACCTCGGCGAGTCGATGATCAAGCGGGACCTGGGCATCAAGGACATGGGCACGCTGCTGCCGGGGCACGGCGGCATCATGGACCGGCTGGACTCGCTCCTGCCGACGGCCCCGGTCGTATGGCTGCTGCTGGTGCTGTTCGTCGGCTCCGGCTGATCCTTGTCGGGCCGGCCCGATGACTGCGAGGAGCCTCCGCTTCGGCGGGGGCTCCTGCCGTTTCCGCAAGGAGGCGGCAGGCCGGAGGTGGCGGTCGGAGGCAGGGGCGGGAAGGATCGCGCTGGACGACGGCATCGGCGCGGTGAGCAGGGGGGCGCATGGGGGTTCCGGAAAGCCTGGGCGGGCTTCGGGAGTGGCTGGAGAGGAACGGCGTCCCGCACACCTCATGGGGCACCGGCGGCACCAAGTCCGTCCGGCAGCTGTACGCCGAGATCGAGGCCGGCGAGACGACGCTGGAGGACGATCCGCCACTGCGCCGGGTCGACGTCGTCACCCTGCGCGTCCGGCAGGGCGGCCGGGAGCTCGTGGAGACCTCGCAGCTGATGAGCGACGGCACCGTGCGTCGACGGGACCGGCCTCCCGCCGAGAAGATCGTGCGCGGCGAGGACGCGGCCGCCGCCGCGCTGCGGTGCGTGGCCGAGGAGCTCGGCGTCCAGGGGCCGGGAGTCGTGCTGGGCCGCGTCCTCCGGCCGCGGGACCCTGACCGGCAGCCGTCCCCGTCGTACCCCGGCCTGCCGTCCGCCTACGTCTTCCACGAGGCCGAGGTCCACGTGCCCGGCCTTCCCGCCTCGGGCTTCTGGACCAGGGAGCGCGGCGACGGCTCGGTCTTCGCCCACCTGTGGGAGTGGCGGTAGCCTCGCGGACGCCGATCGGTGCACTCCGGTTGATCTGCGACACTGGTATGACCATGCCCAAGCCCGGAGAACTCATTTTCGTCGCCCCGCGCGGAGCCAAGAAGCCGCCGCGGCACCTTGCCGATCTCACTCCTGCCGAGCGCAAGGATGTCGTGGCCGAGATCGGTGAGAAGCCGTTCCGTGCCAAGCAGCTCTCGCAGCACTACTTCGCGCGGTACGCGCACGACCCGGCCGAGTGGACGGACATCCCCGCCGGTGCGCGCGGCAAGCTCCAGGAGGCGCTGCTTCCCGAGCTGATGACCGTCGTACGGCATCTGTCGACCGACCAGGGGACCACGCGCAAGACGCTGTGGCGGCTGTTCGACGGGACGCTCGTGGAGTCCGTGCTGATGCGGTACCCGGACCGGGTCACCATGTGCATCAGCTCGCAGGCGGGCTGTGGCATGAACTGTCCCTTCTGCGCCACCGGGCAGGCCGGGCTCGACCGCAATCTGTCCACCGCCGAGATCGTCCACCAGATCGTCGACGGGATGCGGGCGCTCCGGGACGGAGAGGTGCCGGGCGGGCCCGCGCGGCTCTCCAACATCGTCTTCATGGGCATGGGCGAGCCGCTCGCCAACTACAAGCGGGTCGCGCAGTCGATCCGCGCGCTCACCGATCCCGCGCCGGACGGGCTCGGGCTCTCGCAGCGCGGCATCACCGTGTCGACCGTGGGGCTCGTGCCCGCCATCCACCGGTTCGCCGACGAGGGCTTCAAGTGCCGGCTCGCGATCTCGCTGCACGCCCCCGACGACGAGCTGCGCGACACCCTGGTCCCCGTGAACACGCGGTGGAAGGTGCGCGAGGTGCTGGAGGCGGGCTTCGAGTACGTCGCGAAGTCGGGCCGTCGGCTGTCCATCGAGTACGCGCTCATCCGGGACATCAACGACCAGGCCTGGCGCGGTGACCGGCTCGGACGGCTGCTCAAGGGCAAGCCCGTGCATGTGAACCTGATCCCGCTGAACCCGACCCCGGGCTCCAAGTGGACCGCGTCGCGGCCCGAGGACGAGAAGGCGTTCGTCGAGGCGATCGCCGCGCACGGTGTGCCCGTCACCGTCCGGGACACCCGTGGGCAGGAGATCGACGGGGCCTGCGGCCAGCTCGCGGCCGGCGAGCGGTAACCTGATCCCGGTACGTACATCTTCATATTCCGACAGGGGAGCGCCACAGCGCTGAGAGTGCGGCACCGGCCGCAGACCCTCCGAACCTGGCCCAGGTCATTCTGGGTAGGGAGATCGGTCACCACTCGAGCTGTTGCGCCCTGCCCGGAGCCCTTCGGAGGCTGCCGGGCAGGGCCGCGTCTCTTCCTGGTCACCCCAGGAGGAATCCAGTGAGCATCACCAAGAAGGCCACGGTCCTCGCCGTCGGCTTCGGTCTCGTCGCGCTGTCCGCGTGCGGGTCGTCCGACAGCGGCGAGTCCGCCGGCGGCGAGTCCGCCGGCGGCTCCAAGACCGTCACGCTCGTCAGCCACAACTCGTGGGCCGTCTCCAAGGGCGTCCTCGCCGCGTTCGAGAAGGAGTCCGGCTACCAGGTCAAGGTCCTGGAGGACGGCGACGCCGGGCAGGCCGTCAACAAGGCCATCCTGACCAAGGACAACCCGCAGGGCGATGTCTTCTTCGGCGTCGACAACACCCTGCTGTCGCGGGCGCTCGACAACGGACTGTTCCAGCCGTACGAGGCCAAGGGACTCGACGCCGTCGACGAGCGGTACCAGCTCGACGGCGACAAGCACCGGGTCACCCCCGTCGACCACGGCGACATCTGCGTCAACTACGACAAGGCCTATTTCAGCGAGCACGAGGTGGCGCCGCCCGCCTCGTTCGACGACCTGGTCAAGCCCGCGTACAAGAACCTCCTCGTCACGGAGAACGCCTCCACCTCCTCGCCCGGCCTGGGATTCCTCCTGGGCACCGCCGCCAAGTACGGCGACAACGGGTGGGAGGGCTACTGGACCAAGCTCAAGGCCAACGGCGTGAAGGTCGTCGACGGCTGGGAGCAGGCCTACAACGAGGAGTTCTCCGGGTCCGCGGGCGGGAAGAAGGCCAAGGCCGACCGCCCGCTCGTCGTCTCCTACGCCTCCTCGCCGCCCGCCGAGGTGATCTACGCCGACCCGAAGCCCGCCACCGCGCCCACCGGGGTCGCCGAGGGCACCTGCTTCCGACAGATCGAGTTCGCCGGGCTGCTGAGCAACGCGCAGAACAGCGCGGGCGGCAAGGCGCTCATCGACTTCCTGATCGGCAAGAGGTTCCAGGAGGACATGCCGCTCAACATGTTCGTCTACCCGGTGACCGAGGGCGCGGCCGTGCCCGCCGAGTTCACGAAGTACGGGCCCGCCGCCAAGGACCCTCAGACCATGGCCCCGGCGAAGATCGCCGACCACCGTGACCAGTGGGTCAAGTCGTGGACCTCGCTCGTACTGAAGTAGCCCCCCGCAAGGGCCGGAAGAGGAGCGCGGCGGTACGGCTCGGCCTGATGGCCGTCCCCGTCGCGTTCTTCGGGCTCTTCTTCGCCTGGCCCGTCGCCGCGATCGTGGCGCGCGGGCTCAAGGCCGACGGGGTCTGGCAGTTCGGCCGGATCATCGAGGTGCTGGGCCAGTCCGACATCCGGCACGTGCTGTGGTTCACCACCTGGCAGGCCCTCGCCTCCACCGTCCTCACCCTGCTGCTCGCGCTGCCCGGCGCCTATGTCTTCGCCCGCCTCGACTTCCCCGGCAAGCAGATCCTGCGGGCCGTGGTCACCGTCCCCTTCGTGCTCCCGACGGTCGTCGTCGGTACGGCGTTCCTGGCGCTGGTCGGGCGCGGGGGACTGCTCGACGAGCTGTGGGGCGTACGGCTGGACACCACCGTGTGGGCGATCCTGCTGGCGCACGTCTTCTTCAACTACGCGGTCGTCGTGCGCACGGTGGGCGGGCTGTGGTCCCAGCTGGACCCGCGGCAGGAGGAGGCCGCGCGGATGCTGGGTGCCTCGCGCCCGCGGGCGTGGCGGCAGGTCACGCTGCCCGCGCTCGGGCCCGCGGTGGCCGCCGCCACCCTGATGGTCTTCCTGTTCACCTTCACCTCCTTCGGTGTGGTGCAGATCCTCGGCGGGCCGACCTTCTCCACCCTGGAGGTGGAGATCTACCGGCAGACCTCGGAGATCTTCGACCTGCCCACGGCCGCGGTCCTCACGATCGTCCAGTTCCTGGCCGTCGGCTCGATCCTCGCCCTGCACGCCTGGACCGTACGGCGACGGGAGACGGCCCTGCGCCTGGTGGACGCGTCCGGGACGGCCCGGCGGCCGCGCGGGGCGGGGCAGTGGGCGCTGCTGGGCGGGGTGCTGCTCACCGTCCTGCTCCTGCTCCTGCTGCCGCTCGCCGTGCTGGTGGAGCGCTCGCTCGACGCCCCCGACCTCGGCTACTACCGCGCCCTCACCCACAGCGACGGCGGGGTCTTCCTCGTCCCGCCCATCGAGGCGGTCGGGAACTCGCTGGAGTACGCCGTCGCCGCCACCCTCATCGCCGTGGTGATCGGCGGCCTCGCCGCGGCCGCGCTGACCCGGCGGGACGCGGGACGGTTCGTGCGGGGCTTCGACGCGCTGCTGATGCTGCCGCTGGGTGTGTCCGCGGTGACCGTCGGGTTCGGGTTCCTGATCGCGCTCGACGAGCCGCCGCTGGATCTGCGGGCCTCCTGGATCCTGGTGCCGCTCGCGCAGGCGCTGGTCGGGGTCCCCTTCGTGGTGCGGACCATGCTGCCCGTGCTGCGGGCCGTCGACCACCGGCTGCGGGAGGCCGCGGCCGTGCTCGGGGCGTCGCCCTGGCGGGTGTGGCGGGAGGTCGATCTGCCTTTGGTGCGGCGGGCGTTGCTGATCGCGGCCGGGTTCGCGTTCGCGGTGTCGCTGGGGGAGTTCGGGGCGACCGTGTTCATCGCGCGGCCCGACAACCCGACGCTGCCGGTCGCGGTGGCACGGCTGCTGGGGCGGGCCGGCGAGCTCAACTACGGGCAGGCGATGGCCCTTTCGACGATTCTGATGGTGGTGTGCGCGGTGGCGTTGCTGGTCCTTGAGCGGCTGCGGACCGATCGGACGGGTGAGTTCTGATGCTGCTGAGCCTTCAGGGCGCGACGGTCCGCTTCGGCGGCCGGGCCGTGCTGGACGGGGTCGACCTGGCGGTCGCCGAGCACGAGATCGTGTGTGTGCTCGGGCCCAGCGGGAGCGGGAAGTCCACGCTGCTGAGGGCCGTGGCCGGGCTGCAACACCTGGACGCGGGGCGGGTGTCGCTGGACGGGCGCGACCAGACGGCCGTGGCCGCGCACAAGCGCGGGGTCGGGCTGATGTTCCAGGACCACCAGCTGTTCCCGCAGCGGGACGTGGCCGGCAACGTGGCGTTCGGGCTGCGCATGCACGGCGTGGCCCGCGAGCAACGGGGCGACCGGGTGCGGGAGTTGCTCGACCTCGTCGGCCTTCCCGGCGCCGAGCGGCGGGCCGTAGCCTCGCTCTCCGGCGGTGAGCAGCAACGCGTCGCGCTGGCCCGGGCCCTCGCGCCGCGGCCCCGGCTGCTGATGCTGGACGAGCCGCTCGGGCAGCTGGACCGCTCACTGCGGGAGCGGCTGGTCGTCGAACTCAGGGAGCTGTTCGGGCGGTTGGGCACGACCGTGCTCGCGGTCACCCATGACCAGGGCGAGGCGTTCGCGCTCGCGGACCGGGTCGTGGTGATGCGGGACGGGCGGATCGCCCAGTCCGGTACACCGCTGGAGGTGTGGCAGCAGCCGGTGGACGAGTTCGTGGCCCGTTTCCTCGGCTTCGAGAACGTGGTGGAGGGCCTGGTCGGCGGCGAGGCCGCGGACACGCCCTGGGGGAAGCTGCCCGTGCCCGAGGGGGCCGCGCAGGGCGTCCGGAACCTGCTGGTGCGGCCGGCCGGGGTACGGCTCGTGGGCGCCGACGAGGGGTTGCCGTGCACGGTCACGGCACGGACGTTCCGGGGCACGCATGTCGCCGTGCGGCTGCGGCCGGAGGGGGACGCGCCGCGGCTGGAGGCGGCGTGCGCGCTGCGGGAGGCGCCGGAGGTCGGGGACCCGGTCGGGGTGGAGTTCGACGCGGCCGAGATCGTCGTACTGGACTGAGCCGCGCGGCGCCGCCGAGGGGCCGTACGACCGTGGCCCTCCGGAGGCCGTCGAAGGGCCCTACGACCGTGGCCCGTCCCCTGACGGAGGACGGGCCACAGCCGTACGGCGGGCGGGACGTCAGCGGCCGCTGCTCGCCCCACGGCGACGCAGGCCGAAGAAGACCGCGCCACCGCCGACGGCGACCAGGGCGACCGCGACACCGGCGATGACACCGGTGTTGGAGTTCGCGCCGGTCTCGGCGAGGTTGGACTCACCGGCGGCCGGGGTCGGGGCGTTGCTCGGCGTGGCCGCCGGGGCGGTGCTGTCGCTCTCCGAGGCCGACGGGGTCGGGCTCGGGCTCTCCTCCTCGGCCGGCGGGGTGGCGGAGTCCGACGGCGACGGGGTGGCCGTCGGGGTCGGGGACTCCTCCTCCGTCTTGCAGGCCGTGGAGGGGGTCGTCAGGTTCGGCTTGATGTCCTCACCCTTGATGTAGGGCAGGGCCTCGACGTGGACGCGGTACTCCGCGTTGGGCGCCCAGTCCTCCTCGAAGGTGATGGTCGTGCCCTCCTTGGAGCCCTTCACCTTCTGCTCGCCGACCTTGCGGACGTCGGCGTTCTTCTCCACGAGGTACACGGAGACGGTGGCCTCGACGCCGGCCTTGTCGACGTCGGTGACGGTGATGACGCCCTGGGTGCCTTCGCACTTGGCTTCGGCGGAGAACTCGTTGATGTTGCAGGCCAGAGCGTTGCCGGCGACACCCAGCGCGAGCGCGGCCGAGGCGGAGGCGACTCCGAGGACGCGAGCGGAACGGGCGATGGTGCGGCGGGATATGGACAGAACTGCCACGTTTGTCCTTACGGGATGCGCAAATGCGGGGGGTTGAGGGAGAAGTGATGGGACATCACGATCCCCACGAGACTCACAGGTTTATAAGCGCGCCATAAGAAGTGTCAACGTGTAGAGACTCTTTGGGCACTTGCTTTGCCGTCTTATTAACCACCAAGACGTTTCAACGCCTCGGGAGCCTCCTCGATTCGGTCAACGAGGGCGATTCGCGACTCCATGGACCGCTCGCGGGCCAGCGACCGCAACAGCGGCCACGTGGGCAGCCTCTCGGTCCAGTGCGCCCGGTCGACGAGCACCATCGGCGTCGGCTCGCCGCGTGACTCGTAGTAGTTGGGCGTGGCGTTGTCGAAGATCTCCTGCACGGTCCCGGCGGCCCCCGGCAGGAAGACCACCCCGGCGTCGCAGCGGGCCAACAGGCCGTCCTCGCGGGTGGCGTTGGCGAAGTACTTGGCGATGTGCGAGGCGAACGGGTTCGGCGGCTCGTGGCCGTAGAACCAGGTCGGGATGCCGATGGACATACCGCCCCGCGGCCGGCGGGCGCGCACCTCGAGGGCGGCGGCCGCCCAGTCGGTGATCGAGGGCGTGAACTTCGGTGCCTTGGCGAGGAGTTCGAGGGCCTCGGTGAGCATCTCGTCACCGAAGGGAGCGGCATACGCGCCCAGGTTCGCCGCCTCCATCGCGCCCGGGCCGCCGCCGGTGGCGACCGTGAAGCCGGCGCGGGTCAGCTCCCGGCCGAGCCGCGCGGCACCGGCGTAGGCGTCCGTGCCGCGGCCCATCGCGTGGCCGCCCATCACGCCCACCACCCGGGTGCCCCGAAGGAGTTCGTCGAGAGCGTCGGAGACGGCGTCGTCGTGGATGGCACGCAGCATCGAGGCGAGGATGTCGCCGTCGGCCTTGGTCCGCTGGAACCAGGCGTACGCCCGGGCGTCCAGCGTCTCCTCGTAGCCCTTGGAGAGCCCGTCGAAGAGCTCGTCCGGCGAGTAGAGCAGGCCCCGGTAGGGGTTGAAGGGAAGGTCCGGGACGGGCGGGAAGACCAGCGCGCCGTCCGCGTGGACCTTGGCGGCCGCGTCCTCGCGCATCGGGCAGCCGAGGAAGACGGCGCCCGAGGTGTCGGTGGCGAGCAACTCCCGGGTGCGGTCGGTCAGATCGACGGCCTGGACACGGAAGCCGGCGAGCGAGCCGCGGGCCGAGACCGTGGCGTCGAACTCCTCGAGGCTCTCGATCTCACGGTCGCCGTGGTGGGCCGCATGGGCGGGCATCGTCTGCACCCGCCCATGCTAGTGCCGCGACAGGCACAGCGGCCGCGGCGGAACGGCCGGACCGGCTTCAGCCCTGGATCGCGGCCGGGTCCATCCACACGACCTCCCAGGTGTGGCCGTCGAGGTCGTCGAAGGAACGGCCGTACATGAAGCCGGGGTCCTGGACCCTGTCCGAGGCGGCGCCGCCGGCGGCGACGGCCCTCTCGACCAGCTCGTCGACCTTCTCGCGGCTCTCGGCGCTCAGACAGATCAGCATCTCGCTGGTCTTCCTGGCGTCCGCGATCTCCTTGTCGGTGAAGGTGGAGTAGAACGGCTTCGTCATCAGCATCGCGATGATGGTGTCGCTGATCACGACGGAGGCCGCGTTCTCGTCGCTGAACTGGGCGTTGATCGAGTAGCCGAGCGCGGTGAAGAACGTCTTCGAGGCGTCGAGGTCGTCGACCGGCAGGTTGAGGAAGATCATCTGCTGGTAGGGGGTGGCGGTCATGTCTGGGCTCTCCCATCGGGGTTGGCGTGTTCGGTGGGTAGACGGGCGCCCCGGGCGGAACTCATCGGCGGAAGGTCATCTTTTTTCGAACGCGTTCTTCAGCGGGTCAGGGGCATCGCCGCCAGCTCGGCGACGACGAGGGTGAGCGGGGCGAACAGGGCCAGTACCGCGCCCGCGCGGAGGGCCGCGGCGCTGCGGAGCGTGGTGGCGGGGGCGCCGAGGCGCAGCAGGGCCGCGGTGGTGTCGGCGCGGGCGTGCTTCGCCTCCACCGCGGCGGTGAGCAGGGTCGCGATCGTGCAGCCGGTCACCAGCAGGGTGCCGAGGGTGGTGAGGGGGCCGAAGGCCTCGGTGCCGGGGGTGTGGAGTTCCGCCATGGCATAGGTCGCGGAGGCCACCGCGCACACCACGCCGAGGGGACGGCCGATGCGGGTGGCCTCCTCCATCAGGACGCGGCCGGCGAGGAGGCGGAGGGCTCCGGGGCGGGCGGCCTGCAGGAGACGGCCGCAGAGGTGGGTGAGACCGGGGCCGGCGAGGGCGAGGCCGGTGGCGGTGAGGAGCCAGCCGAGCAGCACGGGGGTGGGGGCGGTGCCGAGGCCGCCGGGCATGGTGAAGGCACGGGGGTGCGAGGCCTGCGTCGCGTAGGCCTCCGTGGCCAGGCCCGCGGCGAGGACCGCGATGCCCCAGGGAAGGCCCTTGGGCGCTTCTCGGGGGGCCGGGGGGAGGACATGCGGAGCGAGGTCGTGGGGGGCCGGGTCGGGGGTCGTCGGGCCCTCCTCGGCGGGGGGAGCGGGGGGAGCGGGGGGAGGAGCCACCGGGGGAGCCGCGGGGGAAGCCGCGGGGGGAGTCTCGCTTCCCCCCGCCGACGCAGCGGCGCTCGCCTCCCGGCCTCCGCGTCGCAGCTGTGACCCGAACCTGCCGTACGCCCCGAACGTCTCCCGCGCCGCCGTCCGCTCGTACGCCCCGAACCTCCCGTACGACCGTGCCGCCCGCCGGGTCGCGGCCGTGCGGGTGTCCTTCGGGCGGTGCAGCAGGGCCACCGTGACCGACGCGATCACCGGGATCAGGGCCAGCAGGGTCAGGGCCGCCGGCAGGGGCAGGGGCACTCCTGCGGCCAGGAACTCCGCGGCGGCTCCGTCGAAGGGCATCCCGGTGAGGTCGCCCCGCAGGTGGAGGAAGAACAGCAGCGCCAGCATCGAGCCGAGCGTGCAGGACAGGGCCGTCGTGGCCGCCGAGACGGCCATCAGGCGGGCGGGGCCCAGGCCGATGGCCGCGAGGCCGGGGCGCGGGCGGGTGCCGGGGTCGGTGCGGGCCACGGCCGCCGCGAAGTGGACCGTGGCGGCCAGCGGCGTCAGGCACCAGGCCAGCCGGAGCAGCGAGCCGGTCGGGTCGTCCTGGTGGGTCATCGCGTAGCCGAGGGTGCACAGCAGGAGGAAGCCCGTGCCCGCCGAGGCCAGTGCCACCAGCAGGCGGCGCAGCTGTACGGCCGGCTTGGCCCCGCGGGTCAGACGGAGAGCGAGCACGCGGCCCGGCCTTCCGACTCGGTGACCGGGGGGAGGTGGACGGTGTGCACGCGGCGACCGTCCAGGAGGGAGACCGTGCGGTCGGCGAGGGCCGCGGTCTCCGCCTCGTGCGTGGCCAGCACCACCGTGATGCCGTGCGAGCGGGCCGCGGTCGTCAGGGTGCGCAGGACGTGCCCCCGGTCCGCGCGGTGCAGCGGGGCCGTCGGCTCGTCCGCGAACAGCACGGTCGGCGCCGGGGCCAGTGCCCGCGCGACGCAGACCCGTTGGCGCTCCGACTGCCGCAGTTCGTGCGGGCGTCTGCGGCTCTTGTCGCCCACGTCCAGGCGCTCCAGCCACTCCAGCGCGGCCGTCTTGGCGCGACGGCGACTGGTGCCGCGGAGCATGAGGGGGAGGGCGGCGTTCTCCCAGACGTTCAGCTCGGGGACGAGGACCGGGGCCGGGTCGATCCAGCCGAAGCGGTCGCGGCGCAGGCGCTCGCGGGTCATCGGGCCCATCGTGTGCACCGGCACGCTGTTGAACCAGACCTCGCCGCGCTGGACGGGGAGCAGGCCCGACAGACAGCGCAGGAGGGTGGTCTTGCCGCTGCCGCGCGGGCCGCTGACGGCGAGGATCTCGCCCTCCCGGACGCCGAGCGAGACCCCGCCCAGGCCGGGGGAGCCGTCCTTGTGGGTGAAGTGCAGGGCGCGTGCCCAGAGAACGTCGTTGTCGGGCGGGGCCACCATGGCGTACACCTCGGTTCTGATCCTTTTGCCTTGCCAAATCCCCCGTGCGGGGGAACGAAGACAGAGCCGATCGGTTACCAGGCACGCTAGAGAGACGGGGCCGAAACCCCGGACAGCACGCGGCCCGGGGTGCGTCCTTCTCACTCGGACGGGTGCACCCCGGGCCGTACAATCCGCTGAATCGCCGGAGGCTAGAGCTTCGTCCAGGCCTCGGTCAGGGTCGCGCGCAGGATCTGCTCGATCTCGTCGAAGGTCCCCTGGTCGGAGATCAGCGGCGGGGCGAGCTGGACGACCGGGTCGCCGCGGTCGTCGGCACGGCAGTACAGGCCGTTGTCGTACAGGGCCTTGGAGAGGAAGCCGTACAGGACGCGCTCGGTCTCCTCGTCGTTGAAGGACTCCTTCGTGGCCTTGTCCTTCACCAGCTCGATGCCGTAGAAGAAGCCGTTGCCGCGGACGTCGCCGACGATCGGCAGGTCGTGCAGCTTCTCCAGCGTCGAGCGGAAGGCGCCCTCGTTGTCCAGGACGTGCTGGTTGAGGTTCTCGCGCTCGAACAGGTCGAGGTTGGCGAGGCCGACGGCGGCGGAGACCGGGTGGCCGCCGAAGGTGTAGCCGTGCAGGAAGACGTTGTCCTCCTTGTAGAACGGCTCCGCCAGGCGGTCGGAGATGATGCAGGCGCCGATCGGGGAGTAGCCCGAGGTCATGCCCTTGGCGCAGGTGATCATGTCCGGGACGTAGTCGAACTTGTCGCAGGCGAACATGGTGCCGAGGCGGCCGAAGGCGCAGATGACCTCGTCGGAGACCAGCAGCACGTCGTACTGGTCGCAGATCTCGCGCACGCGCTGGAAGTAGCCGGGCGGGGGCGGGAAGCAGCCGCCCGCGTTCTGCACCGGCTCCAGGAAGACCGCGGCGACGGTGTCCGGGCCCTCGAAGAGGATCTGCTGCTCGATCTGGTCGGCGGCCCAGCGGCCGTAGGCCTCGGGGTCGTCGCCGTGGATCGGGGCGCGGTAGATGTTGGTGTTCGGGACCTTGTGGGCGCCCGGCACCAGCGGCTCGAAGGGGGCCTTCAGGGCCGGCAGACCGGTGATGGACAGGGCGCCCTGCGGGGTGCCGTGGTAGGCGACCGCGCGGGAGATGACCTTGTACTTCGTGGGCTTGCCGGTGAGCTTGAAGTACTGCTTGGCGAGCTTCCAGGCGGTCTCGACCGCCTCGCCGCCACCGGTGGTGAAGAAGACCTTGTTCAGGTCGCCGGGCGCGTGGTGCGCGAGGCGCTCGGCCAGCTCCACGGCCTTCGGGTGGGCGTAGGACCACACCGGGAAGAACGCGAGCTCCTGCGCCTGCTTGGAGGCGGTCTCGGCGAGTTCGAGGCGGCCGTGGCCGGCCTGGACCACGAACAGGCCCGCGAGACCGTCGAGGTAGCGCTTGCCCTTGTCGTCGTAGATGTAGGTGCCCTCGCCCCGGACGATGGTGGGGACCGGGGAGTTCTCGTACGAGGACATGCGGGTGAAGTGCATCCACAGGTGGTCGTACGCGGTGCGGCTGAGGTCCTTGGAGCTCACGGTTATCGGGTCCTCACGGTTATCGGGTTCCCCACATGTAGGTCTGCTTCTTCAGCTTCAGATAGACGAAGCTCTCGGTGGAGCGCACGCCGGGGATGGCGCGGATGCGTCGGTTGATGACCTCCAGCAGGTGGTCGTCGTCCTCGCAGACGATCTCCACCATCAGGTCGAAGGAGCCCGCGGTCATCACCACGTACTCGCACTCGGCCATGGAGGTCAGCGCGTCGGCCACGGACTCGACATCGCCCTCGACATGGATGCCGACCATCGCCTGGCGCCGGAAGCCCACGGTGAGCGGGTCCGTGACGGCGACGATCTGCATCACGCCCTGGTCGAGCAGCTTCTGGACGCGCTGGCGCACCGCCGCCTCGGACAGGCCGACGGCCTTGCCGATCGCGGCGTACGGCCGGCGGCCGTCCTCCTGGAGCTGTTCGATGATGGCGAGGGAGACGGCATCCAGCTGGGGACTGCCGCTCCTGGACTCGCGGGAGTCCCTGTGCTCTGCGCTTCGACTGGCCACGACCTCACTGTGCATGACGTCTCGACGGTTTCGCAAGCCCATAGCGATGAAATTCGTTGTCTACCTTAGTTGTATCTGCGGATTTCGCAGCCTTGGCGCGATCGGGGGTGTTGAAAACGTGGGACTGGCGATTAGGGTGGGTGTCTCAACCAATGGACAGTTCGACCCGACACAGGAGGCCGGTCAGTGAGCACCGAGCTGCGTCGTCTGCGCAACTACATCGACGGTGAGTTCCGGGACGCCGCCGACGGACGGACCACCGAGGTGGTCAACCCCGCGACGGGCGAGGCGTACGCGACCGCGCCGCTGTCCGGGCAGGCGGACGTGGACGCCGCGATGGCCGCGGCCGCCGCCGCCTTCCCCGGCTGGCGCGACACCACCCCCGCCGAGCGCCAGAAGGCCCTCCTGAAGATCGCGGACGCCTTCGAGGAGCGCGCCGAGGACCTCATCGCCACCGAGGTGGAGAACACCGGCAAGCCGATCGGGCTCACGCGGTCCGAGGAGATCCCGCCGATGGTCGACCAGATCCGGTTCTTCGCCGGTGCGGCGCGGATGCTGGAGGGCCGCTCCGCCGGTGAGTACATGGAGGGGATGACCTCGATCGTCCGCCGTGAGCCGGTCGGTGTCTGCGCCCAGGTCGCGCCGTGGAACTACCCCATGATGATGGCGGTGTGGAAGTTCGCGCCGGCGATCGCCGCGGGCAACACGGTCGTGCTGAAGCCGTCGGACACCACGCCGGCCTCCACGGTCCTCATCGCCGAGATCATCGGGTCGATCCTGCCCAAGGGCGTCTTCAACGTGGTCACGGGCGACCGTGACACCGGGCGCCTCATGGTCGAGCACCCGACCCCCGCGATGGCCTCCATCACCGGGTCCGTGCGCGCCGGCATGTCGGTCGCCGAGTCCGCCTCCAAGGACCTCAAGCGGGTCCACCTGGAGCTGGGGGGCAAGGCGCCGGTCGTCGTCTTCGAGGACAGCGACATCGCCAAGGCCGTCGAGGACATCTCCGTGGCCGGCTTCTTCAACGCCGGACAGGACTGCACGGCGGCCACGCGCGTGCTGGTGCAGTCGTCCATCCACGACGAGTTCGTGGCGGCGCTGGCGAAGACGGCGGCGGAGACGAAGACGGGACAGCCGGACGACGAGGACGTGCTGTTCGGCCCCCTCAACAACCCCAACCAGCTCAAGCAGGTCTCCGGGTTCATCGAGCGGCTGCCCGCGCACGCCAAGGTCGAGGCCGGTGGCCACCAGGTCGGCGAGAAGGGGTACTTCTACGCCCCGACCGTCGTCTCCGGGCTGAAGCAGGACGACGAGATCATCCAGAACGAGGTCTTCGGGCCGGTCATCACCGTCCAGTCCTTCTCGGACGAGGACCAGGCCGTCGAGTGGGCCAACGGCGTGGACTACGCGCTCGCCTCGTCGGTGTGGACCAAGGACCACGGGCGCGCGATGCGGATGTCCAAGAAGCTGGACTTCGGGTGCGTGTGGATCAACACCCACATCCCGCTGGTGGCGGAGATGCCGCACGGCGGGTTCAAGAAGTCCGGGTACGGCAAGGACCTGTCGGGTTACGGGTTCGACGACTACACGCGGATCAAGCACGTCATGACGTCCCTGGACGCGTGACGCTCCGCTGAGGGGGCGGGTTCGTCTGCGCGTGCGTCGTGTTTCGTCCGCGGGTGCGTCGTGGCTGGTCGCGCAGTTCCCCGCGCCCCTGGGGGTGCTGTGGTGGCCCTGGGTGGGAGTGGGCTCCCGTCCGGGGTCGTCGTGGTTCGTGTGCGGGTGCGTCGTGGCTGGTCGCGCAGTTCTCCGTGCCCCTGGGGGTGTTGTGGTGGCCCTGGGTGGGAGTGGGCTCCCGTCCGGGGTCGCCGTGTTTCGTGTGCGGGTGCGTCGTGGCCGGTCGCGCAGTTCCCCGCGCCCCTGGGACTCCCATCCGTGGCTTTGCCATCTCTTTACAACCTGGGTCGGTGCTGCCTCGTCTCTTCGCTCGATCCGTCCCGCACCCCGCGGGTGGACCGACGAAAGAGAGCGATTGATGCGCCGAACCGGCCTCAGTGCCCTGGCCCTCGCGTGCGCCGCCGTCCTGGCGGGCGCGGTGCCCGCGTTCGCCGACGAGAGCTCGGCCCCGAGCCCCGTCCCGACCGCGACCACCGCCCCGACCGAGGCGCCCGCCACCTCCGCCGAGCCCAGCGCCGCCCCGACCGTGGCGCCCTCCGAGGGTCAGGTCTCCGTGGTGCCCAGCGGGGCGCCCGACACGGGCGTGGCCTCGTCCGGGTCCGGCGGCTCGGGCGTGTTGGTCGGCGGGGGCGCGGCCTCGGCCGTCGTCCTGGGCGGCGGGGCCGTCCTCCTCGTACGGCGTCGGCGGGCGACCGGCGCGTGAGCCCGCCCTCCAGGCGCGCCTTCACCGCGGCGGCGCTGACCACGCTGGTCGCGGGGTGCGCGGGCGAAGGGGCCGGGAGCCGGAGCGGGACCGCCGCGAGCCGCCGCTCGGGTACCCCCTCGTCCACCGAGTCGGCCTCGCCGCACGGCCGTTCGGCCCCGGCGCGGCTGCGGATACCGGGGATCGGGGTCGACACCCCCGTCATACGGCTGGGGCTGGCCCCGGACGGCACGGTACAGGTGCCCCCGGTCACCGCACACGACCGCGTCGGCTGGTACGAGCACTCCCCGACTCCGGGGCAGACCGGACCCTCGGTCCTCCTCGGCCACGTCACGGTCGGCGAGTACGGGGACGGGGTGTTCCGGCGGCTGGGGGAACTGCGCCGGGGCGACCGCGTCGAGGCGCGCCTGGAGAACGGCACGACGGTCGGGTTCGCCGTCACGCAGGTTCGTACCGTCGCCAAGGCCGACTTCCCGGCCGAGGCGGTCTACGGGAACGTCGACCGGCCGGAGCTGCGTCTCATCACCTGCGGCGGACCCCGTGACGGTGCCGGGTACCGCGACAACGTGATCGTCTTCGCCGCGTCCATCTCAGCGGGAGAACGTTGAAACGGTCCCGAGAGAGGGCGGCGTCCGAGCTGTTCGCCGCCCTCTACCCACGCCTCGCCGGCTGGTGCCGCCGTCTCGTCGACGACGACGAGACGGCCCACGAGATCGCCTCGGAGGCCTTCACCCGGCTGTGGGCACGCTGGACGGCCGTGGAGGAACCGCGCGGCTTCCTCTACGTCACCGCGGCCAACCTCGTCCGCGACCACTGGCGCAAACTGGAGCGCGAGCGCCGGGCGGTGCGCCGGGCCGGCAACGAGGCCGCGGTCAGCCCGCACAACGAGCAGGCCGACCCCGCCGTACGACTGCTCGTCCAGTCCCTCCCCGAGCGACTGCGCGTCCCGATCCTGCTCCACTACTACGCTGACATGCCGATCCGAGAGGTGTCCGTGCTGACCGGACGCAAGGAAGGAACCGTCAAGGCCGACCTCCACGCGGCCCGCGAACTGCTCCGCGCCCACCTGAGGAGAAGCCTTGATCACGCGCCCTGACGACGACCCGGACCTCGACCCGGACGACCCGCTCACCATCCTCCTGCGGCCCCCGGCCGACCACCTCGGCCCGCCCGCCGGCCGCTACGAGGCGATCCGCCGCGGCGCGACCCGGCGCAAGCTGCTCCGCGCGGCGGCGGGAACCGCCGTGGTCTGCGGGCTCGCCGCCGCCGTCCTGCTGCCGCTGCGGCTGTCGACGTCCGAGGCCCCCGCGTCCCCGACGGTCCCGCTCGCACCGCCACCCGCGAGCAGCTCCCCGACCTTGCCGCCGCCCTCGACCCTGCCCCCTTCGGACCCCCAGCCCTCGGAGGACCAGCCTTCGGCCGTGCCGTCCGCGCCGGCGACGTCGGTACCCGTCAGCCCCGGCCTCCCCTCGGCCTCGCCGTCCACGGCGCCCACCGCCACCGCCGCGCCGACGCCCACGGAGCAGCCGTAGACGCAGCCGTGGGAAGAAGCCGTGGAAGCGGCCTGCGAAAGATGTTTTGAACATGTTCAATTCCAGGCGTACGCTCCTGCCATGAGCGACAGAGCCGCCCTGCTCAAGGGCATTCGCGCCTGGTTGGTCCTGTTCGTCGTGTGCCTCGTGCTCAGCGGCGCCACGGCCTTCCCCCTCGTCCACGAACTGCGCTGGACCGAGGACCTGTTGCGGCACCTGCCCACCCCCGGCCCCCTGATGGACTGGATCGTGCGCGTCCGCCAGGGCCTCGACACCGCCGACACCGACTACCCCTTCCTCCTCTACGGCACCGACTGGCTCGCCTTCGCCCACCTCGTCATCGCGGTCGCCTTCTACGGCGCGTACCGCGACCCCGTCCGCAACATCTGGGTCGTCGAGTTCGCGATGATCGCCTGCGCCGGGATCATCCCGCTCGCGCTGATCTGCGGGCCGATCCGGGGGATTCCGTTCTGGTGGAGCGTGATCGACATGTCGTTCGGGGTGTTCGGGGTGATCCCCCTGTATGTCGTCCGCCGGAAGATCAAGCGGCTGGAGGCGCTCACCCCGGGCAACGCCTGGGCCGTGCCCGCTACTTGACCGCGGCCATGATGATCCCGGTGACGACCGGGTTCGCGTCCGCGCTCTTCGCGTCGGTGGCGTTGACCGAGTAGGCGACGGTACGGCTGAGGTCCTTGGTCGCGGCGATCGCCGAGGTGTAGCCGTACCGGCCGCCGGACTTGACCCAGTAGACCGTCCCCCCGATCTCGAAGCGCTGGAGGCCGCCCGCGCTGTAGCTCGCGCCGGTGACGTCCGCCGGGACCGCGAACACCTCCTCCATCCGCGACTTCGGGACGATCCGCCCCTGGAAGAGCGCGGTGATCAGCCGTTCCAGGTCCGCGGTCGTGGAGATCATGTCCCCGGCCGCGAACCGGTCCGCCTGGTTCCACTCCGTGACGTCCAGGAACTCGACGGTCCCGTCGGCCCGCTCCACCCTCTGGTAGCCGAGGTTGTGCGGACCGCGTATGCGGGGGTCGGTCCCCGGGAAGTAGGTGTCCCGCATGCCGGCCGGCGCGAGGACCAGCCGGGTGGCCTCGGAGGCGTACGGCCGCCCGGTCACCTTCTCGATCAGCAGCCCGAGGAACGTGTAGTTGATGTTGAGGTAGTGCTGCTGCTTCCCCGGGCAGAACTCCGGCTTCTTCGCGCCCGCCGACGCGGCGACCCGCTGCGGGGTGAGCGTGTCGAAGCGGTGGGCGTACACCTCCTCGAAGGTGGCGCCGAGGCCGTCGCCGGCCGGGATGCCACTGGTGTGGTCGAGCAGCTGCCGCACGGTGATGGGCCGGAACTGCTTGCCGAGCAGGCCGGGCAGATAGTGCTGAACCGGCTTGTCCAGGTCGATCCGTCCCTCGGCCGCCAGGCGCAGCACGGCCGCCGCCGTCACCACCTTCGTCGTGGACCCGGCCCGGAACCGGGCGTCCGGGTCGGCCGCCCGGCCGCTCGCCAGGTCGTGCACGCCCGCGCTGCCCCGCCAGTTGCCGCCGCACCCGCCGACCCGGACGAGTGCGGCGGTCGCGTCCGCGTTCGGGAGCCCGGTGAGCGCGGCGCTCAGAGCCTTGGCGTCCGGCGCCTTCGAGGTGCACTCGGCGGCGGGCGGCGCCGCGGCGAAGGCGGGGGCCGCGAGGGGCCCGGCCGCGAGGGCGAGAGCCAGGGAGAGGGTGACGACAGACGTCCGGGTGCGCATCTGATGCTCCAAGCGATCGGTGTGGTGATCATCGTCCGCCGGTACGCGCCCGCCGGGATCGTCGGCGAGGAGGGCACCGCACCCTGGCGGGACCCTGAGCAACTTCCCTGCTCGACAAGGGGGTTGTGCGGGGTCGCCCCTAAGGGAGGCCCCGGCACGCGGAAAACTGTTGTCCCGGGAGCCTGCACTCGGTCTCCACGCTGTGATCTCCGGCATAGCCAGGACCCCGGGGCCGCCTGAGAGGGTGCGTGCAGAACCGAACCGAGGGACGGAACGACGTGGACACGCGGCAGTGGCGCGACACCATCGCGGCCGCGCAGGCCGGTGACCGGCAGGCGCTGAACGACCTGGTCACGGGCTGGCTGCCGCTGGTCTACAACATCGTCGGCCGCGCCCTGAACGGCCACGCCGACGTCGACGACGTCGTCCAGGAGACCATGCTGCGGGTCGTCGACAACCTCGTCTCGCTGCGGGACCCGGACAGCTTCCGGTCCTGGCTCGTCGCCATCGCCATGCGCCAGATACGGGACCGGTCCCGACGCCGCACGGCCCCCGCCCCGCTCGACGAGTCCGCCGTCCCCGGCACCGCCGACTTCGCCGAACTCACCGTCCTCAGACTCCGGTTGGAGGGACAGCGGCGCGAGGTCGCGGAGGCCGTGCGCTGGCTCGACGACGAGGACCGGCAGTTGCTGTCGCTGTGGTGGCTGGAGGTCGTGGGCGAGCTGACCCGGCGGGAACTGGCCGCCGCCCTCGGCATCAGCCGGCAGCACGCGGCGGTGCGCGTCCAGCGGATGAAGGAGCGCCTGGAGACCTCCCGCGGCATCGTCCGCGCCCTGGACGGCGCCTGCCCGGACCTGCGCGAGGTGATCGCCCGCTGGAACGGGCGGTCCGACTCCGTCTGGCGCAAGCGGCTGGCCCGGCACATCCGCGGCTGCGGCTACTGCGGGGACAGCCGCGAGACCGTCGTACCGGCGGAACGCCTGCTCGTCGGTATCGCCCTCGTCCCGCTCCCCGTGGGCTTCACGCTCTCCCTGGCCCTCGGCGGCAAGACGGCGGCAGCGGCGGCGGGGGCCGCCTCCGTGGGCTGGTCCGCGAAGGCGCTGGCCGCGCTCACCCAGCCCGTCGTCGCGGTGACGGCGGGGGCGACGATCGTGGCGGGCGGCGCGTACGTCGTCACGCAGCCCTCGGGCAGCCCGCCGCCGCGCGTCGCCGCCGGCCCCACGGCGGCGAGCACGGCCCGGCCGCCGATGACGGTCTCACCGTCGGCTGTGGCGACCCCCTCGCCGTCTCCCACCCCGTCGCGGAAGAAGGCCGATCGCTACGGCCTCCACGGCCTCTACGGCACGGTCGTCGACGGCGTGGATCGGGCCCCCGACCCGTCCACCGAACCCGCCGCCCTGCCGCACCGCCCCGAGTCCGGCATCACCAGCACCTGGGGTGCCAAGGCCGTCATGCAGCACCGCGGGGAGAAGGTGACGCTCAGCGGGCAGGGCTATGTCCTGGTCCGCTGGCAGATCGTCCCGCAGTCACGCGCAGGTGGGCTCACCATGCCGACCTGGACGGGCCTGAAGGGCGAGCTCTTCCACGTCGCGTCCGGCGGCGGCCGCCGTATGGACGACGTCTACACCGGCACCGACACGACGGGCATGGGCAGCCCTTCCATCGGCTGGACGGTGCTGCCCGACGGCACCCAGCAGATGTGGCAGAACGAGTACTTCTACCTCGACGGCACCGTCACGCTCCACCAGAACGAACGCGGCGCCGACTACGGCCTCATCGTCTTCCCCTCCACCTGGCAGGCGGCCCAGGACGACGTCCGGTACGGCCCCCCGCAGGGCGCGGTCCGCTACGGCCTGGTCCGCGACAACGGCAAGGACACCGCGCCGGTACCGCAGTACGTGACCCGGGAGAGCCCCGCCGATCCGGCGACGGTGCCTCAGCGCTCCCGCGTGTAGCGGTCCTGCGCCCCCATCACCTCGTCGCCGTGCTCGAAGGCCGAGGCGCAGTCGGCGAGGAAAGGCTGTCAGCCGGCGTCGCGCAGGGCGCAGAGGGCGTCGACGCGGTTCGTGGTGATCGAGTCGACGCCCGCCGCGATGAGACGGCGCATCGAGCGGACCGTGTCGGGGGTCCAGACGGAGACGAGGCAGCCGTCGCGGTGGACGCGTTCGGTGAGGGCCTTGTCGACCAGCCCGAAGCGGTAGTTGAGCCAGCGGGGGCGTACCGCCGCCAGCAGCGCGGGGCGCGGCGGGGCCAGCGACGTCCAGGTCAGGGCGATCTCGGCGGCCGGGTCGGCGGCCCGCACGGCGAGCATGGCCCGGGCGCCGGCGCAGTAGTACACCCGGTCCTCGGCGCCGCACTCCCGGACGACATCGGCGACCCGGCGGGCCGCCCTCACGTCCGGTGCGCCCGGCAGGTCGAGCATCAGCCGGGCCCCTTCGGAGACCGCCAGCGCCTCGGCCAGCGTCGGCACCCTGCCGTCGGTGAGGCCGCGGACCTCGTCCGACGACAGGGACGTGAGCGGCCGGTCGTGCTCCCACAGCCGCTTCAGCGTGTGGTCGTGCAGCAGCACGGGGACGCCGTCCCGGGTGAGGCGTACGTCGATCTCGACGGCGTCCGCGCCCAGGTCGAGCGCGGAACGCACGGAGTCGAGCGTGTTCTCACGGACGCGGTAGGGGTCGCCGCGATGGGCCACGGCGGTCAGCTTCTGCATGCGCCCATTGTGGTGGTCGGGTCCCGGTGGGGCGGGGTCAGGGCGCGAGCCACGCCGCGGTGTACGTGTCGATCTCGTCCTTGATCCTGGCCTTGCCGGGCTCGTCGAGGAAGGAGACCTCGACCGCGTTCTTGGCGAGCTCGGCCAGACCCCGCTCATCGAGGTCGAGGAGACGGGCGGCGACCGCGTACTCGTTGTTGAGGTCGGTGCCGAACATGGGCGGGTCGTCGGAGTTGACGGTGACGATGATCCCGGCCTTCACGAACTCCTTGATCGGGTGCTCGTCGAGGGTGCGGACCGCGCGGGTGGCGATGTTGGAGGTAGGGCACACCTCCAGCGCGATCCGCTCCCGGGCGAGGTGCGCGAGGAGCTTGTCGTCCTGTGCGGAGCTGGTGCCGTGTCCGATGCGCTCGGCACCGAGGTGGGTCAGCGCGTCCCACACCGTCTGCGGGCCGGTCGTCTCACCGGCGTGCGGCACCGAGTGCAGACCGGCGGCGATCGCGCGGTCGAAGTACGGCTTGAACTGCGGGCGGCCCACGCCGATCTCGGGGCCGCCGAGTCCGAAGGAGACCAGGCCCTCGGGGCGCAGCCGGTCGTCGGTGGCGAGCCGGACCGTCTCCTCGGCGGAGACCAGCCCCGCCTCGCCGGGGATGTCGAAGCACCAGCGCAGCACGGTCCCGAACTCCGCCTCGGCCGCCTTGCGGGCGTCCTCGATCGCGTCCATGAAGGCCCGCTCGTCGATGCCCCGGCGGGTGGAGGAGAACGGGGTGATGGTCAGCTCGGCGTAGCGCACCTGCTGCCGGGCCAGCTCCCGGGCCACCTCGTACGTCAGCAGGCGCACGTCCTCCGGGGTGCGGATCAGGTCCACGACGGACAGGTACACGTCGACGAAGTGGGCGAAGTCCGTGAAGGTGAAGTAGTCGGCCAGGGCCTCGGGGTCGGTCGGGACCTTGGAGTCGGCGTGGCGGGCGGCCAGTTCGGAGACGATCCGGGGGGAGGCGGAGCCCACGTGGTGGACGTGCAGTTCGGCCTTGGGCAGCGAGGCGATGAAGGCGTGCAGGTCGCGCGGGACGCTGGGGTCGATGAGGTGCTCGGTCAAGGTTCCTCCCCGGAACGGCGCCCCCGGCCGGCGAGCGGCGGGGCGCGGGTGATCGGCTGATCGATGACTCGGGGATCATCGTAGGCCGCCGGGGTGGGCGAAGGGACCCTGCCCGTAGCATGACGGGGCAGACGACAGAGGGGGCCCCGACCATGTCCGACGAGGCGCGACGACCGGAGGACGAGACGCGGGGGGCGAACGCGTCGCCGGGGTCCGGGGGAGAACCCGCGGGGTCGGCCCAGGACGGTCGGGGTGAGCCGCGGCCGTCGGGGGCACGCGCGGACGGTCTGGCCGAGCGGGACTCCTGGGCCCCGCCGGTGAGGGACGAGGCCGCCGAGCCGGCCGCGTCCGCGGAGGACGTGCCGTTCGCACCCGCCGGGGGCGACACCCTCGCCGAGCACACCTCTCGGTCCTGGCCGCCGCCTTCCGTCCACGACCAGCGGACGGTCACGTCGATGCCCGGTGGCGACGGTACGGCCCCGGGGCAGGATGGCACGCCGCAGCCGGCCCGACCGTGGGCCGATCCGTCCGCCTCGCCCGACCGGCCCTCCCCGGTACCGGGGACGACCGGCGACGCCGCCGGTCCGGCGAGCGCCGGGTCCGGTTCCTACGGGCCACCGGAGACGTTGGTGAGTGGTCCGGCCGAGCCGGACGCGCGGGCGTCAGGTCCGGGCGGTGCGCCCGCGAACCCCTTCGCCCCGCCCTCCGGTCCGGTGAGCGCCGGGTCAGGTTCCTACGGCCGGACGGAAACCCCGGCGAGCGGACCAGCCGACCCCTTCGCTCCACCGCAGCAGGTTCCCCCCGCGAACCCCTTCGCCCCGCCCCGGACCGGCCCGACCCCCTACGGCCAGGACAGCCACGTCCCGCCGCCCCCCATCGCCCCCGACGGTCCGGGCCGGTTGCCCTACGGGTATCCGGGCGGTGGGTACGGGTACCCGGGTGGCGCGCCGCAGGGGTACTCCGGCTGGCCCGGTGTGCAGGCACTGCCGAGCAACGGGATGGGCACCGCAGGTCTGGTGCTCGGTGTGCTCTCGGCCCTTGTCTTCTGCCTCTGGCCGCTGGCGATCGTCCTCGGCGTCCTCGGCGTGATCTTCGGCGCGATCGGCAGGGGCAAGGCCCGAAGGGGCCTGGCCACCAACCCCGGTCAGGCTCTCGCGGGGGTCATCTGCGGAAGCGCGGGCATCGCACTCGGCATCGGCATGGCCGTGATCCTTTTCGCGACCTAGGCGAGAGCGCTTGGGGGACACCCCGGGTTCCTCGAGTCCCCCGAGGGACCCTCACTCCGGGTCCACGCCAGGCGCCCTCACCCCGACCACCTCCGGGCGGCTCACGCCGAGAGCCCCCACCCCGGCGGCACCCCCGAACGCCCCTGGGCGGCTCACGCCGGCGCCCCCCGAACGCCCTCGTTCCCCTGGCATGCCCTCCCTCTGAACGCCGTCACCCCCGCCCCCGCCCAGGCGGCGCAGACACCGGCGTCGCAGACCTAAACCTCGCAAACCCCCCGCAACCTGTCCCGCGCCGCCATCAGCGCGAACCCCAGCAGGTTCGGCCCCCGCCACCGCTCCGGGTCCAGTGCCCCCTCGTCCGTGGCCGCGAGCCCGATCCCCCACACCCGGTCCACCGGACTGGCCTCCACCAGCACCCGCTCGCCGGTGCCCAGGAGGAACGACCGCAGCCCGTCGTCCGAGCCGAATTTGTGGACGCTGCCCTCGACGACGATGCCGAAGCGCTCCCGCTCCCAGGTCGCGTCGTCGAAACCCCGGACCAGGCGCCCCTCCTTCTTCGCGACCGAGGGGTGGTCCGCGGCCAGGACCCGCCGCTCCGCCTCCGCGTCCCCGAAGAGCCGCGCCTTGCCCGCCATCATCCAGTGCTCGGCGGTCGCGTACGTCGCCCCGTCCACCTCGAACGGCGACGGCCACCACTGGCTCAGGCAGCTCGCGCCGAGCCGGCCGTCCGGCAGCGGTCGGTGCCCCCAGAAGGGGAGGTACCTGACCCTCGCCCCCGCCCGGATCGCCCTGACCAGGGTGTCCCGAGAATCGATCTTCGTCATGCATGCGAGTCTGGCAGCCACCACTGACATTCCGTCCTGGCTTTTCCATGTCGGCTCGACACCTGGTCGACAGATTCCGTCGCGTAACTAAAAGGCAACAACGGAATCCCTTGTCGGACGCCACTTGCTCTGTCAGGATCGGCACTCAAATCGAGCTGGAGCTACGCATCCGTCCACGGGAACGTGGGCCGGCGGCGGAGGAGAGCGACATGCACAAGCCGGGCAACGTCACCCCGGACCGATTCCCCGCGCAGGAACGCTTCGCGGGCGGTGCGCAGTACATCTCGGGCCGCCTCACCCAGGGCACCTCGGGGCGTACGCACGCGGTCGTGGACCCGTCGACCGGCGAGGAGGTGTACACCTACGAGCTGGCGAGCACCGCCGATGTGGACGCGGCCGTCGCCGCGGCCCGGGACGCCTTCCCCGGCTGGGCCGCCACCACCCCCGGCGAACGCTCAGACGCGCTGCACCGCTTCGCCGCCGTGCTCGCCGACCGCGCCGAGGACTTCGCCCGCGCCGAGTCCCTCCAGTGCGGCAAGCCGCTCAAGCTCACCCGTGAGTTCGACGTGCCGGGGACCATTGACAACGCCGCCTTCTTCGCCGGTGCCGCCCGGCACCTCCAGGGCCAGTCGGCGGGGGAGTACTCCGGCGACCACACCTCGTACGTGCGGCGCGAGCCGATCGGTGTCGTGGGCTCCATCGCGCCCTGGAACTATCCCCTCCAGATGGCCGCATGGAAGATCCTCCCGGCGATCGCCGCGGGCAACACCATCGTGCTCAAGCCCGCCGAGCTCACCCCGTTGACCTCGCTGCTGTTCGCCCAGGCCGCCACCGACGCCGGGATCCCCGACGGGGTCGTCAACATCGTCAACGGCACCGGCAAGGACGTGGGCGAGCATCTCGTCGGGCACCCCGACGTGGCCATGACCTCCTTCACCGGGTCGACGGCGGTGGGCAAGCGGGTCGCCGAGATCGCGACGGCGACCGTCAAGCGGCTGCACCTCGAACTCGGCGGCAAGGCGCCCTTCGTCGTCTTCGACGACGCCGACCTCGACGCCGCCGTCAACGGTGCCGTCGCGGGCGCGCTCATCAACACCGGCCAGGACTGCACGGCGGCCACGCGCGCGTACGTGCAGCGGCCCCTTTATGAGGCGTTCGTCGAGAAGACCGCCGCGCTGATGGAGTCGGTCCGCCTCGGTGACCCCTTCGCCCCCGGTACCGACCTCGGTCCGCTCATCTCGCACGTGCAGCGGGACCGGGTGGCCGGCTTCGTGGACCGAGCGCGTGCCTACGCGCGCGTGGTGACCGGCGGCGAGGCTCCTCAGGGAGACCTCAAGAGCGGCGCGTACTATCGGCCCACCCTGGTCGCGGACGCCGCCCAGGACAGCGAGATCGTCCAGTCCGAGCTGTTCGGTCCGGTCCTCGTGGTCCTGCCCTTCGACAGCGACGACGAGGGCATCCGGCTCGCCAACGACACCCCGTACGGGCTCGCCGCCTCCGCGTGGAGCCGGGACGTCTACCGGGCGAACCGGGCGACACGTGAGATCAAGGCCGGGTGCGTGTGGGTCAACGACCACATCCCGATCATCAGCGAGATGCCCCACGGCGGATACAAGGCGTCCGGCTTCGGCAAGGACATGTCCTCGTACTCGTTCGAGGAGTACACGCAGATCAAGCACGTCATGTTCGACAATACGGCGGTGGTCAGGAAGGACTGGCACCGCACGATCTTCGGGGACCGATAGCAGCTCAGGCCGCCCGACCCGCGGCCGACCACTCCCGAAAGGGCACCACGCGCATGGAGCAGTACGAGCCCGACCGCCTGAGCCCGGCCCAAGTGGCCGCCATGCGGCGCAGCTTCCAGGGCGGCCGGGCCGCCATGACCCGGCGGTCCCTGTTGCGCGCCTCGGCGGGCGGTGCGCTCGCCGTCGGCGGTCTCGGGGCGCTGACCGGCTGCGGTATCCCCGCGGCGGGCGACACCAAGGGTGGCGTCTCCGCGGAGGACCACTCGGCCGAGGAGAAGACCGTCAGCTTCTCCAACTGGACCGAGTACATCGACGTGGACGAGAGCGAGAAGCACCACCCGACGCTCGACCAGTTCAAGCGGCGCACCGGCATCTCGGTCAAGTACACCGAGGACATCAACGACAACGTCGAGTTCTTCGGCAAGATCAAGCCGCAGCTCGCCGCAGGCCAGGACACCGGCCGCGACATCATCGTCGTCACCGACTGGCTCGCCGCCCGCCTCATCCGGCTCGGGTGGGTCCAGAAACTGGACCCGGCGAACCTGCCCCACGCGTACACCAACCTGTCGGCGCAGTTCCGCAACCCCGACTGGGACCCCGGACGGGCCTACTCCTACGTCTGGCAGGGCATCTCCACCGTCATCGCCTACAACAAGAAGGCACTCGACGGCGTCGAGGTCAGGTCGGTCTCCGATCTGCTCGACAACCCCAAACTCAAGGGCAAGGTCGGTTTCCTGTCGGAGATGCGCGACAGCATCGGCATGACCCTGCTCGACATGGGCAAGGACCCGGCGAACTTCACCGCCGACGACTACGACGCCGCGATCGCGCGCATCCAGAAGGCCGTCGACAAGGGCCAGATCCGCCGGTTCACCGGCAACGACTACACCTCGGACCTGACCAGCGGCGACTTCGCGGCCTGTATCGCCTGGGCCGGTGACGTCGTCCAGCTCAAGGCCGACAGCCCGGACATCGACTTCCTGATCCCGGACAGCGGTTACATCACGTCGACCGACAACATGCTCATCCCCAACAAGGCCCGTCACAAGACGAACGCCGAGCGGCTCATCGACTTCTTCTACGAGCCGAAGCCGGCCGCCGAGCTCGCCGCGTACATCAACTACGTGACGCCCGTCGACGGGGTGAAGGCCGAGCTGGAGAAGCTCGACCCGGACGCGGCGAACAACCCGCTGATCATCCCGGACAAGGCCATGGCCGCGAAGTCCCACGCCTTCCGCTCGCTGAGCTCGAAGGAAGAGACCGAGTTCGAAGTGAAGTTCGCGAAGCTGACTGGGGCGTGACCACCGTGACCATCGTGACCGACAAGAACGACAACACCGGCGACGTCCGCCTCTCGGGCATCAGCAAGACGTACGACAACGGCTTCACCGCCGTACAGCCGCTGGACCTGACCGTGCCGCAGGGCTCCTTCTTCGCCCTGCTCGGCGCCTCCGGCTGCGGCAAGACCACCACCCTGCGGATGATCGCGGGGCTTGAGGAGCCCACCACGGGCACCGTCTCACTCGGCGAGCAGGACGTCACCCGGCTGCCGCCCTACAAGCGGCCGGTGAACACGGTCTTCCAGTCCTACGCCCTCTTCCCGCACCTCGACATCTTCGAGAACGTCGCCTTCGGCCTGCGCCGGCGCGGCATCAAGAGCGTGAAGAAGCAGGTCGAGGACATGCTGGAGCTCGTCCAGCTCGGCGAACAGGCGCGCAAGAAGCCGCACCAGCTCTCCGGCGGCCAGCAGCAGCGTGTCGCGGTCGCCCGCGCGCTGATCAACACCCCCAAGGTGCTCCTCCTCGACGAGCCCCTCGGTGCCCTCGACCTCAAGCTGCGCCGCCAGATGCAGTTGGAGCTCAAGCGCATCCAGACCGAGGTCGGCATCACCTTCGTCCATGTCACGCACGACCAGGAGGAGGCCATGACCATGGCCGACACGGTCGCCGTGATGAACGCGGGCCGCGTGGAGCAGCTCGGCTCGCCGACCGACCTGTACGAGAACCCGCGGACGACGTTCGTCGCGAACTTCCTCGGCACCTCGAACCTGATCGAGGCCGAGGTCGACGCGAAGAGCGGCGACGACATCGTCCTGAAGGCCGGCGGCGGCAAGCTCGTCCTGCCCGAGGCGCGCTGTTCGGCGCCCACCCGGACCGGCGGCAAGGTGCTGGTCGGCGTCCGCCCGGAGAAGATCTCCCTCACCCACGCCGACGACGCGGGCGACATCCCCGAGGGCCGCAACCGCATCACCGGCACGATCGCCAGCGCCAGTTTCATCGGCGTCTCCACCCAGTACGTCATCGACAGCGCCGTCTGCCCCGAGTTCGAGGTCTACGTCCAGAACATCGAGCGGGACGCCCGGCTCGTGCCCGGCGCCGACGTCGTCCTGCACTGGAGCCCGGCCCACACGTTCGGCCTCGACGCGGCCCAGGCCATCGACGCCGGTATCCAGGAAGAGGCGGCGCTCTGATGGCGACCCTCACCGAGGCGCCGCCGCCTCTCTCCCCGACCGCGCCCGAGAAGAAGCCCCCGCGGCGGCGCGGCCGGCTGGTGCCGTACTGGCTGCTGCTGCCCGGCATCCTGTGGCTGCTGGTCTTCTTCGCGCTGCCGATGATCTACCAGGCCTCCACGTCCGTGCAGACGGGCTCCCTGGAGGAGGGCTACAAGGTCACCTGGCACGTCGCCACCTACTGGGACGCGCTGTCCGAGTACTGGCCGCAGTACCTGCGCTCGATCCTGTACGCGGGTTCGGCGACGATCCTGTGTCTGGTCCTGGGCTATCCGCTGGCCTACCTCATCGCCTTCCGGGCGGGCCGCTGGCGGAACCTGATCATGATCCTGGTGATCGCGCCGTTCTTCACCAGCTTCCTGATCCGCACCCTCGCCTGGAAGACGATCCTCGCGGACGGCGGCCCGGTCGTCGGCGCCCTGAACACCCTGCACGTCCTGGACGTCACCAGCTGGCTCGGCTGGACCACCGGCGACCGCGTGCTGGCCACGCCGATGGCGGTGGTGTGCGGTCTGACGTACAACTTCCTGCCGTTCATGATCCTGCCGCTCTACACCTCCCTGGAGCGCATCGACACCCGGCTCCACGAGGCCGCGGGCGACCTGTACGCCAAGCCGGCCACGACCTTCCGCAAGGTCACCTTCCCGCTGTCGATGCCCGGTGTGGTCTCCGGCACGCTGCTGACGTTCATCCCCGCCGCCGGTGACTACGTCAACGCCGACCTGCTCGGCTCGACGGACACCCGCATGGTCGGAAACGTCATCCAGTCCCAGTTCCTGCGGATCCTGGACTATCCGACGGCGGCGGCACTCTCCTTCATCCTGATGGCCGCCATCCTCGTCATGGTCACGGTCTACATCCGCAGGTCCGGAACGGAGGATCTGGTTTAAATGGCCTTCGTCAACTGGCTCAAGCGCAAATTCGTCGTCATCGCGGGACTGCTGACGCTCGGATATCTGCTGCTGCCCAACATCGTCGTGACGGTGTTCTCCTTCAACAATCCGAAGGGGCGCTTCAACTACGAATGGCAGCAGTTCTCCCTGGACGCCTGGAAGGACCCGTGCGGGGTCGCCGGCATGTGCGGCTCGCTGTCGCTCAGCCTCCAGATCGCGTTCTGGGCGACGATCGGCGCCACCGTCCTCGGCACGATGATCGCCTTCGCGCTGGTCCGCTACCGCTTCCGGGCGCGCGGCGCCGTGAACTCGCTGATCTTCCTGCCGATGGCGATGCCCGAGGTCGTCATGGCCGCCTCGCTGCTCACCCTGTTCCTCAACCTGGGCGCGCAGCTGGGCTTCTGGACGATCCTCATCGCCCACATCATGTTCTGCCTCAGCTTCGTCGTGACGGCCGTCAAGGCGCGGGTGATGTCCATGGACCCGAGGCTGGAGCAGGCCGCGCAGGACCTCTACGCCGGCCCGTTCCAGACCTTCGTCCGGGTCACCCTGCCGATCGCGGCCCCCGGGATCGCGGCGGGCGCGCTGCTCGCCTTCGCGCTCTCCTTCGACGATTTCATCATCACCAATTTCAACGCGGGCTCGACCGTCACCTTCCCCATGTTCGTCTGGGGTTCGGCGCAGCGCGGCACACCCGTTCAGATCAATGTGATCGGCACGGCCATGTTCCTGGTCGCCGTCCTTCTCGTCCTGACCTCTATGGTCATCAGCAATCGCCGCAACAGGCAAAAGGCCTAGCCTTCCGGGGTCCGGCCCTATTCGAAAAACCCTTGTAGGGAGTTGAAATCATGGCCCCAAGCGCCATGAGCCGTGGCAGTCGTCCGATCAAGGCACTCTCCGAAGCCCGGCCGGTCCCGTACTGGCTGGACGACCCCGGCAGGCCCCACCCCGAGCCCGCCCTCACCGGCCCCGAGACCTGCGACCTGCTGGTCGTCGGCGGCGGCTACAGCGGACTGTGGACCGCGCTCCTCGCCAAGGAGCGCGACCCGCAGCGGGACGTGGTCCTGCTGGAGGGCCGCGAGGTGGGCTGGGCCGCCTCGGGCCGCAACGGCGGTTTCTGCGCCGCCTCGCTCACCCACGGTCTGCCCAACGGGCTGACCCGCTGGCCGGACGAGATCCACACGTTGCAGGAGCTGGGCGCCCGCAACCTCGACGAGATCGAGAAGGCGGTCGCCCGCTACTCCCTCGACTGCGACTTCGAGCGCACCGGCGAGATCGACGTCGCCACCGAGACGTACCAGGCGTGGGAACTGCGCGACTGGTACGAGGAGATGGAGCGCGAGGGCCTCGCCGAGGGCGTCGAGTGGCTGGACGCGGAGGCGGTACGGGAACAGGTCGACTCACCGACCTTCCAGGGCGGCCTGTGGGACCGCCGAGGCGTGGCGATGCTCAACCCGGCCAAGCTGGCCTGGGGTCTCAAGCGCGCCTGCCTCGACCTCGGCGTCCGGGTCCACGAGCACACCCCCGCCCTGACGCTGAAGCAGTACGGCGCCGGCATGGCCGTACGCACCCCCTACGGCTCGGTCCGCGCCCGCAAGGTCGCGCTCGGCACCAACATCTTCCCGAACCTGGTCCGGCGGGTGCGCCCGTACACCGTCCCGGTCTACGACTACGCGCTGATGACCGAGCCGCTGAGCGGCGAGCAGCTCGCGCGGATCGGCTGGAAGAACCGGCAGGGACTGGGGGATTCGGCGAACCAGTTCCACTACTTCCGGCTGTCGGCCGACAACCGGATCCTGTGGGGCGGTTACGACGCGGTCTATCCGTACGGCGGTCGCGTCCGCGCCGAGTACGACGACCGGCCGGAGACCTACGCCAAGCTCGCCGAGCACTTCTTCACCTGCTTCCCGCAGCTGGAGGGCGTGCACTTCACGCACGCGTGGGGCGGCGCCATCGACACCTGCTCGCGGTTCTCGGCGTTCTTCGGCACCGCGCACCACGGCAACGTGGCCTACGCGGCGGGCTATACGGGCCTCGGTGTCGGCGCGACCCGGTTCGGCGCCGACGTGATGCTGGACCTGCTCGACGGCGAGGTCACCGAGCGGACCTCGCTGGAGATGGTGCGCAAGAAGCCGCTGCCGTTCCCGCCCGAGCCGTTCGCCTGGACCGGCATCGCGCTGACCAAGTGGTCGCTGGCCCGGGCCGACTCCCGCGGCGGGCGGCGCAATCTGTGGCTGAAGGCGATGGACAAGCTGGGACTCGGCTTCGACAGCTGAGCCCTGTGCGGTGAGCCTCGAAGCTCCGGGTGTGATCCGGTTCACTCCAACGGGGTCCCGGAACCCGCGTAATGCTCCTGCCGGGCCTCCCTCTCCCTCGTGACGCGACCAGCGTCCACGAAGGAACAGGGAGGTCTTCTCATGACTGGGGCGAAGACGGCGGTCGAGTGGCTGGCATCGGTGGCTCCGGATCCCGAGGCCTGCCGCTGGGAATGGGAGCGCAATCCCCTCGGGGTCGCGCTGCTGCCCGCCGGCAAGGCCTGGGACGTGCTCATCCTGCCGGGCGAGCTGGGTTACCCCACGCTCGACGTCCTCACCCGCATCATCGACCAGCCGGGCCCGGTGCTGGTCGACTTCGGCGACGCCCGGATGGGTTTCCTGGTGCCGCCGGGCACGGCCGCGCGCTGGGTCGGTACGGGGATCCGCACCGCCGGTGCGGGGACCTGGATCGTCGTGCCGTACCCGGGCCGTTCCACCGGCGGTGTCCGCTGGCTGGTCCCGCCGGACGGCTCCGGCACCCTGACCGACCCGGCACTCCTCGAACTGGCGATGCACGAGGCGGCGGCGGGCCTGGCGGAGGAGGACGGACAGGGGGGCGCCTGAGCTCTTGACAACCTGATTGGTCTGGACCAAATTGGGCGCGCTCCACCCTCCAATTCCCCCAGCTCCGGAGGCACTTGTGGACCGCACCAGACCTGTCGTCGCCGCCCTCACGGCCACACTCCTGGCCGCAGGCGGCGTCACCGCGCTCTCGTCGGCCGCCCGTGCGGCCGACGCGGACCTCGCACGCAACGGCGGCTTCGAGGCCGGCCTCGACGGCTGGGCCTGTTCGGCCGGTGCGCCGGTCAACAGCCCTGTGCGCAGCGGCGGTTGGGCCCTTCAGGCGACCCCCGCCGGGGGCGACAACGCCCGGTGCGCCCAGACCGTCACCGTGAAGCCCGGCGCCCAGTACACGCTCACCGGCTATGTGCGCGGCTCCTACGTGTACCTCGGTGCGAGCGGCACCGGCACCACGGACGTCTCCACCTGGACCCAGTCCGCCCCGAACTGGCAGCAGCTCACCACGACCTTCCGTACCGGCCCCGCCACCACCCGGGTCACGATCTACACCCACGGCTGGTACGGCACGGGCGCCTACCACGCCGACGACATAGCGCTCACCGGCCCCGGCGTCGACGCCGGTCAGCCTCCCGCCACGCCCACCGCTCCGGTCGTCGGCACGGTCACCTCCTCCAGCGTGGCCCTGTCCTGGCCGCCGGTCACGGGCGCCACGAGCTACGCCGTGTACCGCGACGGAGCGAAGGCGCAGACGGTGAGCGGGACTTCAGCCACGATCGCCGGACTCGCCCCGTCGACCGCCTACGCCTTCCAGGTCACCGCCCTCAACGACGCCGGTGAGTCCGCGAGATCGGCCACCGTCACCGCGACCACCACCACCGGCTCGGGCGGCTCGACCGACCTTCCCGCCCACGCCCTGGTCGGCTACCTCCACGCGAGCTTCGCCAACGGCTCCGGCTACACGCGGCTGGCCGACGTGCCCGACAGCTGGGACGTCATCGACCTGGCCTTCGGCGAGCCGACCTCGGTCACCTCCGGGGACATCCGCTTCGAGCGCTGCCCGGTCACCGAGTGCCCGAACGTCGAGAGCGACGCCGAGTTCAAGGCGGCGATCAAGGCCAAGCGGGCGGCCGGCAAGAAGGTGCTCATCTCGATCGGCGGCCAGAACGGCCAGGTGCAGCTGACCACCACCGCGGCCCGGGACGCCTTCGTCACCTCCGTCTCGAAGATCATCGACGAGTACGGGCTCGACGGCGTGGACATCGACTTCGAGGGCCACTCGCTCTCCCTGAACGCCGACGACACCGACTTCAGGAACCCGAGGACCCCGGTGATCGTGAACCTGATCTCGGCGCTGAAGGCACTGAAGGCGAAGTACGGCTCCCGGTTCGTGCTGACCATGGCCCCCGAGACCTTCTTCGTCCAGCTCGGCCACCAGTACTACGGCACCGGCAAGTGGGGCGGCCAGGACCCGAGGGCGGGCGCCTACCTCCCGGTCATCCACGCGCTGCGCGACGACCTCACCCTGCTGCACGTCCAGGACTACAACTCGGGCCCGATCATGGGCCTCGACCAGCAGTACCACTCCATGGGCGGCGCCGACTTCCACATCGCCATGACCGACATGCTGCTCACCGGCTTCCCGGTCGCGGGCGACGCGAACAACGTCTTCCCGCCCCTGCGCCCCGACCAGATCGCCATCGGCATGCCCGCCTCCACCAACGCCGGCAACGGACACGTGGCCCCCGCCGAGGTCACCAAGACCCTCGACTGCCTGACGAAGAGGACGAACTGCGGCTCGTACACCACCCATGGCACCTGGCCCGCGCTACGCGGCCTGATGACCTGGTCGATCAACTGGGACCGGTACGCGAACGGGGAGTTCCAGAAGACGTTCGACGGCTACTTCGGCTGACGAACAGGCTGACGAACAGGACGAACGCGGTCAGCAGCACCGTCGACAGGCACCAACTGGCCACCACGTCCAGTGGCCAGTGGTAGCCGCGCCGGACCAGACCGTAGGAGACGCCGAGGACGAGGGCCGCGCCGAGGAGGATCAGCGCGCGGCCGGCCCGCGGGAGCCAGGGGGCGAGGAGGAGGACCGCGGCGCCGTACGCGATGGCCGCCGTGGCCGTGTGGCCGGAGGGGAAGTAGCCGGTGGCGGGCGGTACGACGGGGGTGCCGGGGCGGTCGGTCAGCACCTTCAGCGGGACGATCAGCGCCGGGACCAGGGCCATCAGCACGGCCGCCGCGAGGGAGGGCAGCCACCACCGGTCCGTACCGATGCGGCGGGCCCGCAGAGCGGCGTACACCAGTGCGATCGCCAGGGCGGGGACGGCGACCTGGACATTGCCCAGATCGGCGAGGAGCTCCGAGGCGCGGTCGGGGTGGACGAGGGTCTCACTGACCCGTTCGTCCAGCGTCACCAGGGGGCCGTCGACGACGACCTGCCAGGTGATCAGCACAAAGAGCAGGGCGGGCAGCCCGAGAAGGAGGAAGGAGGTCGGCCGCCCCGGAACAGGGGGGGTGGTTCCGGGGCGGCCGTCCGGACCGGATCGTCGCGCGCCCCGGGGGGTTTGGGGCGAGCGACCGTCCGATCGGTGAGGAGATCCAGAGCCGGAGGCTCCGGTTGTGTGCGCGAGGGCACGACCAGGTCGAAGCTGGGGAGGCCCCGGCCTGATGTCGCCCACAGTCCCCTGTGGGCGGGGTGTATCTCTCATCTGGGTAGAACCTACGGCAGCCGATGGGTTCAGGACAGCCGGAATCGAAACCCGACAACGACCTCGCACACGTTCTTCACACCCTCTGACGGCGACCGCCCCAGCCCCGGAATCCGCTGTGGATCCAGGGCTGGGGCGGGTGGGACGGGAGTGACCTGGGGCGGGGGCGCCCCGTGTGCTCACCGGGGCGCCGGATACCGCGCGAAGGCCTGCTCAGGCACGCGCGAGGGCTCGGTCAGACACGCGCCGAGCCCGTTCAGATCCGCGCGAAGGCCTGCTCGATGATGTCGAGGCCCTCGTTCAGCAGGTCCTCGCCGATGACCAGCGGCGGCAGGAAGCGCAGCACGTTGCCGTACGTGCCACAGGTCAGGACCAGCAGGCCCTCCTGGTGGCAGGCCTTGGCGAGCGCGGCGGTCGCCTCCGCGTTCGGCTCCTTGGTGGCGCGGTCCTTGACCAGCTCGATGGCGATCATGGCGCCGCGGCCCCGCACGTCACCGATGATGTCGAACTTCTCGGCCATGGCGCCGAGGCGGGCCTTCATGACCGCCTCGATGTTCTTCGCCCGGGCGTTGAGGTCGAGCTCCTTCATCGTCTCGATGGAGCCGAGCGCGCCGGCGCAGGCGACCGGGTTGCCGCCGTACGTGCCGCCCAGGCCACCGGCGTGCGCGGCGTCCATGATCTCGGCGCGGCCGGTCACGGCGGCGAGCGGCAGACCGCCGGCGATGCCCTTGGCGGTGGTGATCAGGTCCGGGACGATGCCCTCGTCCTCGCACGCGAACCACTGCCCGGTACGGCAGAAGCCGGACTGGATCTCGTCCGCGACGAAGACGATGCCGTTGTCGCCCGCGAACTTCACGATCTCCGGCAGGAAGCCCTTGGCCGGCTCGATGAAGCCGCCCTCGCCCAGCACCGGCTCGATGATGATCGCGGCGACGTTCTCGGCGCCGACCTGCTTGCTGATCTGGTCGATGGCCTGCTTGGCGGCCTCGGGGCCGGCGTTCTCCGGGCCGGTCGGCCAGCGGTAGCCGTACGCCACGGGCACCCGGTAGACCTCGGGCGCGAACGGGCCGAAGCCGTGCTTGTACGGCATGTTCTTCGCGGTCAGCGCCATCGTCAGGTTCGTACGGCCGTGGTAGCCGTGGTCGAAGACGACGACGGCCTGGCGCTTGGTGTACGCACGCGCGATCTTGACGGCGTTCTCGACGGCCTCGGCGCCGGAGTTGAACAGCGCGGACTTCTTGGCGTGGTCACCCGGGGTGAGCTCGGCGAGGGCCTCGGCGACCTCCACATAGCCTTCGTACGGCGTGACCATGAAACAGGTGTGGGTGAAGTCGGCGAGCTGGGCGGCGGCCCGGCGTACGACGGCCTCGGCGGAGGCGCCGACGCTGGTCACGGCGATACCGGAGCCGAAGTCGATGAGACGGTTGCCGTCGACGTCCTCGATGATGCCGCCGCCGGCCCGCGCGGTGAACACCGGCAGCACCGAGCCCACGCCCTGCGCGACCGCGTCGAGGCGGCGGGCCTGCAGCTCCTGCGACTTCGGGCCGGGGATGGCGGTGACGATCCGGCGCTCCTGCGGAAGTGCGCTCATGAGGGGCTCCTGGGGGTGTTGCGAACGAGGTCTGTGCGGATGCTTCTCTTCTTTTCTCGCAGGCTAGGACGCAGGGCGGGGGGTGGGCATGCTCCATGTGGGCGTGGTCCGGGGGGCAGGTTTGTCCGCGGTGGACATGGCGAGGGTGTGCGCGGCGCGGGGGACCGCCCCTGGGCCACGGCCGCGTAAGCGGTGAACTCCCCTTGTGGGGGCGTTAGATTGGCCGCTGACGGTGGACGGAACGGCTGGTCAGGGAGCGAAGGCGATGGACAGCGACGGGACGCGGGACGCGCGGGGTACGCATGCGAATCCTGTGCCGCGGCCGGCGGGGCCACCGGACGTGCCGAACGCGCCGCCGCGCCCGGCCCACGCGCCGGGAGCGCCCGTGGCCGACTGGCTCAACGAGCCCCGGCCGAAGACCGAGCCCGGCATCTGGCGCTTCGGCTACCGGCTGCCCAAGGCCGCGACGAGGACGGAACGGCTCAACCCGGTGACCGTCGCCGGCATGCTCATCCCCTTCGTCCTGGCGCTCGTGGTGTGGTCCTTCTGGCGGCGCGGCGCACTGCCGTACCAGTACACGCTGCTGCGGCTCTTCACCCCCGACGACTGGTGGTGGGGCGGCACGCTCGCCTCCCCGAAGCGGCTGGAGGGCCAGTCGCTGGAGTACCCGGGCGTGGAGGCACTGGAGGTCTACAGCGGCCTCTTCTTCGCCGTGCTCGTCTACTCGGCGGGCCGGCTCGGCAGCTGGCCGGCCGTCGTACGCCACCTGGTGCGCCGCAGGCCCCAGCCCGCCCGCGCCCTGGTGGCCGCCCTGGGCGCCCTGGTCACCCTCGCCTTCGTCTTCCCGGACGCCTTCCCCGGCGTCGGCTGGGACGCGCTGCCCGTGGTGAACCCGCTGTTCTCCCTGATCGCGCTCGTCAGCGGCGGCTACGGCGTCTACACCTCGCCCTGGGCGACGGACGCGCTCTACGCCCTGATCACCGTCCTCGTCCTGTGGCCCTTCGCCCGGATCGGCGGCTGGTGGTCCCTGGCCCGCGCCCAGCTCGCCGCCCGGCGTCGCGCCGCTCAGGGGCAGCACCCCGCGCCCGTCGCCGAGCAGCCGCGCGCCCGCTGGCCCGAGCTGCGCGAGGCCGGGCAGCACCAGGCCGCCGACCTGCTCACCGCCGAGGTGCTGGCCGGGCGGATGAACGACGTGGACTGCGCCCGCGTCGAGCGCGCCTGGCACCGGGCACGCGGTCAGGACCGGCTCGCCGCCTTCACGGACACCGTCCTGCGCCAGGGCGCCGCCGCGCTCACCCACCCCTCCGGCGCCCGTGACCTCCCCGGCCGCGTCGCCCGGCACGACCTGCTCACCGGCCAGGTCCGCATCGGCCGCTGGGCCGCCGCCGAACGCACCCCACGGGCCTACGGTGGCGTGGGCGCGGCGCTGGGGCCGGGCACCCTCGCCACCTCGCTGCTGGTCGTCGGGCCCTCGGGCGCCGGGAAGACCCGGCAGGTCATCGCCCCCGTGGTCGAGTCCCTCGCGCTCCAGGCGCTCACCGGCGGCTGCGCCGTCGTCGCGGTGTGCGGCGCCGGCACACCGCTCGGCCCGGACGCGTCGTACGACGTCGTCGTACGGGTCGGCGACCCGGCCTCCGTGCACGACCTCGACCCGTACGCGGAGGCCGAGGACCCCGACGAGGCGGCCGCCTTCCTCGCCGAGGCGCTGGCCGGGGACCTCGACACCGTGAGCCCCGAACGCGCGGCGCGGGCGCTCGCCCAGCTCCTCGGCCCCTACCGGACCGCGTACGGGCACTTCCCGCCGCTGCCCGTCCTGCGCGACCTGCTGGAAGGGGACCCGGCCGCCCTCGCCGAGCTGCGCGAGCGGCTCGCCGACGAGGGGTACGACGGACGGCAGGCGGTGATGCGCCGCGAGCTCGACGCGCGGGTCCGGCAGAGCGGCGGCCCCGGCGACCCGGGCCCCCTGCTCGCCGACCGGCTCGCGCTCCTCGACCGGCCGGCGTTCGCCGGGTTCTTCGGTTCCGCGGGCCCGGCGGCCGACACGATCCGGCCGTTCTCCCTGCGCGCCCTGGTCCACCACCCCCTGCGGGTCCGTGTCGACCTGCCCGCGCACGGTCACGAGGAGGCGTCCCGGCTCATCGCCCGGCTGGTGCTGGCCCAGTTCGGCGGGGTGGTCCGGGACGGGGCGCGCGAGCACTTCGCCGCCCTCGTCCTCGACGACGCCACCGGCACCGTGACCCCCGGGTCGGTACGGCGGATCCAGCGCCTGCGCTCGCAGAACGCGGGGGTCGTGCTCGCGCTGCGCACGGTCTCCGACGTCCCCGAGGCGCTGCACGGGCCGCTGTTCGGGGCGGTCGGCTGCCGGATGGCGCTGTCCGGGGTCACCACCTGGGACGGCAGCCGTTTCGCGGACGCCTGGGGCACCGAGTGGGTGGAGACCAAGGACGTCGCCCAGCACACCGTGTTCGCCGACCAGCCGATGACCCGGGCCATGCACGCCCTGCGCAAGCTGGTGACCGGCAAGGCGGTGACCACGGAGGCCGTGACCGTCCGGCAGGTCGAGCGGGAGCGCTGGTCCGCGTCCGAGCTGGCGCACACCGTGCCGCCGGGACACGCGGTGCTGTCGCTGACCGGCGTCGAGGGGGAGCACGCGCCGCCGCTGCTGGTGGACCTGCGAGGTTAGGCCGGGAGGTGCGGTGACCCGGGGGACCGTACGGCGAGGATCTGCGGTGACCGGGGGACCGTACGGTGAGGCAGAATCGGCACAAGCCGTTCATACACCGCGGCCAAATGATCACCAGCCTCCGCTGATCCTCGTCGACCTGAAGGCCCCATGCCTCCCACGCTCGCCTCGCTCGTCCACCACTCCGCGCTCAAGCTGACCGTGCGGGCGGGCGGGGACCGGCTCGACGTGCCCGTGCGCTGGGCGCATGTCAGCGAGCTCGCCGATCCGGTGCCGTACATGGAGGGCGGGGAACTGCTGCTGATCACCGCGTTGAAGCTGGACGCGGAGGATCCCGAGGCCATGCGGCGGTATGTGAAGCGGCTGGTCGGGGCCGGGGTCGTGGGGCTCGGGTTCGCGGTCGGGGTCAACTACGAGGCCATTCCCGCGGCACTGGTCGAGGCGGCCGAGGCGGAGGGGCTGCCGCTGCTGGAGGTGCCCCGGCGCACCCCCTTCCTCGCCATCAGCAAGGAGGTCTCCGCCGCCATCGCCGCCGACCAGTACCGCGCCGTGACGGCCGGGTTCGCGGCGCAGCGGGAACTGACCAGACAGGCGCTGACCCACGGGCCGGAGGGTCTGCTCGCCGCGCTCGCCTCGCAGGTGGACGGGTGGGCGGCGCTGTACGACGCGTCCGGCGCCGTCGTCGCCGCCGCGCCCGAGTGGGCGGGGCGGCGGGCCGCGCGGCTCACCGCGGACGTGGCACGGCTGCGTGAGCGGCCCGCGCCCGCCTCCTCCGTGGTCGGCGCGCCCGACAACGAGGACCGCGTCGAGCTGCACTCCCTGGGCACCGGGAGACGGACCCGCGCCGCCCTCGCGGTGGGCACGGCGGCGGCCCTGGGAACGGCCGAGCGGTACGCCGTCCACTCGGCGATCGCCCTGCTGACCCTGACCACCGAGCGCTCCCGGTCGCTGCACGCCGCCGAGCAGCGGCTCGGGGCGGCGGTGCTGCGGATGCTGCTGGCGGGGGAGCCGGACCACGCCCGGGCCGTCGCCGGGGATCTGTACGGGGCGCTGCTGGACGCGCCGTTCCGGGTGCTCGTCGCCGAGGCGGTGCCGGCGGTGCGGATGCCGGGCGAGGAGGCGCCGGCCCGGCCCGCGGCGAAGCCCTCGGCCGCGGCGCCGGCCGTCGCCGACTTGGGCGGTGATCCGCTGGGCGCGCTCACCGAGGTGGTGGAGTCCGCCGCGGCGCGGGCCGGGGAGGCGGTGCTCGTCGTTCCCGAGGGGGAGCGGCTGGTGGTGCTGGGCGCGGACGGGGGCGCGGCGGTCGGGGCGTGCGGGGAGTACGCCGCCGCTCTCGAGGCCGGGCGGGGCGCGGAGCAGGGCGGCGCGGGGGAGGAGTGCGAGCTGGTCGTCGGGGTGTCGGCGCCGGTGGGCCCGGTCGCCGCGGGGGCCGCGTACAAGCAGGCCGAGCAGGCGTTGTCCGTCGCGCGGCGGCGGGGGCGGGTGTACGTCGAGCACGAGCAGCTGGCCTCCGGTTCCGTGCTGCCGCTGCTCGCCGACGACGCGGTGCGGGCGTTCGCCGACGGGCTGCTGCGCGCTCTGCGCGAGCACGACGCCACCGGCCGGGGGGACCTGGTCGCCTCGCTGCGGGCCTGGCTGTCGCGACACGGCCAGTGGGACGCGGCGGCCGCGGACCTCGGTGTGCACCGGCACACGCTGCGGTACCGGATGCGGCGCGTGGAGGAGATCCTGGGACGCTCGCTGGACGACCCGGACGTACGGATGGAGCTGTGGCTGGCGCTGAAGGCGACGTCCACGGAGTAGCCCGTACGACGTCCACGCGGTAGCCGTACGACGTCCACGGAGCAGTCCTACGACAAAGAGGCGCAAGCCCGGATCCGATCACTACGACTCGGACAAACGCCCGCCCGGCTGGGCGGCCCTACCGTGGACCCGAAAGCCACGCACCACATCCCCAACGCGGAAGGGCCGGGACCCGCATATGACTTCCACCCACGCCTTCTGGCTCGCCGGCCGCCAGGTCACCGGCGAGGACAGCTTCGACGTCAGCTCGCCGTGGGACGGGCGGGTCGTCGGCAGGGTCAGCGTGCCCAGCGCGGAGCAGATCGAGGAGGCCGTCGCCGCCGCGTACGCCGTGCGCGACGAGTTCGCCGCCACGCCCGCGCATGTGCGCGCCGCCGCCCTCGACCACGTCAGCCGTCGGCTCGCCGAGCGCACCGAGGAGATCGCCCAGCTGATCTCGGCCGAGAACGGCAAGCCGATCAAGTGGGCCCGCGGCGAGGTCGGCCGGGCCGTCTCCGTCTTCCGCTTCGCCGCCGAGGAGGCCCGCCGGTTCAACGGCGGCGAGGCCCAGCGGCTCGACACCGACCTCGGCGGCCAGGGTCGGCTAGCCCTCACCCGGCGTTTCCCCAAGGGTGTCGTCCTCGGCATCGCGCCCTTCAACTTCCCGCTCAACCTGTGCGCCCACAAGGTCGCCCCGGCGATCGCGGCCGGCGCGCCGATCATCCTGAAGCCGGCCCCCGCGACCCCGCTCTCCGGGCTGATCCTCGGCGACCTGCTCGCCGAGACCGAGCTTCCCGCGGGTTCCTGGAGCATCCTGCCGGTCCCGAACGACCAGATGCCCGCCCTCGTCCAGGACGAGCGGCTGCCCGTGATCTCCTTCACCGGTTCCGAGAAGGTCGGCTACGCGATCATGGACTCGGTGCCCCGCAAGCACTGCACGCTGGAGCTCGGCGGCAACGGCGCGGCGGTCGTGCTCGGCGACTACGCCTCCGACGCCGACCTCGACTGGGCCGCGACCCGTATCGCGACCTTCTCCAACTACCAGGGCGGGCAGTCCTGCATCTCCGTGCAGCGGGTCATCGCGGACGCCTCGGTGTACGACCGGCTGCTGCCGCGGATCGTCGCCGCCGTCGAGGCCCAGGTCACCGGTGACCCGAGCGACGACAAGACCGACGTCGGCCCGCTGGTCAGCGAGGACGCCGCGATCCGCGTCGAGGCCTGGGTCAAGGAGGCCGTCGAGGCCGGCGCCACCCTCCTCACCGGCGGCGAGCGCGACGGCGCCTCCTACGCGCCGACCGTCCTCGCCGACGTTCCCGCCGACACGACGATCTCCTGCGAGGAGGTCTTCGGACCGGTCCTCACCGTGCGGAAGGTCGAGGGCGAGACCGAGGCGTTCGCGGCGGTCAACGACTCCAAGTACGGCCTTCAGGCGGGTGTGTTCACCCATGACCTCCAGGCCGCCTTCCGCGCCCACCGCGCGCTGGAGGTCGGCGGCGTCGTCATCGGCGACGTGCCCTCCTACCGCGCCGACCAGATGCCGTACGGCGGCGCCAAGCAGTCCGGCGTGGGCCGCGAGGGCGTGAGGTTCGCGATGGACGACTACACCTACGAGCGGGTGCTCGTCCTCACGGGGCTCGCGCTCTGACCCCTCGGAAAGGACCGACGGCCGGAGCCCGCTGTGCGGGGGCTCCGGCCGTCGTCACGGCGGCCGGCGGTCTCCTCGCGACCCCCTAGCTAATGGGAACCATTTTCAGGTAAGGTCGCGGCAGCGACGCCGGCTCGCTGACCCGAAGGGGCCCGGCACCGATGCCTTCCGGTGCCGGGCCCCTTCACTGTGCCGGTCTTCTCCGGACCCTCAACCGGAGAAGCCGACGTGCGCGAGCCGCAACGGGCCCCGCAGCCTGAGGTGGACGTCGTGCACGCCGGAGGCGGTGAGCGGGGCGCGCAGCGTCACATAGTCGTACGGTCCCGAGGTGGGCGCCGCCGGTGACAGCGCCGCCGACGCCGGGGTGCCGTCGAGCGAGACCTCCACCGTGCCCTCGCCGGCCACGGTCACCGTCACCTCGCTGACCCCCGTCCCGAAGTCGCAGGCGCGGTAGACCAGTTCGGCCGTCCCGGCGTGCGCCGGTGTCACCGCGTCCCCCGCCGTCTTCGTACGGTCGACGATCGCGACGCCGCTGTGCTCGTCGAAGTCGGCCCCGTCCAGGCCGCGTTCGACGACCGGCCGCGGTCCGCCCGGCTCGCCCTCCAGCACCACCGTCGTGCGCAACCGCACATCCTCGCTGGAGGCGCCGACCAACAGCTCGTACGGGCCCGGCTCCAGGCGCCACCGGCCGTGCGCTACGTCCCAGAACTCCAGGGCCGCCAGGGGGACTTCGAAGGAGAGTTCCTTCGTCTCGCCGGGCGTCAGGGCGATCCGCTCGTGGGCCGTCAGCTCGCGGCGCGGACGCGGCACCGAGGGGTCCGCGGCGCGCGTGTAGAGCTGGGCCACCTCGTCGGCCGGCACGTCCCCGGTGTTCGTGACCGTGAACGAGACGTGCAACGCCTTGTCCGAGACCCGGGACCTCAGGTCGGCGTAGGAGAAGGACGCGTAGGACAGCCCGTGGCCGAAGGGGTACAGCGGGGTGCCCTCGTAGTACAGGTAGGTCTGGCGGCCGCCGAGGACGTCGTAGTCGAGCAGGTCCGGCAGGTCGGCGTCGTCGGCGTACCAGGTCTGCGGGAGGCGGCCCGCGGGGGACACGTCGCCGGCCAGGACCCGGGCCAGCGCGGTGCCGGCCGCCTGGCCGCCGTGCGCCGTCCACAGTGCCGCGCGCAGGGGGCCGGGCTCGAAGGCGTAGGGGTAGGCGGAGACCAGCGCCAGCACGGTGTTCGGGTTGGCGGCGCGGGCCGCGCGCAGCAGCCGCTCCTGGTGCCCGGGCAGCGCGAGCGTCGTGCGGTCCTCGGTCTCGCGGCCGTTGATGTGCGGGTCGTTCCCAGCGACCACCAGGACCACGTCCGCCTCGGCGGCGACCCTGGCCACCGCGTCCTCGCCGCGCTCGGCGATGATCAGCTCGAAGATTTCCGCGTTTTCGTCGGCAACCTTTACTCCGTCGGTGCCGACAGAGACGTGGCGACCCGTACCGACGTGCCTGAGGAGGTGTCCGTGTCCGTGGGGTTCCAGCCGGAACGTCTCCTGGACGACCCAGCCTCCGGGCTGGTCGGCGGAGGCACGCAGAGCGCCGTCCTCGGCGACCGAGACATAGCGGCCGTCCGGCGCGCGCAGGGTCAGGACGCCCTCGCCCCAGTCGACCAGGGCGAGTTCGGTGCCGACCGGGTCGGTGGTGAGCGGCGGGAGATCGGTGCGGCCCGCGAGCAGGGCCGGGTCGAGGGCGCCCTCGGCGCCGCGCACCGCGTCCTCGACGTCCGCCTCGGGCACGGACAGGAAGGTGCCGTCCGAGGTCTTCAGCCGGACCCGGTCCACCCCTTCGGCGAACTGCACGCGGTCGGTGCCGAACCGCTCGTACAGGCCCTCCAGCGGGGTGGAGCGGTGGATCAGCGTGCCGCTGTACCAGTCGAGCTTGCACTCGTCGGCGAGCAGTCCGACCACCGCGAGCCGGGTGTCGGCGACGAGGGGGAGCACGCCGTCGTTGCGGAGCAGCACGACCGACTGCTCGGCGGCCTCCTGCGCCAGGGCGCGGTGGGCCGGGGTGTCGAAGTCGGCGGTGCGGGCGTACGGGTCGTCCCGCGGGTCGAACTCGCCGAGGCGGAAGCGGACCGAGAGCTGGCGGCGCACCGCCGCGTCGATGTCGGCCTCGGTCAACAGGCCCTGGGCGTGGGCCCCCTTGATCCGGCCGATCATCTGCGAGCTGTCCGTGCCGTGGTCGGTGAAGCTGTCGACGCCGGCCAGCAGGGAGGCGGCCGTGGCCTCCTGGTGGGTGTCGTAGTAGTGCTCGTGGTCGACCAGGTTCGACGGCGCGCCCGCGTCCGAGCAGACCAGCAGGTCCTCCTCGGTCCAGGTGCGCAGGTGCTCGCGCAGGTACGGGGAGACGTGGTTGGGGCGGCCGTTGACCAGGTTGTACGCGGGCATCACACCGGCCACCGCGCCCGCCTCGACGGTCTCACGGAAGGCGCGCAGATCGTACTCGTGCAGCACGCGCGGACGGACCGAGCTGGACGAGGTGGCCCGGTCGGTCTCGTTGTTGTGGGCGAGCCAGTGCTTGAGGACGGGCGCGGTGCGCCAGTACGTCGGGTGGTCGCCGCGCAGGCCCCGGGTGTACGCGACGGCGATCGCCGAGGTGAGCTTCGGGTCCTCCGAGTAGCCCTCCTCGTTGCGGCCCCACAGGGGGTGGCGCAGCAGGTTGACGGTCGGGGCCCAGACGTTGAGGCCGACGCGGTCGTCGCGGGCCCGCATCGCGCGCACCTCCTGGGAGACGGCCTCGCCGACCCTGCGCACGAGATCCGGGTTCCAGGTCGCGCCCAGGCCCACCGCCTGCGGGAACACCGTCGCCGGGCCCATCCAGGCCACCCCGTGCAGGGCCTCCTGGCCGGTGCGGAAGGCGGCGATGCCGAGGCGATCCACGGCGGGCGCGAACTGGTGCAGGAACGCGGTCTTCTCATCGAGGGTCAGTCGCGACAACAGGTCGTCGATGCGCTTCGCGAACGGCAGTTGCGGATCGCGGAAAGGCGGCGTGGGCGGCGTCTGTGCGGTCACCTGGGGATCCCCTTGGAGTGGAGCTGCGGAGCGCTTTCGAAGCGCTTCGATGCTCATTGGACTCGGGGGTGGGTGTCAAGAGACCTGCGCCCCGACTTCAAGCAGTGCATAAGAAAAGGTCGCCCCTCGCGCCTCGGAGGAATATTGGGAACGACCCTTGTGCACCCACAGGGCTTCACTTAACCTCACAGCAACATCGAAGCGCTTCGACTACGGTCGCTCAACCGAACGCGTCGGAGCATCGCTTCAGCTCAGCCAGTTCCACTCAAGACACCACAGCCGACGGCTCTACCGCCGGGTGTCCTGGTGCGCCACGAAGGGTTGACGCAATGACGCCGAACGCCTCCTCCGCCGCTTCCGGACCGAGCCGGAGAAGCTTCCTCGCCTCCTCGGCGGTCGCCACCGCAGCGGTGGCCGGTGGGATGCCGCTGCTCGCCGCCTGCGGCGGGTCGGACAGCGACTCGCGTGACGGCACCACGTCGAGCAAGGACGCGAAGAAGATCCTGCCGGCGTATGTGGCGAGCAACGTCGTCACGCCGGACATCCCGTCCAAGAACGGCTCCCCGGTCGGCTTCACCAGCAAGCTGGACCTGACCGGCCTGAAGACCTCGGTGCCCAAGAAGCTCGGCAAGGGCGGCCGGGTCACCATCATGTCGCCGTTCTGGGGCTCCCCGCCCAAGGCCGGCAACGCCTACTACAAGGCGATGAACGACCTGATCGGCGTCGACGTCCGCTGGCAGAACCAGGACGGCAACACCTACGACCAGAAGCTGGGCGCGGTCCTCGCCTCCAGCGAGGTCCCCGACGTGGTGGTCGTCCCCAGCTGGATCATGGGCGGCAAGATACCGAGCGCCATCATCAGCAAGTTCGCCGACCTCGGCCCCTACCTCTCCGGGGACGGGGTCAAGGACTACCCGAACCTCGCGGCCATCCCGACCGGCGCCTGGCAGCGCTCCATCTTCGGCGGGAAGCTGCGCGGCCTGCCGATGCCGGCGCCGTCCGCCCCCTCCATGGTGCCCCTGTACCGGCAGGACATCTTCGACAAGGAGGGCTACGAAGTCCCCAAGTCCTGCGACGAGTTCATGGCCCTGGCCAAGGAGATCACCAACGCCCGGGCCAGGCGGTGGGCGTGCCTCGACATGAAGTGGACCGCCTTCCAGGCCTTCGGAGTGCTCTCGGGCGCCGAGAAGCCGCTCGGCTGGAACCTCGTCGACGGCAAGATGATCAACCGCATCGAGACCGAGGAGTTCCTCGAAGCCCTGGAGTGGTCCCGCAAGCTCTTCGCCGCCGGCGTCGTCCACCCCGACTCCGCGCTGGGCAAGAACGCCCCCGACCCGGGCCCCAAGTTCGCCAAGGGCGAGTTCCTGATCTACCCGAACAACATCTCGCAGTGGTGGGGCCGCACCGCCGAACAGGCGATCCAGAACCCGGGCTTCAAGATCTGGGGCATGGACCTCTGGGGCCACGACGGCGGCACCCCGGTCCTGTGGGCCGAACAGCCCGCAGGCATCTTCGCCTTCGTCAACAAGAAGGCCTCCGAGTCGGTCGTCCGCGACGTGCTCGCCGTCGCCAACGTCACCGCGGCGCCGTACGGCACCAAGGAGTACATGATGACCAACTACGGTGTGGAGGGCACCCACTACACCGTCAAGGACGGCGTCCCCACCAAGACCGACCAGGGCAACCTCGACGTGATGAACGCCTACGTCATGGTGGCGAGCCCCGCCCCGACCACCGCGCACCCCGACTTCCCCGAGGTCGCCAAGGGCCAGGTCGAGTGGCAGCAGCGGATGGGCGCCTTCGCCAAGAAGTCCTCCTTCTGGGGCATGCAGATCACCGAGCCGGGCCGCTACACCAACCTCGCCAACGACTTCGAGCAGCTGGAGGACGACATCGTCCGCGGCCGCAAGAAGATCAGCGACATGCAGCAGGCCGTCTCCGACTGGAAGAGCAAGGGCGGCGACAAGCTGCGCGACTGGTACAAGCAGATCCTCGACGAGAACGGCTCCGCGGCCGGCTGACCCCTACCGAGGCAAGGAGAACGGCCGTGTCCCACAGCACAGTGCCTCGGAGCAGGACCGAGGCCGACACGACGGAGAAGTCCCCGGACGCGTCCGGCGGCACCCCCGGAAAACCCGTCTCGGGCAAGCTGAGTCTCAGGCTCAGGCTCAGACGCGACCGCGTCCTGCTCCTGATGACGCTGCCGGCCGTCGTGCTGGTTCTGCTCTTCAACTACGTGCCGATCCTCGGCAACGTGGTCGCCTTCCAGGACTACGACCCGTACATCAGTGACAACGGCGTCGTGTCCATGCTGCACAGCCCCTGGGTCGGCCTGGAGAACTTCGACCGGATCTTCGCGGACTCCGCGTTCTGGCAGGCCGTCCGGAACACCCTGGTGCTGTTCTTCCTCCAGCTCTTGCTGTTCTTCCCGATCCCGATCCTGCTCGCGCTGCTCATCAACAGCGTGGTCAGGCCCCGGGTGCGGGCGTTCGCGCAGGCCGTCCTCTATCTGCCGCACTTCTTCTCGTGGGTGCTGGTGATCGCGGTCTTCCAGCAGTTGCTCGGTGGCGCCGGGCTGCTCTCGCAGCTGCTGCGCGACCACGGCTACGACGGCATCAACATCATGACCGACCCGAGCACCTTCAAGTTCCTGATCACCGCGCAGGGGGTGTGGAAGGACGCGGGCTGGGGGATCATCGTCTTCCTCGCCGCACTGGCCTCCGTGAGCCCGGACCTCTACGAGGCCGCCGCCATGGACGGGGCCTCGCGGTGGCGCCGGATGTGGCACGTCACCCTGCCCGCGCTGCGCCCGGTCATCGCCCTGCTGCTGGTGCTGCGCGTCGGCGACGCGCTGACCGTCGGCTTCGAGCAGATCCTCCTCCAACGAGACGCCGTCGGACCGGGCGCCGCGGAAGTGCTGGACACCTTCGTGTGGTGGAACGGCGTCCGCAACCAGGACTTCGGCTACGCGGCCGCGGCCGGCCTCGTCAAGGGCGTCATCAGCATCGGCCTCGTCCTGGCCGCGAACAAGGTGGCCCATCTCATGGGCGAGCAGGGGGTGTACAAGAAATGACCGCCGTGATCGACAAACCCGTACGCAAACCCGGCCGTTGGGCCGCGCCGCCCCGGCCGGTCTGGGAGGAGAAGCCCTCCAAGGCCGGACTGGCGAGCAAGGGGCTCGTGCTGGGCATCGCCTGCCTCGCCATCCTGTTCCCCCTGTGGATCGTCGCCGTCACCAGCCTCTCCTCGCGCAAGACCATCGACGAGGCCGGCGGACTGGTGTTGGTGCCGAAGGACATCACCTTCATCGCCTACCAGGAACTCCTCAGCGGCGGGCAGGTGACCCGGGCGACGATCATCTCCATCCTGGTCACCCTGGTCGGCACCGCTTTCTCCATGACCGTCTCCGTGCTCTGCGCGTACGGGCTGTCCAGGTCCGGGTCGGTGGGGCACCGGTGGATCCTGATGATCCTGCTGGCGACCATGTTCTTCAGCGCCGGACTCATCCCGACGTATCTGCTGGTGCAGACCCTCGGCCTGACCGACAGCTATCTCGCGCTGATCCTGCCGAGTGCCATCAGCGTCTTCAACATCCTGGTGCTGCGCGGCTTCTTCATGGGAATCTCGCCGGAACTCACCGACAGCGCGCGGATCGACGGGGCCGGGGACCTCAGGATCCTGTGGCAGATCATCATCCCGCTGTCCCGGGCCGTCCTCGCGGTGATCACGCTGTTCTACGCGGTCGGGTACTGGAGCGCCTGGTTCAACGCGTCCCTGTACCTCAACGACCAGGACATGATGCCGCTGCAGAACGTCATGATCCAGCTCGTGCAGAAGCAGGAGGCCCCGGTCGGACTGGGCCAGGCGATCAAGACGGGTCAGCTGTCGGGCCTGGCCGTGCAGATGGCGGTCATGGTGATGGCGTTGCTGCCGGTCGCGGTGCTCTCGCCGTTCGTGCAGCGGCACTTCAAGAAGGGCATGTTGACGGGCGCGGTGAAGGGTTGAGTCGCGCCTGATCGGTGGGGTGCTTCTGCCGTGCGGCGGCTGCGGGTTTGTCGTGGCTGGCCGCGCGGTTCCCCGCGCCCCTGAGGTTTCTCCACTCCCCCTTGCCTGTAGATCGAGGTGTGTCATGTCTGCGTCCAACCCGAGCCGTCGTGTCGTTCTTGCCGGTACCGCGGCCGCCGCCGCGCTCACCGCCGTTCCCCTGCTGCCGGGCCGTGCGCATGCCGCCGAGAGGGCCGGCGCCGCCTCCTATCGCTGGCGCAACGTCTTCATCGGCGGCACCGGCTTCGTCACCGGCGTGCTCTTCCACCCCGCCGTCCGCGGGCTCGCCTATGCCCGTACCGACATCGGCGGGGCCTACCGATGGGACAGCAAAGCCTCCGCCTGGGTCCCGCTCACCGACCACCTCGGCTGGGACGACTGGAACCTCCTCGGTGTCGAGGCCATCGCCGTCGACCCGGCCCATCCGAACCGGGTCTATCTCTCGCTCGGCACCTACGCGCAGTCGTGGGCCGGCAACGGAGCCGTACTGCGCTCCGAGGACCGCGGCGCCACCTGGACCCGGACCGACCTCACCGTGAAGCTCGGGGCCAACGAGGACGGGCGCGGGTGCGGTGAGCGGCTGCTCGTCGACCCCCGCAACAGCGACACCCTGTGGCTCGGGACCCGGCACGACGGACTGCTCAGGTCCACCGACCGGGGCGCCACCTGGGCCGCCGTCAGCGGGTTCCCCGGCACCCCGAGCGCCTCCGGGCAGGGCGTCACCCTGCTCGTCGCCGCGGGCCGCACCCTCTACGCCGGCTGGGGCGACTCCGACGGCACCACCGCCAACCTGTACCGCACCGCCGACGGCACGAGGTGGGAGGCGGTGCCCGGGCAGCCCTCCGGGACGGCCGCGAAGGTGCCGATCCGGGCGGCGTACGACAAGAACACCCGCGAGCTGTACGTGACGTACGCCAACGCGCCCGGCCCCAACGGGCAGTCCGACGGCAGTGTGCACAAGCTGTGCACCGCCAACGGCAAGTGGACCGAGGTGACCCCGGTGAAGCCCGGCGGCACCACGAGCGACGGGTCCTCCGACAGCTTCGGCTACGGCGGCGTCGCCGTGGACGCCCGCAGACCCGGCACCCTCGTCGTCTCCACCAACAACCGCTGGTCCGAGGTCGACACCGTGTTCCGCTCCACCGACGGCGGTCGCCACTGGACCTCGCTGAAGGACTCCGCCGTCCTCGACGTGTCCGAGACCCCCTATCTCGCCTGGGGCAACGACAAGCCCAAGTTCGGCTGGTGGATCCAGGCGCTGGCGCTCGACCCGTACGACTCCCGGCACATCGTCTACGGCACCGGCGCCACCCTCTACGGCACCCGGGACCTGAAGCACTGGGCCCCGCAGATCCGCGGCCTGGAGGAGACCGCCGTACGCCAGCTGATCTCGCCCCCGGTCGGGCAGGCGCACCTGATCAGCGGGCTCGGGGACATCGGTGTGATGTACCACGAGCGGCTCACCGCCTCACCCTCGCGCGGCATGGCCACGAACCCCGTGTTCGGGACGGCGACGGGACTCGCGCAGGCCACGCGGAAACCGGCGTACGTCGTGCGCACCGGGTGGGGTGACCACGGCAACGGCGCGTACTCCCGCGACGGCGGACGGACCTGGGCGCCCTTCGCGACCCAGCCCTCCCTGGCCAAGGACGCGCCCGGGCCGATCGCCACCAACGCCGACGGCAGCGTGCTGCTGTGGGTCTTCGCGCACTGGGACGGCAGCACGTACCCGGCCTACCGCTCCGCCGACAACGGGGCCACCTGGAGCGAGGTCCCGTCCTTCCCCAAGGGCGCCACGCCGGTCGCCGACCCGGCCGACCCGACCCTGTTCTACGCGTTCGACACCGCCACGGGCACGCTGGTCGCCAGCACCGACAGCGGCCTCACCTTCAGCGAGCGTGCGACCGGACTGCCCTCCGGGGACAGCCAGTTCGAGCTGGTCGCCGCGCCCGGGCGCTCCGGTGACCTCTGGCTCAGCGTGAAGGGGAACGGGCTCCACCGGTCCACCGACGGCGGGGCGACCTTCGCCAAGGTGGCCGGCTGCGAGGCCTCGTACACCCTCGGCTTCGGCAAGGCCGCCAAGGGCGCCGACTACCCGGCGATCTACATGGTCGGCTCCACCGGGACCATCACCGCCGTCTACCGCTCGGACGACGAGGCCAGGAGCTGGGTGCGCATCAACGACGACCGCCATCAGTGGGGTTGGACCGGTGAGGTCATCACGGGTGATCCGCGCGTCCACGGCCGGGTCTACCTCGGCACCAACGGGCGCGGAATCCAGTACGGGGAGCCCGTCTGATGCCCGACCTGAGCACCGTCACCGACGGCCGCCTGCTGTTCGGCGGCGACTACAACCCCGAGCAGTGGCCCGAGGAGACCTGGCACGAGGACGTCCGGCTCATGAGGGACGCCGGGGTCAACTCCGTCACCCTCGGCGTCTTCTCCTGGGCGAAGCTCGAACCCCGGCCCGGGGAGCGGGACTTCGGCTGGCTGGACCGGCTGATGGACCTGATGCACGAGAACGGCATCGGTGTCGTCCTCGCCACCCCCACCGCCTCGCCGCCGCCCTGGATGGGCCACCTGCACCCCGACACCCTCCCCGTCGACCAGGACGGGCGCACCGAGTGGTGGGGCGGCCGCCAGCACTTCTCCCACTCCAGCGCCGTCTACCGCCGGTACGCCGCCGCCATCACCGAGGACCTCGCCGCCCGTTACGCCGGCCACCCGGCCCTGACGATGTGGCACATCAACAACGAGTACTGCACCTACGACTGGGGCCCCGAGGCCGCCGCCCGCTTCCGTGACTGGCTGCGCGGCAGGTACGGCACCCTCGACACCCTCAACGAGGCCTGGGGCACCGCCTTCTGGAGCCAGGGCTACGGCGACTGGGCCGAGGTGCACACGCCGCGGCACGCCCACTACCTCAAGAACCCCGCCCAGGTGCTGGACTTCAAGCGGTTCACCTCCGACATGCTCCTGGAGTGCTTCCTGGCCGAGCGGGACATCGTGCGACGGCACTCCCCGCACCTGCCGGTCACCACCAACTTCATGCCGCTGTGGGCCGGCCAGGACGCCTGGCGGTGGGCGCGGGAGGAGGACATCGTCTCCGTCGACCTCTACCCCGACCCCCGGGACCCCTTCGGCGCCCAGGCCGGCGCGCTCGTCCAGGACATGACCCGCTCGCAGGCCCGCGGGCCGTGGATGCTCATGGAACAGGCGGCCGGTCCGGTCAACTGGCGGGGCGTCAACCACCCCAAGCCCCGGGGCCTGAACCGGCTCTGGTCCCTCCAGGCCGTCGCCCGCGGCGCCGACGCCGTCTGCTACTTCCAGTGGCGGCAGTCACGCCAGGGCGCGGAGAAGTTCCACTCCGGGATGGTCAGCCACGCGGGGGCGGAGGGGCGCACCTACCAGGAGGTCAAGCGGCTGGGCGCGGAACTCGCGCGGATCTCACCCGAGGTGACGGGCCGTCACACGAACAACGACATCGCGATCCTGCACGACTGGCACTCCTGGTGGGCCGGCGCCCACGAGGGCCGGCTCTCCACCGAGGTCGACTACGCGCAGGTCCTCACCACATGGCACCGGGCCCTGTGGGAGGCGCACCTCGCCACCGACTTCGCCCACCCCGAGCACGACCTCTCCGCGTACAAGCTCATCGTCGTCCCCCAGCTGTACTCCCTGAGCGACACGGCGATCGACAACCTCCTGGCGTACGTCCGGGGCGGCGGCACTCTCGTGTCCGGCTTCCTCACCGGGATCGCCGACGAGGACGACCGGGTACGCCCCGGCGGCATGGACGCGCGCCTGAGGGAGCTCTTCGGCATCCGCACCCTGCACGAGTGGTGGCCGCTGGACGCGGGGGAGAGCGTCGACTGCGACGGGTTCCGGGGGACGCTGTGGTCGGAGGAGATCCAGAAGGACGAGGACGCGGTGGCGGAGGCCGCGTTCAAGGGCGGCGAGCTCGACGGGTTGCCGGCGGTGCTCCGCAAGGGACGGACGCGGTACCTCGCGACCCTGCCCGAGGGGCCCGAACTGCGCGCCCTGCTCGCCCGGTTCGCCGCCGAGGCGGGTGTCCGCCCGGTGCTGGACGGGCTGCCGACGAGCGTCGAGGCCGTACGGCGGGGCGACCTGCTCTTCGTCCTCAACCACTCCCGTGACGCCGTGACCGTCGAGGTGCCCGGCACCCACCGCGATCTGCTGACGGGGACGACGGTCACGGACGAGCTGACCCTGGACCGGTACGGCGTGGTGGTGCTGCGCCCATGAACGCGGACATCGGCGTGCCCGTGAACGCGGACACCGGCGTGGTGCACGGCACCTGGGAACCCCGGCCCGCCACCCGCTGGGAGGACGGCTTCCTCAGCGGCAACGGCCGTCACGGGGTTCTTGTGTTCGGTGAGCCGAAGGACGAGCGTGTCATCGTCACCCATCACACCCTCGTCCGCCCCAACGGGGCCGAGCACGCCCGGCCGCCCCGCCTGGCCGCCGAACTCCCCGCCCTCCAGGACCGGTTGCTCGCCGGTGAGCGGGACGCGGCGGAGAGCTTCACGGACGGCCGCGCCCTCCAGTGGGTCCAGCCCTTCCACCCGGCCTTCCAGATACGGCTGCGCGGCATGTCCGACGGCCGCACGTCCGACGGCCGCACGGGCGGGGCGGACCGGGGCGGGGTGGATCGGGGCGGGGTGGATCGAGGTGGGGCGGATGGAGGCAGGGCGGATCGAGGCGGGGCGCGCTACGTCCGTTCCGTCGCCTTCACCACCGGAGTCGTCCACACCGAGCACGACGGCTGGTCCAGCCGCGTCTTCGTCTCCCGCGCCGACGACGTCATCGTCCAGCAGGTCCGTGCCGGTGACCTCGACATCGCCCTGGACCACCGGCTCCCGGGCGCCCCCAAGGACCTCGGTGTGGGCCACGGCGCCGTTCTCACCCCCGAGGGCGCCCTGCTCACCCTGCGCGCCCGCTACCCCGGCAGCGACCGCGCCTACACCGGCATCACCCTGGTCCTCGTCACCGGCGGCACCGTCACCCTCACGCCCCCCGGGCTGCGCGTCACCGGCGCCCGGTCCGTCCTGCTGCTGACCCGTGTCCAGCGGCACACCGGCGAACTGGACGTCATGGAGCAGGCCCGCGCCCTGCGCGACCTCGGCCCGGACCACGCCGCCCTGCTGGACGCGCACACCGCCCTGCACCGCACCGCCTACGAACGCGTCACCCTCGACCTGGCCGCCGACCCCGCCGAACGCGCCCTGCCCGGCTCGGAGTTGCTGGCCCGCCCGGAGAGCCCCGCCCTCCTGGAACGCCTCTTCGCCGCCGGCCGCTACCACCTGCTCTCCGCCAGCGGCCTGTTCCCGCCCCGCCTCACCGGCCTGTGGACCGGCGACTGGGACACGGCCTGGGCGGGGGCGTTCACCAACGACGCCAACCTCAACCTCCAGACCGCCTCCGCGGCGGCCGCGGCCCTCCCCGAGGTCACCGAGGCCCACGCCGCCCTGATCCACGGCCAGTTGCCCGACTGGCGGGAGAACGCCCGCACGATCTTCGGCGCCCGCGGGATCGTCGCCCCGCCGCACAGCGACGGTGAGTCCGGACTGACGTACCACTTCAGCCGCGAGTACCCGCTGCACCTGTGGACGGCCGGGGCCGACTGGCTGCTCAAGCCGCTCGTCGACCACGACGAGACGCGCGGTGCCCGCGACCCGCGCACCGCCGCCGCCCTCGCCGAAGTCGCCAGGTTCTACGAGGACTTCCTCACCCGTACCGACGCCGACGGGCAGGTCGTCGTCGTCCCGTCCTACTCACCGGAGAACCGTCCGGCCAACGCGAGCTGGGGCGCGATCAACGCGGCCATGGACCTCTCGGCGGCCCGGCACGCGCTGCTGACGGCCGCCGCCTACCACCCCGGGACCCCGGACGCCGACCGCTGGCGCACCCTCGCCGACCGGCTCCCGCCCCACCGGGTCAACGCGGACCGCGCCCTCGCCGAATGGGCCTGGCCCGGCCTCGACGACACCTACGACCACCGCCACCTCAGCCACCTCTACGGCGTCTGGCCGCTGGACGAGATCACCCCGTACGACACCCCGGACCTCGCCACCGCGGCGGCCCGCGCCCTCGAACTGCGCGGCGCCGAGAACGACTCCGCCCACGGCCACCTCCACCACGCCCTGATCGCCGCCCGGCTGCGCGACGGGGAACGGGTCGGGCACGCGCTCGGCCAGGTCCTCAAGGGCGACTTCTTCCACACCTCCCTGATGAGCGCCCACTACCCGAACCGCGACGTCTACAACGCGGACGCCGCGCACACCCTGCCGGCCGTGCTCGTCGAGGCGCTCGCGCAGTCCACCCCGGACCGGCTGGTGCTGCTGCCGGCGGTGCCCGCGGTCTGTCCGTCGGGACGCGTCACGGGCCTGCGCACCCGGTTCGGGGCGGAGCTCGACCTCAGCTGGAACCCACACGAAGCGACCGCGGTACTGCGCCCCACCCGCAGTCATCGCGTCGAACTCCGGACTTCCTCCGGCGCGCGAGAGCTCGACCTCGTCGCCGGGGAGGACCACGTCCTGATGCTAGGGGCGTGGTAGTCACCCCCACGATTCCCCCCACCCATGGAAGGGACACCATGGCACAGAGCAGGAAGAACACCCTCCGCAAGGTCACCATGGCCGTGCTCGCCCCGGCGATGGCCCTCGGCGCCACCGTCGGCCTCGCCTCCGCCCCCGCCTCCGCCGCCGTCTGGAACTCCTGCGACCAGTGGAGCAGCACGAGCCTGAACGGCTACACGCTCTACAACAACATCTGGGGCTCCGGCGCCGGCAGCCAGTGCATCTGGGCCAACTCCGGCACCAACTGGGGCGTCTGGGCCAACCACCCCAACACCGGTGGCATCAAGTCCTACCCGAACGCCAAGAAGGTGGTCAACAAGACCATCGCCTCCCTCGGCTCGCTCACCAGCAGCTACAACGTCAGCGTCCCGTCGTCCGGCGCGTACAACACGTCGTACGACATCTGGGACACCGACTACGACTACGAGATCATGCTCTGGGTCAACTACAACGGGGCGGTCGGCCCGCTCGGCACCTCGCAGGGCTCCGTCACCCTGGGCGGCCACACCTGGAACGTCTACAAGGGCAGCAACGGCGCCAACGAGGTGTTCTCCTTCCTGCGCACCTCGGACTCCAGCTCCGGCACCGTGAACATCAAGCCGATCCTCACCTGGATCGCGGGCACCAAGCGCTGGATGTCGAGCAGCGAGACCATCGGCGACGTCCAGTTCGGCTACGAGATCACCAGCTCCTCCGGCGGCCTGGACTTCACCACCAACAACCTCACCGTCAGCAGCAGTTGACCGACGGAGCGGGGCCACGCACGAAAACCCTCGCGCGGCCCCGCCCCCGGCACATCCGAGCTGCCGTCCACCTGCGTGTGCGGCCGGTCCCCTCCCCTATGCGGGACCGGCCGCACCGGCGTGCCTACTCCGCTACGGGCAGGCGCGCCCCGTCCCGCAGGAACAGCGGGATGCGGTCCAGGGGGGCGTCGACCGTCACGGTCGTACCGCCCTCGTACGTCTCCCCGGTCCACGCGTCCGTCCAGGTCGCGCCGGCCGGCAGATAGGTCGTGCGGACCGTGGCGCCCGCCGTCAGCACCGGGGCCACCAGCAGGTCGCCGCCGAAGAGGTAGGCGTCGTCCACCGTCCAGGTCGCGGAGTCGTCCGGGAACTCCAGGAACAGCGGGCGCATGGGCGGCAGACCCTCCTCGTGGGCCTCCCGCATCACCCGCAGCACGTACGGCTTCAGGCGCTCACGCAGACGAAGGTAGCGCTCCAGGATCGCGCCCGCCTCCTCGCCGTACGACCACACCTCGTTGGGGCCGCCGGTCATCTCCGGGCCCAGCGGCATGCCCGGGTCGCGGAAGCCGTGCAGCCGCATCAGCGGGGACAGGGTGCCGAACTGGAACCAGCGGACCATGACCTCCTGGTACGCGGGGTCGTCCGGGTCGCCGCCGTGGAAGCCGCCGATGTCCGTGTTCCACCAGGGAATGCCGGAGAGCGCGGTGTTGAGACCGGCCGCGATCTGGCGACGCAGGGTGGGGAAGTCGGTGCCGATGTCGCCGGACCACAGGGCGGCGCCGTAGCGCTGGCTGCCCGCCCACGCCGAGCGGTTGAGGGTGATGACCTCCTCGCCCTCGGCCCGCAGGCCCTCGTAGAAGGTGCGGGAGTTCTCCGCCGGGTAGCTGTTCCCGACCTCCAGGCCCGGGCCCGCCCAGTAGCGCAGGTTCTCCGGGAAGCCCGGCTTGAGCTCCGGCTCGCAGGCGTCCAGCCAGAACGCCGTGATGCCGTACGGGGTCAGGTAGTTGTCCCGGACGCGCGACCACATGAAGTCGCGGGCCTCGGGGTTGGTGGCGTCGTAGAAGGCGACCTGGACGGTGGAGGCGACCTCCTTGTCCGGCCAGTCGGCGTGCGCCATCGGACCGTACTGCGTGCCGATGAAGTACCCGCGCTGCTCCATGAGTTGGTGGTTCTCGCTCAGCGGGGACACCGACGGCCAGACGCTGACCACCAACTTGATGCCCAGCTCCTCCAGTTCGCGCACCATCGCCGCGGGGTCGGGCCACTCACTGAGGTCGAACTTCCAGTCGCCCAGGTGTGTCCAGTGGAAGAAGTCGCACACGATCGCCGATATGGGCAGCCCCCGGCGCTTGTACTCCCGTGCCACGGCGAGGAGTTCGTCCTGGGTGCGGTAGCGCAGCTTGCACTGCCAGAAGCCCGCCGCCCACTCCGGCATCATCGGGGTCCGGCCGGTCGCGGCGGAGTAGCGGCGCTGGGCGTCGGCCGGGGCGCCCGCGGTGATCCAGTAGTCGATCTGCCGGGCCGAGTCGGCCACCCAGCGGGTGCCGTTGTGGGCGAGTTCCACGCGGCCGATCGCCGGGTTGTTCCACAGCAGCGTGTAGCCGCGGCTGGAGGTCAGCACCGGGATGCCGACCTCGGCGTTGCGCTGCACCAGGTCCAGGACCAGGCCCTTCTGGTCAAGGCGCCCGTGCTGGTGCTGGCCGAGGCCGTACAGCTTCTCGTCGTCGTACGCGGCGAAGCGCTGCTCCAGCCGGTGGTGGCCGTTGCCGACGGCCGTGTAGAGCCGGGAGCCCGGCCACCAGAAGTGGGCGCGGGCCTCCGACAGGAGCTCGCTGGAGTCGTCGGTGCGCAGATAGCGGACCAGGCCCTCGGCGTCGAGGTGGACGGTCAGGGCCCCCACGGTCAACTGGGCCTCACCGTCGCCCAGTTTGACCGAGCTCTCGGTGGGCGGCGGGGTGTCCAGCAGGGCGCCGGGCAGTTCCTCGAGGATCGGGCCGCCGAGCCGGGCACGCACCCGGACGGCGTCCGGCCCCCAGGGCTCGATACGGAGGGTCTCCTGGCGGCCGCTCCACTCCAGGGCGCCGTCCCGCTCGCGGAACGTGCCGACGGTGGGGGAGGACTGGGCGAGGCTGACAGCGCCCTGCTGGGGCTGATTTTCGGCATGCTGAGTCACGAGGTGTGCTCCTGGAGGCGAGTGGAGACAGGTGGTACCCCAGCGGGGGCTGCTCGGTGCAGAAAGATCGGTGCGGAGGTCGGTGCCGAGGGTTCGGTGCAGGAAGGTCGGTGCGGAGAGTTCGGTGCGGGGAGATCGTGCGGAGCGGGCTGCGGAAACAGGGTGCGCAGAAGTGCGTCAGTGCGCCGACGGCGCCGGGCCCGTGCTCGCCCGGACCGTCAACTCGGGTGCGATGAGCACGACTTCGTCCTTGCCGTGGCCGTCGAGCTTGGCGACCAGTCGCTCCACCGCGTGCCGGCCCATCTCCTGCGCGGGGATGGCGACCGAGGTCAGCCGCACCGAGGCCTGCACGGCGACCTGGTCGGGGCAGACCGCGAGCACCGAGACGTCCTCGGGCACGGCCCGGCCCTGCTGGCGCAGCAGGGCGAGCAGCGGTTCGACGGCCGACTCGTTCTGCACGACGAAGCCCGTGGTGGACGGGCGCTCGTCGAGGATCCGGGCGAGGGTCACCGCCATCGCGTCGTACCCGCCCTCGCACGGCCGGTGCAGCAGTCGTACGCCCAACTCCTGGGCCCGCGACCGCAGTCCGTCCAGGGTGCGCTCGGCGAAGCCGGTGTGCCGCTCGTAGACCGCCGGGGCCTCGCCGATGACAGCGATGTCGCGGTGGCCGAGCATCGCGAGGTGCTCGACGCAGAGCGCGCCGGTGGCCCGGAAGTCGAGGTCGACACAGGTGAGTCCGGAGGTGTCGGCGGGGAGGCCGATGAGCACGGACGGCTGGTCGGTGCCGCGCAGCAACGGCAGCCGCTCGTCGTCGAGTTCGACGTCCATGAGGATCATCGCGTCGGCGAGCCCGCTGCCGGTGACCCGGCGCACCGCGTCGGGGCCCTCCTCGCCGGTGAGCAGCAGGACGTCGTAGCCGTGGAGCCGGGCCGTGGTGGCCACCGCGATGGCGATCTCCATCATCACCGGCACGTACATGTCGGTGCGCAGCGGGACCATCAGCGCGATGATGTTCGACCTGCTGCTGGCCAGGGCGCGGGCGCCCGCGTTCGGGTGGTAGCCCAGCTCGCGGATGCTCTGCTCCACCCGCTGCCGGGTGGCACCGGAGATGGACCGCTTGCCGCTGAGGACATAGCTCACCGTGCTCGCCGAGACTCCGGCGTGCTGGGCGACCTCGGCGAGGGTGACCATCCAGCTCTCCAAGCTTTGTGAAGCGCTTCGACAGTGCGCAGTGCGAATACGGGCGGGTGAGGGTGGTTCGACAGTAGCCTCAGCGAAGGTGGGTGTCCATAGGTTGTCGAAGCGCTTCGACATCAAGTTGGGGCGGGCCTCCCGACGGCTCTTTTCCGGGGGCGGACTCCCGTGAGGTTACCGGGCCCCGCCCCGAACCACCGACGCCCACCTCTGACCGGCCGGCGCCCACCGGAGGGAGCAAGACATGCACGGACCTCGACACGATCACGCTCGGCACGTACTACGTCAACAACAATGTCCGTGTTCCTTCGTCGGCCGCACCCACACGACCAGGGCCACGCTCGACCTCGACGGCTTCACCCAGGCCCTCGTCCGGCGCAACTGCCGAGCAACGACACATACGTCTCCGGCATCGAGTCCGGCACCGAGGTCTGCAAGGGCACCGGACGCCTCGACACCAAGGCGTATTCCGTCCACATCGGCTGAACGGACGCGTCCCAGGGGTGGTGGGCACGCTCGGTATCGGGTACATACGATCGGGTAGCACCGGTCGGTAACCATGATCCCGATTCGCGGTGAGGTGGCCCTCATGTCCGCAGCACAACACACGCCCGTCGTCACCGAACGTGAGGCCCGCGAGGTCGCGGAGGCGGCCCGGGAACAGGACTGGCGCAAGCCCAGCTTCGCCAAGGAACTGTTCCTCGGCCGCTTCCGGCTCGACCTCATCCACCCCCACCCCATGCCGCCCGACGAGGACGCCCGGCGCGGGGAGGAGTTCCTCGCCAGGCTCCGCGACTTCTGCGAGACCAAGGTCGACGGCGCGCTGATCGAACGCGAGGCCCGGATCCCCGACGAGGTCATCGCCGGCCTCAAGGAGCTCGGCGCCCTCGGCATGAAGATCGACACCAAGTACGGCGGCCTCGGCCTCACCCAGGTGTACTACAACAAGGCGCTGGCCCTCGCGGGCTCCGCCAGCCCCGCGATCGGCGTCCTGCTCTCGGCCCACCAGTCGATCGGCGTCCCCCAGCCGCTGAAGCTGTTCGGCACCCAGGAGCAGAAGGAGGCCTTCCTGCCCCGGTGCGCCCGCACCGACATCAGCGCCTTCCTCCTCACCGAACCGGACGTCGGCTCCGACCCGGCCAGGCTCGCGACCTCGGCCGTCCCCGACGGCGACGACTACGTCCTCGACGGGGTCAAGCTCTGGACCACCAACGGCGTCGTCGCCGACCTGCTGGTCGTCATGGCCCGCGTGCCCAGGTCCGAGGGCCACAAGGGCGGCATCACCGCCTTCGTCGTCGAGACCGACTCACCCGGCATCACCGTGGAGAACCGCAACGCCTTCATGGGCCTGCGCGGCATCGAGAACGGCGTCACCCGCTTCCACCAGGTCCGGGTCCCCGCGGCGAACCGCATCGGCCCGGAGGGCGCCGGCCTCAAGATCGCGCTGACCACCCTCAACACCGGCCGCCTCTCCCTGCCCGCCTCCTGCGTCGCCGCCGGCAAGTGGTGCCTGAAGATCGCCCGCGAGTGGTCCGCGGCCCGCGAGCAGTGGGGCAAGCCGGTCGCCCAGCACGAGGCCGTCGGCGCGAAGATCAGCTTCATCGCGGCGACGACCTTCGCCCTGGAGGCGGTACTGGACCTCTCCAGCCAGATGGCCGACGAGGACCGCAACGACATCCGCATCGAAGGCGCTCTCGCCAAACTCTTCGCCTCCGAGATGGGCTGGCTCATCGCCGACGAACTGGTCCAGATCCGCGGCGGCCGCGGCTTCGAGACAGCGGCCTCGCTCGCGGCCCGCGGTGAGAGGGCGGTCCCGGCCGAACAGGTCCTGCGCGACCTCCGCATCAACCGCATCTTCGAGGGCTCGACGGAGATCATGCACCTGCTGATCGCCCGCGAGGCCGTCGACGCCCACCTCTCCGTGGCCGGCGACCTGATCGACCCGGAGAAGTCCCTCTCGGACAAGGCGAAGGCAGGCGCCCAGGCAGGCGTCTTCTACGCGAAGTGGCTCCCGAAACTGGTGGCGGGCCCGGGGCAGCTCCCGAACTCCTACAGCGAGTTCAAACGCGAGGTGGACCTCTCCGTCCACCTCCGGTACGTCGAGCGCACGGCCCGCAAACTCGCCCGCTCCACCTTCTACGCCATGTCCCGCTGGCAGGGCCGCATGGAGACCAAGCAGGGCTTCCTCGGCCGGATCGTCGACATCGGCGCCGAACTCTTCGCGATGAGCGCGGTCTGCGTCCGCGCCGAACTCCTGCGCACCACCGAGGACCACGGCCGCCAGGCCTACCAACTCGCCGACGCCTTCTGCCACCAGTCCCGCATCCGCGTGGAGGAACTCTTCGGCCGCCTGTGGACCAACACCGACGACCTCGACCGCAAGGTCGTCAAGGGTGTCATGTCCGGCACCTACGAGTGGCTGGAGCACGGCATCGTCGACCCCTCGGGCGAGGGCCCCTGGATCGCCGACGCCACCCCCGGCCCGAGCGAACGGGAGAACGTCCACCGCCCGATCCGCTGACCCGCCCATGACAGCCCGCCCCAGGAGGCTCGCTCGGAGGTTCCGGTGAACCCCCTTCGGGGGACGCGCTGTCCTCACACGCCGTCCTTACGGCAACAATGGGGGGATGAGCGACAGTCCAGCCCCCCGAGGGCGCGGGCCGGAAGCCCCGCCTGCCCCGCGACGCCACGCACGCACTCTCACCGCACCGGGCGCCGACCCCAGTACATCCAGTACGCGGGTCAACGCCCGGCACGCCGAGAGCACGCACCTGACGCCGCAAGGCCCGCCCTCCGGGCGGACGACGGGGCTCCCGGTCCGTGCCCTCGCCGACCCGCACCTCGTCTACGACCCGGTGGCGGGCGACGGTCCGAAGGACGTGGTGATCCTCGGCTCCACCGGGTCGATCGGGACCCAGGCCATCGACCTCGTGCTGCGCAACCCGGACCGCTTCCGGGTCACCGCCCTGTCCGCCAACGGCGGCCGGGTCGCCCTCCTCGCCGAGCAGGCGCACCGGCTGGGGGTGCGGACCGTCGCGGTCGCCCGCGAGGACGTCGTACCGCAACTGCGCGAGGCCCTGACGAGCCGGTACGGCGCCGGCGAGCCGCTCCCGGAGATCCTCGCCGGACCGGACGCGGCCGCCCAGGTCGCCGCCTCCGACTGCCACACCGTGCTGAACGGCATCACCGGCTCCATCGGCCTCGCCCCGACCCTCGCCGCCCTGGAGGCGGGCCGCACCCTCGCGCTCGCCAACAAGGAGTCGCTCATCGTCGGCGGCCCGCTGGTCAAGGCCCTCGCCGAGCCCGGACAGATCATCCCGGTCGACTCCGAGCACGCCGCACTGTTCCAGTCGCTGGCCTCCGGCACGCGCGCGGACGTACGGAAACTGGTCGTCACGGCCTCCGGCGGCCCCTTCCGCGGCCGCACGAAGGAGGAACTCGCGAACGTCACCGTCGAGGACGCCCTCGCCCATCCCACCTGGGCCATGGGGCCGGTGATCACGATCAACTCCGCGACCCTCGTCAACAAGGGCCTGGAGGTCATCGAGGCGCACCTCCTCTACGACATTCCCTTCGACCGCATTGAGGTGGTCGTGCATCCCCAGTCGTATGTCCACTCGATGGTTGAGTTCACCGACGGATCCACGATCGCCCAGGCGACGCCCCCCGACATGCGCGGGCCGATCGCCATCGGCCTCGGCTGGCCGGAACGCGTCCCCGACGCGGCCCCCGCGTTCGACTGGAGCAAGGCGTCGACGTGGGAGTTCTTCCCGCTCGACAACGACGCGTTCCCCTCGGTCGACCTGGCGAGACACGTGGGGCAGCTCGCGGGCACGGCCCCGGCGGTGTTCAATGCCGCCAACGAGGAGTGCGTGGAGGCCTTCCGGGCCGGCGCGCTGCCGTTCAACGGCATCATGGAGACCGTGACCCGCGTGGTGGACGAACACGGCACGCCCGTCACGGGAACCTCACTCACCGTGTCGGACGTCCTCGAAGCGGAGACCTGGGCGCGCACCCGGGCCCGGGAACTGGCAGCACAGACGGCGGAGGCCCGTGCATGACGACCCTGATGTTCATCCTCGGCATAGCGGTCTTCGCGCTCGGCCTGCTGGTCTCGATCGCGTGGCACGAGCTCGGCCACCTGTCCACGGCCAAGCTCTTCGGCATCCGCGTGCCGCAGTACATGGTCGGCTTCGGCCCGACCATCTGGTCGAGGAACAAGGGCGAGACCGAGTACGGCATCAAGGCCATCCCGTTCGGCGGCTACATCCGCATGATCGGCATGTTCCCGCCGGGACCCGACGGCAAGCTGGAGGCCCGCTCCACCTCGCCCTGGCGCGGCATGATCGAGGACGCCCGCTCGGCCGCCTACGAGGAGCTCAAGCCGGGTGACGAGTCCCGGATGTTCTACACCCGCAAGCCCTGGAAACGGGTCATCGTGATGTTCGCGGGCCCGTTCATGAACCTGATCCTCGCGGTCGCCCTGTTCCTGACGGTCCTGATGGGCTTCGGCATCCAGCAGCAGACCACCACGGTCAGCTCGGTCTCCCCGTGCGTGATCTCGCAGAGCGAGAACCGCGACGAGTGCAAGAAGTCCGACCCCCGGTCCCCGGCCGCCGCCGCGGGCATGAAGGCCGGGGACAAGATCGTCTCCTTCGCGGGCGTCCGCACCGAGGACTGGGGCACCCTCTCCGACCTGATCCGCGACAGCGCCGGCAAGACCGTCCCGATCGTCGTCGACCGCGACGGCAAGGAGGTCCCCCTCCAGGCCAGGATCGCCACCAACCTCGTCGCCAAGAAGGACGGCAACGGGGCCTACGTCCAGGGCGAGTACATCAAGGCCGGCTTCCTCGGCTTCAGCGCCGCCACCGGGGTCGTCAAGCAGGACTTCGGCGACTCGGTGGTCTGGATGACCGACCGGGTGGGCGACGCGGTCGACTCCCTCGCCGCCCTGCCCTCCAAGATCCCGGCCCTGTGGGACGCCGTCTTCGGAGACGGCCAGCGCGAGCCGGACTCCCCGATGGGCGTGGTCGGCGCGGCCCGGGTGGGCGGCGAGATCGCCACCCTCGACATCCCCGCATCCCAGCAACTGGCGATGTTCGTGATGCTCCTGGCCGGCTTCAACCTCTCCCTGTTCCTCTTCAACATGCTCCCGCTCCTCCCGCTCGACGGCGGCCACATCGCGGGCGCCCTGTGGGAGTCACTGAGGCGGAACGTGGCGAAGGTGATGCGCCGCCCGGACCCGGGCCCGTTCGACGTCGCGAAGCTGATGCCGGTCGCCTATGTGGTGGCGGGGATTTTCATCTGCTTCACCGTCCTCGTCCTGATCGCGGACGTGGTCAACCCGGTGAGAATCTCCTAGCCCTACGGCATTCGTGACGGCCCGGCGCGCTGTGTGCCGGGCCGTCCTCGTTCGTGTGGCTTGGATCGGCGGGATGTGCCGGGGCCTGGGCGCGTGCCGTAATCTCGAAGCCTGGAGCCCGCTGCGTACGGGAACCGGACCTTGATCCACGACTTGGGGTTGCACAGCAGATGACTGCGATTTCTCTCGGCATGCCGTCCGTTCCGACCAGGGTTGCCGAGCGCCGGAAGAGCCGGCAGATCCAGGTCGGCTCCGTCGCGGTCGGTGGCGACGCCCCGGTCTCGGTCCAGTCGATGACGACGACCCGTACGTCCGACATCGGCGCGACCCTCCAGCAGATCGCCGAACTGACGGCCTCCGGCTGCCAGATCGTCCGCGTGGCGTGCCCCACCCAGGACGACGCGGACGCCCTCGCGACCATCGCCAGGAAGTCCCAGATCCCGGTCATCGCCGACATCCACTTCCAGCCCAAGTACGTCTTCGCGGCCATCGAGGCCGGCTGCGCCGCGGTCCGCGTGAACCCCGGCAACATCAAGCAGTTCGACGACAAGGTCAAGGAGATCGCGAAGGCCGCGCGCGACCACGGCACCCCGATCCGCATCGGCGTGAACGCGGGCTCCCTCGACCGCCGCCTGCTCCAGAAGTACGGCAAGGCGACCCCCGAGGCCCTGGTCGAGTCGGCCCTGTGGGAGGCGTCCCTCTTCGAGGAGCACGACTTCCGGGACATCAAGATCTCGGTGAAGCACAACGACCCGGTCGTGATGATCGAGGCGTACAAGCAGCTCGCCGCCCAGTGCGACTACCCCCTCCACCTCGGCGTCACGGAGGCGGGCCCGGCGTTCCAGGGCACGATCAAGAGCGCGGTGGCCTTCGGCGCCCTCCTCTCCCAGGGCATCGGCGACACCATCCGCGTGTCGTTGAGCGCCCCTCCGGTCGAGGAGGTCAAGGTCGGCAACCAGATCCTGGAATCCCTGAACCTCAAGCAGCGCGGCCTGGAGATCGTCTCCTGCCCGTCCTGCGGCCGCGCCCAGGTCGACGTCTACAAGCTGGCCGAGGAAGTCACCGCGGGCCTGACCGGCATGGAGGTCCCCCTCCGCGTCGCCGTCATGGGCTGCGTCGTCAACGGCCCCGGCGAGGCCCGGGAGGCCGACCTCGGCGTCGCCTCCGGCAACGGCAAGGGCCAGATCTTCGTCAAGGGCGAGGTCATCAAGACCGTCCCCGAGTCCAAGATCGTCGAGACGCTCATCGAGGAGGCCATGAAGCTGGCCGAACAGATGGAGGCGGACGGCGTGGCCTCGGGCGAGCCCTCGGTGGCGGTCGCGGGCTGACGGGTCCTCACCCCGGGAGGGGGGCCGCAGGCCCCCGCCTCCAGGGGCGCGGGGAACCGCGCGACCAGCCCCACACGACCCGCAGCCGCCCCACTCACCCTGGTCACCCGAGCTCGCAGGCGCCCGGCCCGAGCGGCGCAGCCAAGGGGCGGCACCGCTCAGCTTCCGCAGGTACAGTGCGGAGATCAGCAGTCCCCAGTGTGAGGCCCCGCCCGTGTTGACCCAGACGACCTCCCGGGTCCTCGAACCGAGCGACCTGGACGCCGCGCTCGCCGTCCTCGACCGCGAGCCGGTGGCGAACGCCTTCGTGACGTCCCGGGTCCAGGTGGCCGGCCTCGACCCCTGGCGCCTCGGCGGCGAGATGTGGGGCTGGTACGAGGACGGCATGCTCACCTCCCTCTGCTACGCCGGCGCCAACCTGGTCCCGATCTGCGCCACCCCCCGGGCCGTACGCGCCTTCGCCGACCGCGCCCGCAGGGCCGGCCGCCGCTGCTCCTCGATCGTCGGCCCGGCCGAACCCACCGCCGAACTCTGGCGCCTGCTCGAACCCAGCTGGGGCCCGGCACGAGACGTCCGCCCCCGCCAGCCCCTCATGGTCACCGACCGCATGCCCGCCGACGTCGCCCCGGATCCCTGCCTTCGCCGCATCCGCAAGGACGAGATAGAGACGATCATGCCGGCGTGCGTGGCGATGTTCACCGAGGAGGTAGGGGTCTCACCCCTCGCCGGCGACGGCGGCCTCCTCTACCAGGCCCGCGTCGCCGAACTCGTCGGCGCCGGCCGCTCGTTCGCCCGCCTCGACGGCGACGGCAAGGTCGTCTTCAAGGCCGAGATCGGCGCGGCCACGACCCACGCCTGCCAGATCCAGGGCGTGTGGGTGGCCCCGGAGTACCGGGGGAGGGGCCTGGCGGCCCCGGGCATGGCCGCGGTCCTGCGCTACGCCCTCGCGGACGTGGCCCCGGTGGTCAGCCTCTACGTCAACGACTTCAACACGGCGGCGCGAAGGACGTACACGAGGGTCGGCTTCCAGGAGGTCGGCGCGTTCATGAGCGTCCTGTTCTGAGACCCGCCCCGAAGGGCCGCGGGGCCGGACCCGTCTCACTCGCACCCGACACACAACGCGCGCCCCCCTGTACGCTCCCCACATGCGCTTTCCCGGTCACGGACACCGCCGCCACCCCGACGACATCGTGATCGGCCCGCTGGACCTCGCCGCAAGGGTGGACGAAGCCCTCGCCGTCCAGGCCGTCGCCTTCGGGCTGGGATCCGACGAGGTGGCGGTCCGCCGCCAGATCGTCCTGCGCCATATGACCTACCCCGGCGCCAGAGCCCTCGGCGCCACCACGGCCGAGCGCCTCGTGGGGTTCGTCTACGGCATGCCCAACGACCGCACCCACTGGTGGTCCACGGTCGTGGAGCCGTATCTGCGCGCCCAGGACCACGACATCTGGCTGGACGACTCCTTCGTCATCACCGAGCTCCACGTCCACCCGGGCTACCAGAACCGCGGCATCGGCCGCTCGCTGATCACCACGATCACGGACAGCGCCGACGAACCCCGCTCGATCCTCTCCGCGATCGACATCGACAGCCCGGCCCGCGGCCTCTACCACTCCCTCGGGTACCAGGACCTCGCCCGCCAGGTCCTCTTCCCGAGCGCCCCGAAGCCGTACGCGGTGATGGGCGCCCCGCTGCCCCTGCGCCGCCGTTAACCGATTTCCACCGGAACCGGCCCCCCGGCTAACCTCCCTGGGGGTGCCTGACACGTTCCCGCCTGCCTGGCGACGCCCGGCCCGCACGCTCGCCGCGTTGCCGAACCGCCCACGTGGCTCCGCCACGCGAGCGCTCCGGCGCCTTGCGATCGCACGAACCAGACGCCGCCGGGCCCGCCCTGCGGGCGGACGGCGGGAATGTGTCAGGCATCCCCAGCCACCACCCTTACCCGGCAGGAGTACGAGAACCATGGCCAACGTACCGGTCCAGCGCATGTCCCAGTTGATGGCGAAGACGCTGCGCGACGACCCGGCCGACGCCGAGGTCCTCAGCCACAAGCTCCTCGTCCGCGCCGGCTACGTCCGCCGGACCGCGGCCGGCATCTGGAGCTGGCTGCCGCTCGGCATGCGGGTCCTGCGCAACGTGGAGCGGGTCGTCCGTGAGGAGATGGACGCGATCGGCGCCCAGGAGGTGCTGCTCCCCGCCATCCTGCCGCGGGAGCCCTACGAGGCGACCGGCCGCTGGGAGGAGTACGGCCCCGAGCTGTTCCGCCTCCAGGACCGCAAGGGCGGCGACTACCTCCTCGGCCCCACCCACGAGGAGATCTTCACCCTGCTGGTGAAGGACCAGGCGTCCTCCTACAAGGACCTGCCGGTCATCCTCTACCAGATCCAGAACAAGTACCGGGACGAGGCCCGTCCGCGGGCCGGCATCCTGCGCGGCCGCGAGTTCCTGATGAAGGACTCCTACTCCTTCGACACCGAGGACGAGGGCCTGGCCCGGTCCTACGCCCTGCACCGCCAGGCCTACCAGCGCGTCTTCGAGCGCCTCGGCCTCGACTACCGCATCTGCGCCGCGACCGCGGGCGCGATGGGCGGTTCGAAGTCGGAGGAGTTCCTGGCCCCGGCCGGCGCCGGCGAGGACACCTTCGCCGACTGCCCCGCCTGCGACTTCGCGGCGAACACCGAGGCGATCTCGTACGAGCTCAAGCCGGTGGACGCCACCGACGTGCCCGCCGCCGAGGACATCCCGACCCCGGACACCCCCACCATCGAGACCCTCGCCGCCCAGCTCGGCGTCGAGGCCTCCGCCACCCTGAAGAACCTCCTCGTCAAGGTCGACGGCGAGATCGTCGCCGTCGGCGTCCCCGGCGACCGCGAGGTCGACATGGACAAGGTCGAGGCGCACTTCGCCCCGGCGACCGTCGAGATGGTCACCGAGGCCGACTTCGCGGGCCGTCCGGACCTGGTGCGCGGCTACGTCGGTCCGCAGGGGCTGGGCGAGAAGGTCAGGTACATCGCCGACCCGCGGGTGGCGCCGGGCACCGCGTGGATCACGGGCGCCAACAAGGCGGACACGCACGCCAAGAACGTGGTCGCGGGCCGCGACTTCGAGGTCGGCGAGTACGTCGACGTCGTCGTCGTGCAGGAGGGCGACCCCTGCCCGAACTGCGGGACCGGCCTCAAGCTGGACCGCGCCATCGAGATCGGCCACATCTTCCAGCTCGGCCGCAAGTACGCCGACGCCCTCAAGCTCGACGTCCTCGGCCAGAACGGCAAGCCGGTCCGCGTCACCATGGGCTCCTACGGCATCGGCGTCTCCCGGGCCGTGGCCGCCCTCGCCGAGCAGACCGCCGACGAGCAGGGCCTGTGCTGGCCGGCCGAGGTCGCCCCGGCCGACGTGCACGTCGTCGCCGCCGGCAAGGCCCTCCAGACCGAGCTGGCCCTGGAGGTCTCCGAGAAGCTCCGCGCGGCCGGCCTGCGCGTCCTGGTCGACGACCGGGCCGGGGTCTCGCCGGGCGTGAAGTTCACGGACGCCGAGCTGATCGGCGTCCCGAAGATCCTCGTCGCGGGCCGCCGCTCCGCCGAGGGCGTCCTGGAGCTCAAGGACCGCAGGAGCGGCGAGCGCGAGGAGCTGACCGTCGACGAGGCGATCGCCCGCCTCAGCGCGTAGGGATAGACCTCAGGAACGTCTCTGAGCCGACTCCAGGGCTCGGAGACGTTCCCCGGGGCCCCTGGGGCCTCTTGGGACCTCCTTGGGGACGTCGAACCCGTGAACGCGGCGCACGGCGGCATGCGTGGGCTTCCTGACCGGCGCCCCGCAGGCGCACGCCGCCCCCGGCACCCCGCGGGCGCACGCCGCCCCGGCACACCGCTCAGAGCCAGCCGGCGAACTCCAGCAGCAGCTCGGAGTCCTTCGCGCGCCCCACCCGAAGAGCCCGCACCCCCGACTCCACGGCCCGGAAGAGCGTCCACCCCCGCAGCCGCTCCTGATCGACGTCCAACGACTCGGCCAGCCGTTTGATCCGCCGCCGTGTGGTCGCCGCGCCCGACGGCTGCGCGATCAGATCCTCCACCCGGTCCCGCACCAGCCGAGCCAGATCGAAGGCGCACTCACCGACGACCGGGTCCGGCCCGACCGCCAGCCAAGGGGACCGCTCACCCGCCAGCACCTTGCTCTGCCGGAACGTCCCGTGCAGGAGCCGCGACTCCGGCGGCGCCACGAGCAGCTCCTCACGGGCGGTGAGAGCCGCGGTCACGAGCTCGGCCACCTCCGCGCCCCCGGTCGCCCGCATCGCCTCGGCCTGCCGCCCGGTCCGCTCGGCCACCGTCTCGAAGTCATGCCCACCCGGCGGCTCCACCCACAGCCGCCGCAGCGTCCCCGCCGCCTCCAGCAGCGCCTTCGCCTCCGGCAACGACCGCACGGACACATCGGGGTGCAGCCGCTCCAGCAGCAGCACACCCTCGGTGACGGGCTCGTCGTCGAGCACCTGTACGGCGCCCCGCCCGCCCCAGTGCGCCAGCGCCGCCCGCTCGGCCGCGGGCCGGGACCGCGGCGGGGCCAGCTTGAGCACGGCCGGGGTGCCGTCGGCGCGTCGGACCAGCATCACCAGGCTGCTGCGGCCTCCCGGCTCCTGCACCCGCTCCACGGTCAACTCGCGTAGCGCGACGGCCTGCTGAGCCGCCTCGGGCAGCTTCTCCAACCAGCCGTCACCGTCCGGTGCCGTCTCACCGAGCGCCCTCACCAGACGCCGCGGCGGTTCGAAAGCCATACGCGAGTCGTTCCCTTCCCGTGCTTACGCCGTGGGCGTCGCCGAGGCCGGCGAGGACGACGGAGCCGACTTGGTCGCCGCCCGTTCGGCGAGACCAGGGAAGGCTACGCTCTCGCCGCGCCAGCGCACCGCGCGCACCGCCGCCTCCCGCAGCGCCTCGGCGGCCATGGAACGCCGCCCGTCCACGGTTGCCCGTACCAGGTCGGAGTACACCCCGGCGATCCGGTCCTCCAGGACGGCGGCCAGCCGTACGGCCGCGTCCGAGTCCGGCACCGGGAAGGGCAGTGCGTACCCGGCAGCCGCCGCCACCGGCTTGCCGCCCAGGTCCCGCACCTCGCGGGCGAGGGTGTCGCGCCGGGCGCGATGGGCGTCGTAGGCCGACCTCGCCTCCGTACGACGGCCCTCGCGGATCTGCCCGCCGACGACCCCGTACCCGTACACGGCCGCGTGCTCGGCGGCCAGTGCCGCCTGGAGCGCGGTCAGCTCCCGCTCGTCCCGCTCGTCACTCACTTGGCCGCCTCCGTCAGCAGGTACGCGTGCGTGGCGCCGGCCGCCGCCACCGAGGCCAGCAGCCGGGCCAGCTCGCCCGGCACCTCCAGCAGCGCCTTGGCCCGCGCGTCCGCGAGCGACCGTTCGGCGGTGGCGAGCCCGGCGAGGGCGTCCTTCTCGGTGCCCGGTACGACGGAGGGCGCGGGGGAGCCGGGGGTGGCGGAGGACGTCGTGCCGACCGTCGTCCCCCCGAACGCCCGGACGTGCCGCACGGCCTCCGCCCGCAGCACCGTCAGCCGCTCGGCGAGCCCGGGATACGCGGCGATCACCGCGTCGTACCGCTCGACGATGCCCCGGCTGTCCCGCGCCGCACGCGTGCGTGCCCGCTCCGCGATCGAGGGGCTGCCTCCGGTGCCCTCCTCGGCGTCGTCGGCCCCGGAGGAGCAGCCGGCCAGCAGGGCGGCCCCGGCGGCGGTGGCGAGGAGGGTTCTTCGACGCGGCCCCGAGGGGGTGCGCGACGGTGGGGAGTACGGCACGGCAGTCGTCCTCGGAGGGCTCGTACGAACACACGGGCGGGAACGGCGGTCCCGCCGTGATCACGGTACCCGCGCCACCCGCCGGGTCGCGTCACCGGCTCGACGCCCGGGCCCGCCCCGGAGCGCACGTGGACGGCATCACCTCTCGGGACCCGATACCCTTTGACCAGACACGCGACCTACCCACAACAGCACACGCGGCCGAGGAGTCACCCGGATGAGCACCACCCAGAGCGAAAGGCTGCGAGAGCTCCTGGAACCGCTCGTCAGCTCCCAGGGACTGGATCTCGAGGAGATCTCAGTGGACTCCGTAGGACGCAAGCGGGTGCTGAGCGTCGTCGTCGACTCCGACACCGGGGCGGACCTGGACCAGATCGCCGATGTGAGCCGCGCGCTCTCGGCGAAGCTCGACGAGACGAACGCGATGGGCGAGGGCGAGTACACCCTCGAGGTCGGCACCCCGGGCGCTGAGCGCCTCCTCAAGGAGCACCGGCACTACGTACGCGCCATCGACCGGCTGGTGAGGTTCCAGCTGGCCGAGGGCGACGAGGTGGTCGCACGGATCCTGAACGTCGACGACGACGGACTGGACCTCGAGGTGCCGGGAGTGAAGGGCCGCAAGGCGACGAGCCGCAGACTGGCCTTTTCCGAGATCGACAAGGCGCGCGTCCAGGTCGAGTTCAACCGCAAGGACAAGAAGGAAGAGGAGGCGTAGCCGTGGACATCGACATGAGCGCCCTACGGGGCTTGGTACGGGAGAAGGAGATCTCCTTCGACCTGCTGGTCGAGGCGATCGAGTCGGCCCTCCTCATCGCCTACCACCGCACCGAGGGAAGCCGCCGCCACGCGCGCGTGGAGCTCAACCGGGAGACCGGCCACGTGACGGTGTGGGCGAAGGAGGACCCCGAGGACCTCGAGGAGGGCCAGGAGGCCCGCGAGTTCGACGACACCCCGTCCGGTTTCGGCCGTATCGCCGCCACCACCGCCAAGCAGGTCATCCTGCAGCGGCTGCGCGACGCCGAGGACGACGCGACGCTCGGCGAGTACGCCGGGCGCGAGGGCGACATCGTCATGGGCATGGTCCAGCAGGGCCGCGACCCGAAGAACGTGCTCGTGGACATCGGCAAGCTCGAGGCCATCCTGCCGGTGCAGGAGCAGGTCCCGGGCGAGAGCTACCAGCACGGCATGCGGCTGCGGTCGTACGTCGTCCGGGTGGCGCGCGGCGTGCGCGGTCCGTCCGTGACCCTGTCCCGGACGCACCCCAACCTGGTGAAGAAGCTCTTCGCCCTGGAGGTGCCGGAGATCGCCGACGGTTCCGTCGAGATCGCCGCCATCGCCCGTGAGGCCGGCCACCGCACCAAGATCGCGGTCCGGTCCACCCGCTCCGGTCTGAACGCCAAGGGTGCCTGCATCGGCCCCATGGGCGGCCGGGTGCGCAATGTCATGGGCGAGCTCAACGGTGAGAAGATCGACATCGTCGACTGGTCGGACGACCCGGCTGAGATGGTGGCGAACGCGCTCTCGCCGGCCCGGGTCTCCAAGGTGGAGGTCGTCGACCTCGCGGCCCGCTCCGCGCGCGTGACGGTGCCGGACTACCAGCTGTCGCTGGCGATCGGCAAGGAGGGGCAGAACGCCCGCCTCGCCGCCCGGCTGACCGGCTGGCGGATCGACATCCGTCCGGACACCGAGCAGCCGGCCGAATAGCCTCCCGGTCGGGCCTGGGTCACGATCGGGGAATAGATCCAAGCCGCAGTTGGCTTAGATCACGACAACAACCGTTCGATTCCTGCCCCAAAGGGGTGAGGTCGGTACGGGGAGGTAGACTTAGTAGTGTCTGGCCGGACGCGAGCCCGCGCATGCCCTGAACGCACCTGTCTGGGGTGCAGGCAGCGAGCGGCCAAGACCGATCTGCTGCGTACCGTGGCGATCAAGGACGCGTGCGTTCCTGATCCACGCGGTACGCTGCCCGGCCGGGGTGCGTACGTGCACCCCGCCCTGGTCTGTCTGGACCAGGCGGTACGCCGCCGGGCGTTCACGCGGGCGCTTCGCGCCCCGGGAGCGCTCGACGTAAAGGCGTTGCGCCAATACGTCGAGCAGACAGACAGTTGCTGAGCAGGCAACACCGTAAGAAGCGTCGCGCGGAACCCCCGTGCGGCCCTGGTACCCCGCGAGTTGGAAGTAGGTCGAGATTGCGATGAGCACTCGATGAGCACGCGATGAGTACGCCCATGAAGTAGCGACGGTCCGGACGCAACCCGGACCTAAAAGGAGCGAAGTGGCTAAGGTCCGGGTATACGAACTCGCCAAGGAGTTCGGAGTTGAGAGCAAGGTCGTCATGGCCAAGCTCCAGGAACTCGGTGAATTCGTCCGTTCGGCGTCTTCGACCATCGAAGCGCCCGTTGTCCGCAAGTTGACGGACGCCCTCCAGCAGGGCAGCGGAGGCGGCAAGCCCGCCCCCGCACGCAAGGCTGCCCCGGCCAAGCCGGGCGCCCCCTCTCCGGCGCAGGCTGCCCGTCCGGCCGCCCCGCGCCCGCCGGCCCCCAAGCCGGCCGCAGCCGAGACGCCCGCGGCTCCCGCCGCGCCGGCCGCTCCCGGCCCCCGTCCCACCCCGGGCCCGAAGCCCGCGCCGCGCCCCGCGCCGGCGTCCCCGGCTCCGACCACGCCCGAGTTCACGGCACCGCCGGCGGCTCCCGCCGCGCCCGCCCAGGGCTCCGCGCCCGCTCAGGGCTCCGCTCCGCGTCCGGGCGCCCCGCGTCCGGCCGGCCAGCAGGCCCCGCGCCCGGGTGCCCCCCGTCCCGCCGCCGGCCCCGGTCAGGGCGGTCAGGGTCGTGGTGACCGCGGCGACCGTCCCGGCGCCCCGCGTCCGGGTGGCCAGGGTGCCCGTCCCGGCGCTCGTCCGGCCGGTCCCCGTCCGGGCAACAACCCCTTCACCTCTGGTGGCTCCACCGGCATGGCGCGCCCGCAGGCGCCCCGTCCGGGCGGTGCCCCGCGTCCCGGCGGCCAGGGTGGCCCCGGTGGCGCTCCCGGCGGCGCCCCGCGTCCGCAGGGCCAGGGCCAGGGCGGCCCCCGTCCCCAGGGCGCGGCGGGCGGTCCCCGTCCGCAGTCTCCCGGTGGCGCCCGTCCGAGCCCGGGCGGCATGCCCCGTCCGCAGGGCGGTCCCCGTCCCGGCGGCGGCCCCGGCGGCGCCCGTCCCAACCCCGGCATGATGCCGCAGCGTCCGGCTGCCGGCCCGCGTCCCGGCGGCGGTGGTCCCGGTGGCCGCGGTCCCGGCGGCGCTGGTCGTCCGGGCGGTGGCGGCGGCGGTCGTCCCGGTGGCGGCGGCTTCGCCGGCCGTCCGGCCGGTCCCGGTGGCGGTGGCGGCGGTTTCGCCGGTCGTCCCGGTGGTCCCGGTGGCGGTGGCGGCGGTTTCGCCGGCCGTCCGGGTGGTCCCGGTGGCGGCGGCGGTCGTCCCGGCTTCGGCGGTCGTCCCGGTGGTCCCGGTGGCCGTGGTGGCACGCAGGGTGCCTTCGGTCGTCCCGGCGGTCCCGCGCGTCGCGGTCGCAAGTCGAAGCGGCAGAGGCGCCAGGAGTACGAGGCCATGCAGGCCCCGTCGGTCGGCGGCGTGATGCTGCCTCGCGGCAACGGACAGTCCGTCCGCCTGTCGCGCGGTGCGTCCCTCACCGACTTCGCGGAGAAGATCAACGCCAACCCGGCGTCGCTCGTCGCCGTGATGATGAACCTCGGCGAGATGGTCACCGCCACGCAGTCCGTCTCCGACGAGACGCTGAAGCTCCTCGCGGATGAGATGAACTACATCCTCGAGATCGTCAGCCCGGAGGAGGAGGACCGCGAGCTGCTCGAGTCCTTCGACATCGAGTTCGGCGAGGACGAGGGCGACGAGGAAGACCTGGTGGTCCGTCCGCCGGTCGTGACCGTCATGGGTCACGTCGACCACGGCAAGACCCGACTGCTGGACACCATCCGCAAGACGAACGTCGTCGCGGGCGAGGCCGGCGGCATCACCCAGCACATCGGTGCCTACCAGGTCGCCACCCAGGTCAACGACGAAGAGCGCAAGATCACCTTCATCGACACCCCGGGTCACGAGGCGTTCACCGCCATGCGTGCCCGTGGTGCGAAGTCGACCGACATCGCGATCCTGGTCGTCGCGGCCAACGACGGCGTCATGCCGCAGACGGTCGAGGCGCTCAACCACGCCAAGGCGGCCGACGTGCCGATCGTCGTCGCGGTCAACAAGATCGACGTCGAGGGCGCGGACCCGACCAAGGTGCGCGGTCAGCTGACCGAGTACGGCCTGGTGGCCGAGGAGTACGGCGGCGACACCATGTTCGTCGACATCTCCGCCAAGCAGGGTCTGAACATCGACCAGCTGCTCGAGGCCGTGGTCCTGACCGCGGACGCCTCGCTCGACCTGCGGGCCAACCCGGAGCAGGACGCGCAGGGCATCGCGATCGAGTCCCACCTCGACCGCGGTCGCGGTGCGGTCTCGACCGTCCTCGTCCAGCGAGGCACGCTGCGCATCGGCGACACCATGGTGGTCGGCGACGCGTACGGCCGAGTCCGGGCCATGCTCGACGACAACGGCAACAACGTCGAGGAAGCGGGTCCGTCGACCCCCGTCCTGGTCCTGGGTCTCACCAACGTCCCGGGCGCCGGCGACAACTTCCTCGTCGTCGACGAGGACCGCACGGCCCGCCAGATCGCCGAGAAGCGCGCGGCGCGTGAGCGCAACGCCAACTTCGCCCGCCGGGGTGTCCGGTTCTCCCTGGAGAACCTGGACGAGGCCCTCAAGGCCGGTCTGGTGCAGGAACTCAACCTCATCATCAAGGGCGACGCGTCCGGTTCGGTGGAGGCTCTCGAGTCCTCGCTGCTCCAGCTCGACGTCGGCGACGAGGTCGACATCCGCGTCCTGCACCGCGGTGTGGGTGCGGTCACAGAGTCCGACATCAACCTGGCGACCGGCTCCGACGCCATCGTCATCGGCTTCAACGTCCGGGCAGCCGGCCGTGCGCAGCAGATGGCGGAGCGCGAGGGCGTCGACGTCCGGTACTACTCGGTGATCTACCAGGCCATCGAGGAGATCGAGGCGGCCCTCAAGGGCATGCTCAAGCCGGAGTACGAGGAGGTCGAGCTCGGCACGGCGGAGATCCGCGAGGTCTTCAAGTCGTCCAAGCTGGGCAACATCGCCGGTGTCCTGGTCCGCTCGGGCGAGGTCAAGCGCAACACGAAGGCTCGACTCGTCCGCGACGGCAAGGTCATCGCGGAGAACCTCAACATCTCCGGTCTGCGTCGCTTCAAGGACGACGTCACCGAGATCCGCGAAGGGTTCGAGGGCGGTATCAACCTCGGCAACTTCAACGACATCAAGGTCGACGACGTCATCGCGACGTACGAGATGCGCGAGAAGCCGCGCGGCTGATTGTCATAGCACGCGATCGGGGCCGGTCGGCGGACGTAATATCCGTCGATCGGCCCCGGCCGTTGCGTGTACGGTTCCTGTATCGGCGTCGACGCGACGCCCATACCCCGAACCGGCGGGACATCCGGACACACACATGTATGTGGGGACTCTGTCCTTCGATCTGCTCCTCGGCGACGTTCACTCGCTGAAGGAGAAACGCTCTCTCGTCCGCCCGATCGTGGCCGAACTCCAGCGCAAGTACGCGGTGAGCGCGGCGGAGACGGGCAACCAGGACCTCCATCGCAGGGCCGAGATCGGGCTGGCGATGGTGTCCGGGGACACGGGACACCTCACCGACGTACTGGACCGCTGCGAGCGGCTGGTCGCCGGGCGGCCCGAGGTGGAACTGCTCTCGGTTCGACGCAGGCTCCACAGCGACGAAGACTGAAGCAAGAAGCAAGTACTTTAAGGAGACGGACCAGTGGCCGACAACGCGCGCGCCAAGAGGCTGGCGGACCTCATCCGAGAGGTGGTGGCCCAGAAGCTGCTGCGCGGGATCAAGGACCCGCGGCTCGGCTCACACGTCACCATCACGGACACCCGGGTCACGGGTGACCTCCGGGAGGCGACCGTCTTCTACACGGTGTACGGCGGTGACGAGGAGCGGGCGGCCGCGGCCGCCGGACTGGAGAGCGCCAAGGGCGTGCTCCGCTCCGCGGTCGGCGCGGCGGCCGGGGTGAAGTTCACCCCGACGCTGACCTTCGTGGCCGACGCGCTGCCCGACACCGCCAAGACCATCGACGACCTCCTCGACAAGGCCCGCCAGTCCGACGAGAAGGTGCGCGAGGTCTCGGCCGGCGCGGCCTACGCCGGTGACGCCGACCCGTACAAGAAGCCGGGCGAGGACGAGGACGACTCCGCCGAATGACGCAGAAGAACCAGACGCCCGACGGGCTTGTCATCGTCGACAAGCCGTCGGGCTTCACTTCGCACGACGTGGTCGCCAAGATGCGCGGGATCGCCAGGACCCGCCGCGTCGGCCACGCCGGCACCCTCGACCCCATGGCGACGGGCGTGCTCGTCCTCGGCGTCGAGAAGGCGACCAAGCTGCTCGGCCACCTCGCGCTGACCGAGAAGGAGTACCTGGGCACGATCCGCCTGGGCCAGACGACCCTGACCGACGACGCCGAGGGCGAGATCACGGGGTCGGTCGACGCCTCGAAGGTCACCCGCGACGCCGTCGACGCCGGGATCGCCAAACTGAGCGGCGACATCATGCAGGTGCCGTCCAAGGTCAGCGCCATCAAGATCGACGGCGTGCGCTCCTACAAGCGGGCGCGCGACGGGGAGGAGTTCGAGATCCCCGCCCGCCCGGTGCGGATCTCGTCGTTCGCGGTGTACGACGTCCGGGACGCCGTCGCCGAGGACGGCACCCCCGTCCTGGACCTGGTCGTCTCGGTGGTCTGCTCCTCCGGCACCTACATCCGGGCGCTCGCCCGGGACCTGGGCGCCGATCTGGAAGTGGGCGGCCATCTGACGGCGCTGCGCCGCACCCGCGTCGGCCCCTACAAGCTGGACGCGGCGAAGACCCTGGAGGAGCTCCAGCGGGAGCTGACGGTGATGCCGATCGCCGAGGCCGCCACGGCCGCGTTCCCGCGCTGGGACGTGGACGCCAAGCGGGCCCGGCTGCTCACCAACGGGGTACGGCTGGAGATGCCCGAGGCGTACGCGGGCCGCGGTGCGGTCGCCGTCTTCGACCCCGAGGGCCGTTTCCTCGCCCTGGTCGAGGACCACAAGGGCAAGGCGAAGAGCCTCGCCGTCTTCAACTGAGGCGGCTGGCGGCCGGGGGTCTGTGGACCGGAGGCCGAGGCTGAGGCGTCCGCGACTGAGGCGTCTGCGGTCGAGGTTGAGGCCGTCGTCGGCTTCGCCGGCTGATGTCCTCCGCCCGTGGAGCGGCGGTCACGGAGTCGTCCGCCGCTCCACGGTCCCCCCTCGGTTCCCCCACCCCTAGGGTGTATCCAACGCTCCCCGCCCATTCACCCGACCGGGCAGGCGCTCGGAGTGAACCAGGGGAGCGGAAGGGGGCGCGTTCACCGCGCGATCTGTCCCGCCGATCATCCGGTGCCTACCGTCGAAGACAGGCACGGTGCACGGCGGGAGGTTCGACCATGGCGGGACGGAGCCCGCGGGGCGCGAGCAGCCGCCGGCGCGCGGGTGAGGACGGGCCCTGCGCCGCCTCCGGCGCGGCGCCCGGTCCGGGAGACGCGCGCGACGCCGCGCTCGTCCGCATCCACGACCTGGCCGGCCGCCCCCGCGGCACCGGGTTCGCCGCCGACCACCACGGCACCGTGATCACCAGCCATGAGACCGTCGACGGCCTTCCCACGCTTCTGCTGTACGCCGCTGAGGACCGCCACTGCGTGGTGACCGCCGACGCGGTGACCCCGCTGCCCGAGCTGAACCTGGCCCTGGTCCGCACCCACGGCCTCGGCCTCGACCCGCTCCCGGTCACCGTACGGGAGCGGATCGACACCGGCGCCTATGTGCGGATCGCCGCCGGGTGCTGGCGCGAGGCACGGGTGCTGGGGGCGGCCCCGGCAACCTACATGGCCACGGACCGGTTCCATCACCTGGACGGCGTACTGGAGTTGGCCATCGGGACCGCCGGGCGGGACGCGCTGCGGCTCGGCGGCGGGGCGGCCGGTGGTCCGGTTCTCGACGCCGGGACCGGCGCGGTGCTCGCCGTCCTCGGTACCGCGCTCCAGGGCGGCGGCCGGGACGCCGGGTTCGCCGTGCCCCTGCTCCCGGCCCGCACCGGCCCGCTCGCCGACCTCCTCGCCGAGAACGCGGCGACCGTGCCCGCCTACGGCGTCGACCTCAACCTCGCGGGCGTACTGGAACTGACGGCCACCTCGGTCGGACAGGACGGCCCGCCGGGTGCGCTGGCGGGCCATGTCGGCAGGGCGACCACCGGCACCCCGGGAGCGGTGGCCCCGGTCGAACGGGCGGCCACGACAGCGGAGTTCGACGCCTTCACCGACGGCCCCGCCGCCGTCCTCGCCCTCGTCGGCCCACCCGGCAGCGGCCGTACGACGGAACTCGCCTCCCTCGCCGCCCGCCGCAACCGAGGCTCCCGCCCCGCCCCCACACTGTGGCTGCGCGGCGCCGACCTGCGGGACGAGGACACCTCGGTCGCGGACGCGGCGCGCCGGGCGCTGAACCGGGCGGCACGCATCCTCGCGGCGTCCCGGTCGGCGGACGTCACCGACCTGGGGGACGTGACCCCCGAACGCCTCGCCCGGCTGGCCCGTGCCGAGGGCCGCGCCCTGCTGCTCCTCCTCGACGGCCCCGAGGAGATGCCGCCGGTCCTCGCCCACCGCCTCGACGAATGGACCGACGGGACCGCGACGTGGCTGCGGGAGACGGGGGCGCGGCTGGTGGTGGCCTGCCGGGGGGAGTACTGGGAGGGGGCGGGGGAGGGGTTCCCGGCGGGGATGCTCCACAGCCCCCGCCCTTCGGCGCGTCCGGCGTCCGAGGACGACGCGGCGCAGGCCGAAGAGGGATCCGGGTCCGGGGGCGACGGGACGGGCAGGGGCGGCGAGATGCCCTGCGTCCCCCTGACCGACCTGCACGAGGACGAGGCTCACGAGGCGAGGACCCGCTACGGCATCCCCGACCACGCCCTCACCGCCACCGACGCCCGCCACCCCCTCACCCTCCGCCTCCTGTCCGAGGTCCGCGCCGCGCTCCCCGACGCCGACGACACCCCCACCCGCCTGGACCGTCACGACGTCCTCGCCGCCCATCTCGACCTGATGTGCCTGCGCGTCGCCGTCCGCCTCGCCGCCGAGAACGGCCTGCGCGGCACCGCCGTACGGCGCCTCGCCGCGAAGGTCTCCGGACAGGTGCACGAGGCCGCCCGGCGCAGCCTCGGACCGGGCCAGGGCGAGCTGGACCGCGAGTCGTTCGAGGCGGTGTTCCCGTGGGGCCCGGCCCCCGCACGGCTCGGCGGCGGCACGGGCTGGGCGTCCGCCGTCCTGACCGAGGGCCTGCTGGTCCCCGCCGGAAGCGGCTACCGCTTCGCCCACGAGGAGCTCGCCGACTGGATCCAGGGCACCCACCTCGACCTGGACGAGGCCCTGCGCGCCCTGGTCCACCGTCGCAGCCCGCACCCCTACCCGGTCCCGCACCACCGCGTCGGCCCGGTCGTCCAGGCCCTGCTCCTGCTGTCCCGCCAGCACGGCACCCCCCGACTCGCCGCCGTTCTGGAGGAGTTGATCCACGCCCTGGACGCCGACCCGGACTCCTGGTGGGCGGCCCGGCTGCTCACCGAGTGCCTGCTCCGGGTGCCCGACGCGACGCCGTACACGGGTGTGCTGCGCCTGCTCGCCGACCGGGTGGTGGAGTGGCGGCGGCGGACAAGGGCGGGCCAGGACGGGCAGGACGGCGTCCGAGTGCCCGCCCGCTCGGCCCGGTTCGCCCCCGACTTCTGGCTCGCCCTCCCGCTCCCCCCGGTCACCCTCTTCGACCTGCTGCGCCGGCTCGTGCTCGCCGACGGCCCCGCGCAGGACACCGCCCCCCGTTTCCTCGACGCGGCGTCCCGGCGGCTCGCCGCGGATCCCACCGCCGTGGCACCGCATCTCACCGGCTGGTTCGACGACGAGCGTCCGCTGCCCGCCACCCCGCACGCGACCGTCGCGAAGGCCGCGCAGGCGTTGCTGCACACGCATCGGCGGCTGGCGCTCGACGACCTGACGGAGCTGCTCGTCGACCGCGCGCACCGGCGGGCCGACGAACTGCTCGCCGTACTCGCGGAGGACGAGCCGTCGGCGGTGTGCCGGGCGGTGGACCGCTGGGCACACGACGAGCGCCCCGACCGGCGGGTCGCGGCGGTGGCGTACGGCCTGCGTGCCGCCCCGCACGTGCGCACCGAGGCCGACCGCGAGCTGCTGCGCTATGCCGCGCTCACCCTGCTCGCCCGCCCCGCCGACTGCACCCTGCACGGCGGTGCGCTCGCCCTGCTCGTCCGCGACCCACGCACGCGTGCCCGTCATCTCCCGCAGGCCCTCGGTCACTTCAGGGCGGGCGACCCGCAGTTCCCGCCGAGCGCGCTGGTCGCCGCCCTGGCCACCCACCCCGAGCCGGTCCTCGACGCCTTCCGCGCCCGGCTGCGCCGCCCCGGTGCCGGAGAGGCGCTGCGCACTCTCGCCGACGTCACCACGCCCACGCCGGCCCGCCGGATCGCCGCCCTCGTACGGGAGGCGGTGGAGCAGCGTCCGGAGACCGCGGCGGACGTGGCCGCGTACGTCGACCGGCGGCTCGACCAGGGGCCGGCAGCGCGAGCCGTGCTCCTTCCGCTGGTCACCGGCCTGCTGGAGGGCGGTTCGGAGGAGGTGCGGGCCGCTCTCGCCGCCGTACTGGCACCTCCCGGCGGCCCCGCCTCCCGCCCACTCCGCCGTGAACTGCTCGCCTTCCTGCTGGACCACGAGCACGCCCCGGCCGTCCTGGACACCCTCCTGCGGACCGCCGCCCGCCATCCCGAGGACGGTCTGTGCGATCTCGTCCACCGCACCGGCCTGCTGCTCGTCCGCACCCCGGACGGCGCCGCCCGCTTCGATCGCGCGCTCGTCGACCTCGGTCGCCAGGTCCCCGGCTTCGCCGCGCGGGTGGCGACCTGGCTCACGGACGCGCCGCAGCGGTGGTCGACGGTGGTCGGCCCCAGTACCCGGCGGATGATCGAGAACCTGGCAGGCGTCCGCGTCCCCGCCTGATCCGCGTGCGTCAGGTCACAGGGCCCATGCCGATGCGGGCGGGAAGGACACGGCATGGCACCCTTAGACCTGCGTAAGAGATAAGCCCTACACACGGACACGGGTTCGGCGAGGAGCGGTCACAGTGCAGCGCTGGCGTGGCTTGGAGGACATCCCCGAGGACTGGGGACGCAGCGTCGTCACCATCGGCTCCTACGACGGGGTCCACCGCGGACACCAGCTGATCATCCGGCACGCCGTGGACCGCGCCCGTGAGCTGGGCGTTCCCGCCGTCGTCGTCACCTTCGACCCGCACCCCAGCGAGGTCGTGCGCCCCGGCAGCCACCCGCCGCTGCTGGCCCCGCACCATCGCCGCGCCGAGCTGATGGCGGACCTGGGTGTGGACGCGATCCTCATCCTCCCCTTCACCACCGAGTTCTCGAAGCTCTCGCCGGCCGAGTTCGTCGTCAAGGTCCTGGTCGACAAGCTGCACGCCAAGGCGGTCGTCGAGGGCCCCAACTTCCGCTTCGGCCACAAGGCCGCCGGCAACGTGGAGTTCCTCGCCGAACAGGGCAAGGTCTACGACTTCGAGGTCGAGGTCATCGACCTGTTCGTGTCGGGCGAGGCGGGCGGCGGCGAGCCGTTCTCCTCCACCCTCACCCGCCGCCTGGTCGCCGCGGGCGACCTCGAGGGCGCCCACGAGATCCTGGGCCGCCCGCACCGCGTCGAGGGCGTGGTCGTCCGGGGCGCGCAGCGCGGCCGCGAACTCGGCTTCCCGACGGCCAACGTGGAGACCCTCCCGCACACCGCCGTCCCCGCCGACGGCGTCTACGCCGGTTGGCTGCACGCCCAGGGCGAGGCCATGCCCGCCGCGATCTCGGTCGGCACCAACCCCCAGTTCGACGGCACCGAGCGCACGGTGGAGGCCTACGCCATCGACCGCGTCGGCCTCGACCTCTACGGCCTGCACGTGGCCGTGGACTTCCTCGCGTATGTGCGCGGCCAGGCGAAGTTCGAGTCGCTGGAGGCCCTGCTGGAGCAGATGGCCGAGGACGTCAAGCGCTGCCGGGAGTTGGTGGCCGCGGCGGAGTAGCCGCCTCGGGCCCGGCGGACCCGGGCTGACGCGGTCGGTCCTGTGACGACGAAGGGCGGCCGGTGCTCGCGAGCACCGGCCGCCCTTCGTCGTGTGGGCTACTGCTGCGGGGGTGCGGGCGGATAGGGCTGTCCCGGCTGTCCCGGCTGCGGAGCATACGGCTGTCCCGGCTGGGGAGGGTACGGCTGGCCGGGCTGCTGGGGGTGGCCGGGCTGCTGCGGGTGGGGCTGGGCAGGCTGCTGCTGGCCCTGCTGCGGGTACGGCTGTCCCGGCTGGGGGACGTACGGCTGCCCCGGCTGCTGGGGCTGTTGCGGGTAGCCCTGCTGCGGGTAGGGCTGGCCCGGCATCGGCTGGCCGGGCAGCGGCGGGGCCGCCACCGGGGGCGGGTTGCCGTCGCTGGTCCACAGGCCGTGCATCTGCTGGTGGCGTACGAAGTCCTCGGCGACCATCGCCGCGAGGTTGAAGTACGCCTCCCGCACCTTCGGCCGCATCATGTCGAGGTCGACCTCGGCACCGGCGGCGAGATGCTCGTCGAAGGGCACGACCACGACCCCGCGGCAGCGCGTCTCGAAGTGGCTGACGATGTCGTCGACCTTGATCATCTTCCCGGTCTCGCGGACACCGGAGATGACGGTGAGGGACCGCGAGACGAGATCCGCGTACCCGTGCGCCGACAGCCAGTCCAGCGTCGTACTGGCACTGCTCGCACCGTCCACGGACGGCGTCGAGATGATGATCAGCTGGTCGGCCAGGTCGAGCACCCCGCGCATGGCGCTGTAGAGCAGACCGGTGCCGGAGTCGGTCAGGATGACCGGGTACTGCTTGCCCAGCACGTCGATCGCGCGCCGGTAGTCCTCGTCGTTGAACGTCGTGGACACGGCCGGGTCGACGTCGTTGGCGATGATCTCCAGGCCGGAGGGCGCCTGTGAGGTGAACCGGCGGATGTCCATGTACGAGTTGAGGTACGGGATCGCCTGGACGAGGTCACGGATGGTGGCCCCCGTCTCGCGCCGCACGCGCCGCCCGAGGGTACCGGCGTCGGGGTTGGCGTCGATGGCGAGGATCTTGTCCTGCCGCTCGGTGGCGAGCGTGGAGCCGAGCGCGGTGGTCGTGGTCGTCTTGCCGACCCCGCCCTTGAGGCTGATCACCGCGATGCGGTAGCAGGACAGCACGGGCGTACGGATGAGTTCGAGCTTCCGCTGCCGCTCGGCCTCCTCCTTCTTCCCACCGATCTTGAACCGCGAGGGCTGCGCGGCGGGACGGCCGCTCTTCGCCTTCTGCTTCTTGTTGTTCAGCAGCCGGTCCGACGACAGCTCCACCGCGGCGGTGTAACCGAGCGGCGCCGCACCGGGGTTGGTCATCTGCCGCTGGTCGTGCCGGATGGGCTGCGGCCAGGCGGTGCCGGTGCGGGGGTCGACGGGGGGTTGGGCGGGGGCGGGGGCGGGTGCCTGGGGCGGCTGGTGTGCCGGGGGTGCCTGGGGCGGCTGGTGTGCCTGGGGGGCTTGCGGGGGGAAGCCCTGCGGGGCGGCACCCTGCGGCGCGGCACCCTGCGGGGGTGTCGTCGGGGGCCGGCCTTCGGGATGGGGCTGGGGCTGGACTTGCGGTACGCCCGGCTGGGGGAAGCCGTAGCCGCTGGGGGCGGGGGCCTGGGGGGAGTTGGGGGCGCCGGGGTGCGGGAAGCCGTAACCGGCTTGGGAGTTGGGGGCAGGGGGTTGGGGGGTGCCGGGGGTGGGCGCGGGCTGGGCGGGCGCGGGCTGGGCGGCGGCCGGTTGCGGGAAGCCGTAGCCGGCCTGCGGGGTGTTGGGTACGCCGGGCTGGGGGAAGCCGTAGCCGGCTTGCGGGGTGTTGGGCACGCCGGGCTGCGGGAAGCCGTAGCCGGCTTGCGGGTGGGGTGTGGGGGCTGCGCCGGGGTGCGGGAAGGCGGGGCCGGCCTCTGCGTGAGGGGCCGGGGGCTGCGGGGTGCCGGGGGTCGGCGCGGGCTGGGGCTGTCCCTGCTGGGGGAAGCCGTAGCCGCCTTGGGAGTTGGGGGCCGGGGGCTGCGGAGGGGTGGGCTGGGCGGCGCCGGGGTGCGGGAAGCCATAGCCGTCCTGCGGACCGGGCGCGGTGGTCGGCTGCTGGGCCGCCGGAGCGGGAGCGCCGGGCTGCGGTGCGACAGGCGCGGGGGCCGGGGGCGCGGGCGGCTGGTTCCAGGCGGCGGGCGCGGGCTGCGGGGCCTGCGGCTGCACGGGGGGCTGCTGCTGCGGTACCGGCGGGTGAGGCTGGGCGGCCGTCGGCTGCGGTGCGGGTGTTGCCGGGTCCGGCCGCTGGGGCTCGGGCTGGGGTTGCACCGGCCACTGTGCCGCCGGGGCGGGAGCGGCGGGCTGGTACGACGGGGGCAGCGGCGGCATCTCCGCCTGCGGGGCGGGCGGGGGAGTCCAGGCGGGGGGCGTGTCCTGCGGGGCGGCGTCCTGAGGGGTGGCGTCCTGAGGGGTGCTGACCTGCGGGGCGTTGTCCTGCGGTGTGTTGTCCTCGGGCGTGGCGTCGGCAGGGGGAGCGTCCGCGGGCTCGGCGTCGGCGGATACGGCGTCCAGCGGCTCCGCGGCGACAGGCTCGGCGTCCGGCAGTTCCGCGTCTTCCGGTTCCCTCGCCGACGGCTTCACGCTCTCCAAGTCGGCGTCCTCGGCAAACGGGACGTCGCTGAAGGCATCCGCGTCGAGGCCGGTGTCCTCGGCGGGGGAGGCCTCGTCAGCCGTACCTTCGCCCTCCGCGTGGCCGTCCGCGTCGGCGTCGGAAGCCTCCGCATGGGAAGTCTCGGCGTCGTCTGCGGCGTCCAGCAGCGGCGCGGCATCCGTCTCGTCGGAGTCGGAGTCGGAGTCGGAGTCGGAGTCGGAGTCGGCGTGGGTGTCGGAGTCGGCGTGGGTGTCGGGGGCGACGACCGATTCGTCGGCCCCGTTCGCGCCGAGGGTCTCGGCCTCGTTCACGTCGACCGTCTCCGCGTCCGCCTGGCCGTCTCCGGCAACGGGCTCGGGCTCGGCGGGCTCGGCGACGGTGCCCTCGGTCTCCTCACCGGCAGGGTCGGCGACCGATCCGTCCTCCTCGTCCACCGACGTCGGCTCGGCCTCTGCCTCCGCCGCGCGCTCCGCCATCTCGCGCTTGAGGGCGACCGAAGAGAACCGCATGGTGGCGCCGCTCTCCAGGTCACCGTCTCCTGACTCCGCCTCCTCGGCCGGCGGGGTCGCGGAAGCCGACGTCTCGGGCTGGGACGCGGCTGCCTCAGGTACCGGCGTGGCCGCGGGCAGGGTGAAGCTCGTCGGAGGGGCCGCCGGCGGTGATGCCGGGGTGGAGTCGGAGTCCGATGTCGCGGCGGTCGGCGGGGTCGCGGGCGCGGGCGGCGTGAAGCTCGACGGTGACGACGCCGGCGGCGCCGTCGGGGCGCCCCACGGGGACTGGGAGCCCGGGACGCCGGGCACGCCCGTCGGCGACGCGGTGCCCCCGGCCGACACCTCGGGCTGCGGCGGTTGCGGCGCCTGCGGCTCGAACCCGCTCCCCATCGGAAGCCTGGGCAGCGCACCCGGCCCCTCGCTCGCCGGAGCCGGAGCCGGAGCCGGTGGCTGAAACGGCGTACCCGGTGCCGGTGCCGGCGGCGGGAAGGTGGCGCCGGGATAGGGGGAGGGCGGCGCGGGTGGAGTGAAAGGCGCCCCCGGACCAGGTGCCGGCGGCGTGAACGGCGCGCCGGGCCCCGTGGTGGAACCCTGGGGACGCACGTGCGGCGGAGGAGTCAGACCCGGCAGCGAGGAGGTGGACCAGTCCACGGGAGCGGGTGTCGCCGCGGGCGTCGGCGAACCGGGGGCGGCCGAGTCCGTCGTACCGGACGAATCAGCCCCAGCCGACGACGCGGCCGAGCCACGCGAACTCTCCGCGTCGCCCGAACTCCGCGTCGCGTTCTGGGTGTACCAGGCAGGCGGGGCGTAGTCGATGGTGAACTCGCCCGTCACCTCGACGGCGGACTCCTCATCGGGCTGGTCGTCGCCGGGTGTGGCCCAGCCCCCGCGGGTCCCGTCCCGATCGCTGCTCACAATTCCTCCTGGTTGGTCGAGCACCGTCATGCCGTGCCGGGGCGACCGTTACTTGTCGTCTGAGTCGTTCGAGGTCGTCCGATCCACCGGCTCTCCCCCTGGGATCGCCGACGCCTGGTCCACGGGTCTGGCGTCGCACCCGGTACCAGCCTAATCACCAGGGGCCCCGCCCCGGCAGGCCCGTCCACCCCTCCGCGTCCGTCCAATGCGTCACACGCCGCCCGAAATCGGTACGCGCGTTCGGCATGCCGACCGTCAAATCGGTACATAGAGGCGAGGAAAGCGTGCACGGGTCCACGCAAAGAGAGGGGTGAAACGGTGATAACCGCTCAATACCGGCCGGTTGTACGCGGGTTCAGTCGGGTTCAGTCCATTCGTCGTGGCGTGCCCAACAATCCGATCTCGGTGTCGGTCGGCCGCGTCATCACATACCGCCGGTCACGGTCGGCACACCACAGCGTGACACCGTCGGCGAGGGTGGGCAGCGCCTCCACCTCGGTCCGGGGCAGTGCCATCGTGCGGCCCAGCTCCACGGCCTCGTCCGGTGAGATCCGCTGCACACCGACGAGCCTGGCCTGCCGGATCAGCCGCGGGGCGACGGGGCTGAGATAGGGCAGCAGAGTCAGCACCGACTGCCAGGGCCCGGACACCACCCGTCCCCGAGGCGGCCGCATACCGCAGTCCCGCACCACGAGCACCGGCGTACCGGCCGAGGCCCCCTGCGGAGGCACCCGGCCGACCTCGTACACCGCCAGCCCGTTCTGTCCCCCGCCCATGGCATGCACCATCTGCAGCCAGGCCTCGGGTCGTCCTGTCTCCACGGCGACTCGCGCACCGGTGGCCGCCGCTCTGAGGGCCATGACCTGCGCGGTCCACAGGCCCCCGATGAGGAGGATGTCGTAGGGGGTCGGCCGATTGACCCCGAGGACGGCGGGCTGCCCGTCACCGTCGACACCTATGACTACGCCGTCGTCGCCGATGGGCAGCGCGAGGGCGGCCAGTTGCTCCACGGGCACGGAGTGCCGTGCGTGCCGCGGACCGACCAGCCCGAGGCCGGTGCGCAGCAGTTCACGAACCCGCTGCCGGGCGGCGGGTTGCGGCTCTCCGCGATCGTCGGCCGCCGGTCCGGGGCGTGTGGTGGCCGTCGTCATCGGGTACCTCCGAGCGGCAAGGTGGCGAGCATGCCGGGCAGTTGCTCCCGGTCGAGACGTGCGAGCCCCGCGCCCGTGTGCCGGGCGGCGGCCTGCAACGCGCGGCGGGCGGCCACGAGTTCGTCGTCGCTGCGCCCGGTCACCCGCAAGTGCCCACTGACGGACGCCTCCTGACGCTCCCCGCGCGCGAGGGTGAGGCTGAACGTGGTGGCGAGCGCCGGGACGGCGGTGACCAGTGCGAGGAACTGCGGCAACGACGGGGCTCGCTCGCCGCCCAGGGCGGGCCACCGGCGGATCCAGTACGTGGTGTGCCTGCGGTTGTCGCAGCGCCAGCTCCGGCCCGACTCCTCGGTCCGTCTCTCCCGCGCCTCCGTCCGACCGGCCTCCGCCGTCACCAGCGGGTTGGCGCACGCCGACGTGGCGAGGGCGGAGATCAGCTCCTCCTCGTCGAGGACGCTCGTACGGAACCCGGCACCCGTCAGCCGACTCGCGAGGTGATCGGCCGCCCGCAGCACACACTTCTGCGCCCCGACGAGGCCACCGCCGCGCGCGGCCACGGCCTCCGGGCACAGCTCCGGGTCGAGCTTCAACGCGATCCATGTGATCCGCACCGCCGGCGCCCCCGTCTGCTCGTGCAGGGGTGCGTAGTTGGTGACCGCCACGGACTGCTGGGGCAGATGGATCGCGGGCGCAGGCTGGGTGTGCAGCACGATCTGCGCCGACTCCAGCCGGATTCCGTCCACTTCGAGGGCGTCGTGCACCAGCGCGAGCGGCAACGGGTGCCGGCTCCGCTCGGCCCGCAGCGCGGTGACACCGGCCTCCACCTGCAGGACGGCGGTGACGAACGTGCCGTCCCCGACCATGCCCACGGGACGCCGGTCCCGGCTCCCGTAGGTGTACGTCCGCAGGCTCGGATCGCACTCCAGGGCCGGTGCGAACCCCGGTTCGGTGCCCGGCGGCACCTGCGTACTCGCGGCCCGTCGCTGCCGTGCCCGCAACGCCCGCGCGGTGGCCAGCCATTCGGGCAGGGAGCGCCCTCGGCGACGTACGAACGAGAGCAGCACCAGGCAGACGGCGACGACGGCCGCGGGCACCAGGGCCACCGGGCCGATGGCCCAGCCGACCAGCAGGACGGCGAAGGCGACCTCCACGAGCACCAGTCGTTGCAACCGGAACGCTCCGCCCTGACCCGAACGCGCCCTGAAATGCGGCGTGCTCGGCTCCGGAGCCTGCTGAGCCGGTCCCGGCCGGGGCGCCGAGGAGCCCTGCGACCGCGTCCGGCCGCGGGGCCGGGCACGCGTTCCGGAAGCCACCACTGCATCCCCCCGTACTGCTCACAACTCGCTGGAACTTCGGCACCACAGACGGCCTTTGAAGGCCCAGGCACCCTACCTGTCCCACAAGACCCAGTGGATACCAGGCATAGTAGGGGGCCGGTCTGACAACGGTGGCAGGGAACCACGCCGGGCACGTGCGCGGACCAGGGGACACACGGGGAGAGACAGTCACAGATGGCATCTCGGCGGGACCAGCTCAACGCCTACACCTTCGCGAAGCGACGAATGCTCGCGGCCTTCCTCCAGTCGTCGCCGGACGGCTCCGAGGAGGGGGCACCCCGGCCGCTGCGCGCGGTGCTGCCCGGCGTCATCGTGGGCGTGATCGTGATGGCCGTGTTCGGGGCCTGGGGCATGTTCAAACCCGCCGCACCCAAGGGCTGGGACACCCCCAATGCCAAGGTGATCGTCGCCAGCAAGTCGACCACGCGGTACGTCGTCCTCAAGACCGACGGACAGGTCCAGCTGCACCCGGTCCTCAACATGGCCTCCGCCAAGCTGCTCCTGGAGGCGAACCAGGGCGAGGTCGTGACCGTCGCCGAGTCGGTCCTCGACAGCGGCAGGATCCCGCACGGCGTCACCATCGGCATCCCGTACGCCCCCGACCGCCTGCCCTCCGCGTCCGAGGCGGCGAGCACGAAGCGCTGGGCCGTCTGTGAACGCCCGAGCGCGGGCGGGGGATCGATCCAGAAGGCCGCCCTGGTCCTCGCGGACCGCGACATGAAGGCGACCGAGGGCAAGGGGCAGAAGCTGGCGGGCGGTCAACTGCTCTACGTCGAGGCCCGGGACGGCGACCGCTATGTCGTGGACGCGAACGGGACGGCGTACCCCATCGGCAGGAGCGACGAACTGCTGCTGCGTGCCGTCGTGGGATCGGGCCGCGCACCCCAGAAGGTCTCCGACGCGTGGCTGGCGACCCTGCACCGGGGCGACGCCATCGACTTCCCGGAGATCACCGGCCAGGTCAACACGGCGGCCGGTGCCCCCGGTCAGCTCGACGCGTCCACCGACAAGGTGGGCATGGTCCTCAAGGCGACCGACCTCAACACGGACCAGTACTACGTCGTACTGCCCGGCCGGGTCGCCCCCGTCTCGCCTTTCGTCGCCCAACTTCTCCTCTTCAGCGAAGACTTGGCGCCCTTGGGGCAGGCGGGCGCCAAGGAGATGAGCCCCGGCGCCATCGTCCCGGGCAAGGCGTTCGGCACCGAGCACCGATGGCCGACCGAGGACCCCGAGCCCGTCAACGAGGCGACGGGCAAGAGCGGCGGCCGCAGCACAGTCTGCAACGTCCTGCGCGGCGTGGACGCCGACTCGGGCACCACCACCCTGTACACCTGGGCGGGCACGGACTTCCCGGTCAAGCTCCCCACCGGCTCCTCCAGTGCCTACGTCACCCCCGGCTCCGGCCAGCTCTACCGCCAGTTCCAGGGCAGGGCGACCAAGGACGGCCCCGTCTTCCTCGTCACCGACACGGGCCTGCGCTACGTACTGCAGTCGAACGGGGACAACGCCACGGACGACGCGGTCATCGATACGACGGCCGAGGAGCGCGAACAGCTCCAGCAGGAGGCCAAGCAGGCCCAGACACGGCTGGGTTACGCCGACGTGGACCCGACGCCGATCCCCGCCGCATGGTCGAAGTTCCTGCCCACGGGACCCCGTCTGTCGACGTCGGCGGCACGCCAGCCGCAGGGATCGTGAGCGGGAGGACGACGGTGCTGTTCCGATCCACGATGTTCCGATCGACGCTGTACCGATCGATGCTGATCCGTTCGACGCTGTTCCGTTCGATGCTGTTCCGATCGGCGCTGGTGTCAGCCGCGACCCTGCTGACCGCGACCACGGTCCTCGCACCCCCGGCAGCGGCCGTGGACCGACCGCCCTACTCAGACCAGTGCCAGTTCCCCAACGGCCTCTACCCCGGGCGCCCTTGGTCCCTACAGCGCGTCCTCCTGGACGAACTGTGGAGCCGCTCGAAGGGCAAAGGCGTCCGCGTGGCGGTGATCGACACCGGCGTGGACGTGAAGAACCCACAACTCACCGACGCGGTGGACACGGGCAGCGGCCGCAACTTCCTGCCCAGGGGCCTGAAGGACGACAACGGCGACCCCGTCGAGCGGGGCAACGAGAACGGCACGACCGACACCGTCGGCCACGGCACCAAGGTCGCCGGCATCATCGCGGCCCGCCCCGCCGACGGCACCGGCTTCGTGGGCCTCGCCCCCGAGGCGACGATCATCCCGGTCCAGCAGAACGACGCGGAAGGCCACGGCACGGCCGAGAGCCTGGCCGAGGCGATCCGCTACGCCGTCTCCGCCGGGGCCGGCGTCATCAACATCTCCCAGGACACGTCCAACGCGGTGAAACCGACCGACGCCCTGGAGCAGGCCGTCGACGCGGCCCTGGCCCGGAACATCGTGGTCGTGGCATCGGCGGGCAACGACGGCCTCGGCGGCGCGACCAAGAAGACCTACCCGGCGTCGTACGAGGGCGTCCTCGCCGTAGCGGCCTCCGACCGCAACAACGAACGCGCCGCCTTCTCCCAGTCCGGCGACTTCGTCGACGTGGCCGCCCCCGGCGTCGACATGATCTCCACGGTCCCCGAGGGCGGCCACTGCTCCGACAGCGGTACGAGCTTCTCGGCGCCGTACGTCGCGGGCACAGTGGCGCTGATCAAGGCCGAGCATCCGACGTGGACCGCGCGCGAGATCGTCGCCCAGATCGAGCAGACCGCGGAGCGGACGATCGCGGGGCACGACGGCCGGGTCGGCTGGGGGGTGGTGGACCCGGTGCGCGCGTTGACCGAGGACGACCACCCGATCGAGTCCCCCGACCCGCAGGAGGGCCTGGTGGAGGCCGAGGCGCCCGCGGCTGCCGAGTTCCAGGTCGGCGAGACCCCCGACGAGCGCAACGCCCGACTCGCCACGTACGTCGCGGTGGCGACGGCGGTGCTGGCCGCGGGGCTCGGCGGTGCGGGGGTCGCGGTGCGGGACGCGCGGCGCAGGAAACGCAGACTGGGGGCGGGCGACGCGCGGACGCGCTGACCGAACCGAGGAACGTGCTGGGCGTCGCGCTGGTGGGCATGGCATGCGTGACGGCGGTCCGGGTGGGGGCGGTGAAGGTTGTCAACCGCTGGATTTCGCACAGCAAAGGCTGATTCTGGCCTGAAGTTCACCCGCGCGGACGAGCCTCCGAAGACGGGCTCAGCGATCGAGCCGCGGGCATCTCGCCCTCGTTCAGGGCGATTTGGCTGCTCTGCGGGCGGACAACCGGACGGGTCTCGGCCATCTCGCAACTGACCTCACGCAGAGCTCAGTTGGCCACGATTTACACAATGACTACAGTGATGGACGAGTGCATCACTCAACGAAGTCCGTCACCGTCTGACGATCACTCACAGACTCACAAAAACTCGCAGATTCACAGACACGCAGACTCACAGACTTCACAAACGGGGAACGGGGAGGGAACGCTTCGTGCTTCCTGCAGACATGGGCGGAGGTGCCGCCGACGTACGCCGTGGCCTGATGGCCCTCTCGACGTTCAAGAAGCGCGTGGACGACCTGCTCGCCGCCTTCGAGGGCTCGGCCGGTGGCGCGTCGAAGGTCGCGGCGAACGGCCTGTCGCAGGCCGCGTTCGGCATGGGGAACTTCCCGGAGGCCAAGGCGCTCCACCTGGAGTACGAACGCGTCCACGAGCGCATCACGTCGCTCTCCAAGTCCCTGGGGCTCCAGTTGGAGGCGATGCAGATCGCCGTGCACGGCGTGGACGTCAGCTTCGACAACCTCGAAGAGGAGCTTCGCTACCGGTTCCACGAGATCCGGACCGAGGTCAACCAGGGGCGCGAGGCGATGCTGGACGAGCGGATCAAGCGCGGCAACGACGCCGACCACACGGACGCGGGGTACTGATGAGCGGGGACGAGAAGGGGCCTGGTCACTACCGGCCGGAGCGCCAGGACGCCGCGCACCAGAACGGCACGCTTGACGCGGTCATGGATATGACCAAGATCAACCCCTTCGGGTCCAGCGGGGGCATGCACTTCGGCAGGACCAGCTTCGAGGGCCACGACCTCAACCAGATGATCGACATCGTCGAGTCCGCGAGCCCGGAGCTCATCGAGAGCGCCGGAACGGCCCTCATCGACGCCCGGGACGCCATCACCAAAGCCGCCGACGAACTGAGTCGCAACCTGGGCCACGTCGACTGGGAGGGCGAGGCACACGGCGCGTTCCACAAGTGGGGCATGGCCCTGGTCACCACGGCCCTCGATCTCGCCGGGTACGCCGACACGGTGGGGACGCAGGTGATGGCCGCGAGTTCCGGCCTCGCCTCCGTACGCAAGGCAATGCCACCGCGCGACGGCCGGTCGGACCCAAAGAAGGTCGAGGACATCCCCGAGGCCAAACGGGTCGACGGGAACGCCGAGTACACGGCGGCCGTGAAGGCGGAGGGGGACCGCCAGGAGGCGATCAACCAGATGTACCGGTTGGCGTCGTTCTATTCGGTCTCTGCGGGGGTTATGCGGGGGGCTGAGGAGCCTGTGTTTCCTCCGATGCCGGATGTGGGGGTGCCTCAGCCGCCGCCGGAGTTTGGCGACCCGAGGACGCCGACGCCTGGACAGGAATCTATCTCGGCCCTGAGCAATTCAGGCAGCGCGCACAAGAGCACGCTGGACACCGGGGTGGGAGGGGCGTATCCCGGTGATCAGTCGCTGTCCCACAAGAATGCGGGTGCATCTGCCACGTCACCGGAACCGCACGTCGGTACAGAGATCGACAGCGTCGGTACGCTGCCGCCGCAGGAGACTATGAAGCCGACGCACGTCACACCGCCGTCGACGGTGGGCCCCAATACAACCCCAGTGGGAGCACCCCCTCCCTTTGCCCCCGTTGCGGGACCTCCTGCCGTGCGTGGGCCGGCCGGGCGTACCTCCGGGTTCGGCGGTGCCCCCGGAACCAGGGCGCCTGCTTCGGCGCAGGGTCGAGCCGGTGGTGCGACGGGACGTACCCCAGCAGGGAGTACGGGATCCGGCCCTATGGGGTCGACGGGACGAGCTGTTGCGCCCGGGCAGGCGGCCAGCCGTACGGCCGGCCCCATGGGACGAGGCGTGGTCGGAGGCGTACCGAGGACCGGGGGACCGGCGGCCAAACAGACCGGTGGTGTACCCCGGGGCCCTGTCAATGGCATGGGCTCAGCGAATCCCGGTCGCACGGGCGTGGGGCGCACCACCAATGGAGTTGTCGGCGGCAAGCCTGTCACCGGGGCCACCCCTGGCGCTAACGGTTCCAGGGTTCCGCGTGGCGCGGTCATCGGAGGCGAGGGCGTACCCACGTCACGTGCCACGGGGGAGAAGCCCGGCCAGCGTGGGGTGATCGGAGCCTCGAACGCGGCGGTAGGCACAGGCCAGACGTCTCGCCGCCCCGTCGGCAGTCCCGACGGCGTCATCGGAACGCCGAAGGGGCGCGATCGTGGGCCCAGAGACGGCGGGCGCGCGCCTGGCGCTGCTGGCGTGCCTCGTGGCCCTGCGGACAATCAGCGTTCCGCCAAGACTCGTTCGCGCCGCGACGAGCGGCGTGACGGGCCGTCGACCAACGACTGACGGGACAAGAGTGAGGACAGGCAGAGGCATGGTGTCAGGGATCAGCCGACGTGGCGGGTGGAGCGCGCCTTTCGCGGGACGGAACGGAAGGCGGGTTTCCCTCGTCTGCTCAGCGCTTGGCGCCTTGGCCGTCCTGTCGGCAGGTCTGGCTCCGAGTGCTACAGCCGCGGATGTCCACTCCCAGCAGTGGTACCTCTCGGCGATGAAGGCCGACGAGATGTGGAAGGTGAGCACCGGCAAAGGCGTCAAGGTGGCCGTTGTCGATACGGGAGTCAACCCCAACACCCCGTCTCTCAAGGGCCAGGTACTCGCAGGCGAGGTTCCTGAAGCCGTTGGTTACAAGGCGACCGAGGACTACAAGGGCCACGGGACGAGCATGGCTGAACTCATCGCAGGCACGGGCACTGGCGATGGGCTGAAGGGCCTTGCTCCAGGTGCGAAGATCGTTCCTTACCGTATTGCTTTGACAGGCTTGAGCAAGGCAGAGCAGAAGAATGCTCCGACCCTGGGGAACGTGATCAGGGCCGTCGCTGACAGCGATGCGAAGATCATTAGTATGTCATTCGGCGGCGCCATCGACTTTCCCGATGTGAGAGCGGCGGTCAAGTATGCCCACTCCAAAGGTAAGTTGATGCTTGCCGCCACGGGTAACGAGGCCGAAGGAAAGAACGTCATCGGGTACCCGGCCTCCTACCCGTACGTGGTGGGCGTAGCCGCAGCAGACAAATCTGGAACGGTCGGCAAGTTCTCGAACTACGGGAACTATGTCGACTTGGCCTCCCCCGGTCTGGATGCTCCCACCTGGTGCGACAACACTTTCCGTTCCTATTGCAATGGTCAGGGCACCAGCCAAGCCACAGCCATCGCCTCCGCCTCCGCTGCCCTAATCTGGTCCGCCCACCCCAACTGGACGGCCAACCAGGTGCTCGCCAGTCTGATCGACACCGCCGGCCGCGACTGGGCGAAGGACGACCCGAGCACATACCTCGGCTACGGCCTCATCCGCCCCCGCAAGGTGCTGGAGAACAGCGACTTCAACCCCGGCCCGGCGAATACCGACCCGCTGGCCAAGGAGAATGCAGCGGGTGTCACAGACGTAGCGCCCGCGCCTTCCGCATCAACCTCACCGCAAGCCCCCAAGAACACGTCAAACGGGGGCACTTCAGCGTCCGCACCTGCTTCGGACCTCTCCGACAACACCACGATGTGGGTGGCCCTCGGAGCCGTAGCGGCCGTCCTGGTAATCGGAGGCGGCGCCTTCGCGGTGATCCGCTCACGGCGAGGTGCCTAGCCCTCGCTCGACCGACTGACTAGTCACGCACACCCGTTCGGGCGCCGACTGAGCATGCCCCAGTCGATGACGCCCAGAACGAATCACAGATCTCACGAAAAGGAGTGTTGAAATGGCCGTAGACCGCAAGTTCAGTGACGATCACGCCCAAGTCCTTCAGACCGCGATCATCGATCGATACGACTCGGTGAGGAACACGCTGGCGCAGTTGCAGGGAACGATCGACATGATCGAAAAGGCGTGGACCGGTGGAGGCGCCAACGCCTTCAACGCGAAGCAGACGGAAATCAACACGCACATGGCCGCGATCGGCCGGATGCTCGACGGCTTCCTCGAAGGCGTGAAGCTGAACGCCAGGGACAAGAACATCCTCGAGGACCAGATCCACGCCGACATCACCAAGATCTCGGTCGAGGACCTCGGCGGCAAGACCTCGGCACTCAACAGCTACTGAAGCCGTACGCGGCATTGAGCCGCACTGCTTCCGGGCTGAGCAGTCCGGTCGAAATCGTCAATGAAATGAGGGAAGCATGTCCGGAGTCCACTACGGCGATCTTGCCGTCACCTACGGCGTCATGGACGCGCTCGCCACGGAACTCGGCAACCAGGCCAAGAAGCTCGAGGAGGACCTCGAAGCCCTGAAGAAGGCCGTCCTCGACGTCTCCGGCGGCTGGGCCGGCGAGGCCCACGCCGAGTTCGCCAAGAAGGCCAAGGAGTGGGACACCCACGCCTCAGCCATCCACCAGGCGCTGGTCCAGATCTCCCAGAAGGTCCACGCAGCCGGCGGTGACTACCGGGGCGGCGACCTGAAGGGCGCGAGTTACTTCCAGTAGGAATCCGCACTTCACAGAACCAGGGTGGGCACGCACGGGAGGTGCCCACCCTGTGCTGTACCCCTACGGGGCTCCCGCGCCGTACGCCGCCGCATTCGCCCTCGGCAGTCTCGCCCACATACGCGTCCCGCCGCCCGGTTCGCGGGACTCGCCGAACCCCCAGGCACCGTCGCAGGCACGGCAGACGCAGGCGAGGACGCGAAGGGCCGCGCGGCGGCGGGTGTCGCAGGCTGCGGCGAGGTGGGGTTGGGTATGGCGAGGGTGACAGTCGTAGACGATCACCCGGAGGGTCCCGGCTCGGTAGCGGAGGGACAGGTAGAAGTCTGAGGCCTCCGTGAACTGTGCGGCGATTGCCGTGAGTTCGCCCACCGCTTGGAGCGCCGGGTCCAGCATGTCGTACAGGCCGTGGGCCTTGAGAACCTCGCGTGTCGCTGCTCTCGCCAGTGCTGGGCTGGCCAAGGCGGCAGGGAGGGTGAAGCTGTAGGCGAGGGTTTCGGGGGTGGGGGTGGTGGGGTCGGCTGGGTAGGTGGGGGCCAGCGGGCAGAGAGAGACGGACACGTCGGCTCCTATGCCGGTGTACGGATGCGTGGACGGTCCTGCGGTAGCAGTCGGTGGCTCGCCTCCCTGGTGCGCGGCGTACGAAAGCTGCGCACAGCCGCCGGTATGACGGGTGAACGCGCCGCCGGGTTGCTCGGTGTGGATCGAGGCAAGATCTCCAACATCGAGTCGGGTACGCGTGCCATCAGCGCCGAGAGGCTTCGCACGCTGGCCTGCAACTGTGACTGTGATGACGAGGCCTACTTCGATGCCCTGGCCGAGATGGCCCAACCCGCGGAGCGGGGCTGGTGGGAGAGATACCGAGGAAGCCTCCCGGCCGGGCTCCTCGACATTGCCGAGCTAGAGCACCACGCGGTACGTCTGCGTACCGTGCACCTGATCCACATGCCCGGACTCCTTCAGACCGGCGACTGCGCCCAGGCCGTCTTCAAGGCCGCGCTACCGCCGTTGCCCGAGCACGAGATCGCCCTGCGACTTGCTCACCGCCTGCAGCGCCAGTGCGTGCTGGAGCGCGACAACCCCACCGAGTACGTCGGGATACTCCACGAGTCGGCTCTGCGCATGCAGTTCGGCGGACGCAAGGTTGCACGAGCGCAACTGGAACACATCCTCGCCATGACTGAACGGCCCAACGTGTCGCTGCGCGTCATTCCGTTCGACGCGGGGTCTTTCCCCGGGGCTGGCCAGACCGTCGTGTACATGGAGGGCCCCGTGCCGCGGCTCGACACCGTGCAGATCGACAGCGCCCATGGGCCGGAATTCCTGAACGAGGACGCACAGTTGTCCAAGTACCGAGCCCAGCTCGCCTGGATGGAGCAGCACGCCCTGCCGCCTGCCGACTCATACACCTTCATCCAGGGCATCGCCGCCCAGCTATGAGGAGACAGTCGTGCAAGACATCATGTGGGAAGACCCATTCTGCGCCGAGGGCTCGGCCTGCTTCCGACTCGGCACCGACCATGAAGGCAACGCCTACATCGCCATAGCCGGCGCCGAGGAGGCCTACCTCACCGACACCCGCGAAGCGCTCCGCACGATGATCCTCGACATCAAGGAGGGCAAGGCGGACCACCTCCTCTGACACCGCCGATTCCCGCATGTGTAACGCCCCTTGGGCTGATGCAGGTGGCTCCGCACGTCGAGGTTTCGAACTGAACAGCAAGGCCAGCTACGTTCCGGTGCGATAGCTCGGAGGCAGGACAGGTTCAGTCGTCTGAGGACGAGGCCTGCGTGAGGGGCGGCGGCGGTGGCGGAAGGGGCGGCATGAGCGGTTGGGGCGGGAGCCGGGGCTGGGCCGGTGCCGCAGTGGAGGGCGGCGGGGGCGGCCCCTGGGGCGGCTGGAATCGCTGGCGAGGCGAGGGCCGTGGCCCAGCGGGTGGAGCCGGCGGCGGCGGAGGTGTCTCCTCGATCGGTGACAGCACCGGGCCGCCAGCCCGCATCCGCTCAATGGTCTGCTCGGCGCGACGGCGGGCGTGAGGCGCGTCGTCACGTTCGTAGAAGCGGGGGAACTCTCGGCGGCCGAGAGTATCGGTGAACAGCGGCTTGTAGCCGAGTGCGTGGGCGATTGCCATCATGCTGCGACACCGCTCAGCACTCGTCGTGTGGGGAAATTGCAGGTGAACGCGGCCGCGTCCGTCGAAGTGCCTGATGATTTCCTCGTCTGTCATCAGTTGTCCTCATAACGGGGCAGTTCTTCGGGGAACGTGCGGGGGTTCTGGCACTCAGCCAGTTTGTAGGCGTGCTTGATGACTTGGTAGGCAAAGTCTGTCACTGCTTGGCGCAGTGCGGTTCCTGAGATCCTGCCGTCCCCGATTACGCTTGCCTCGGTGACGATTGCGTAAGACTTGCTCGCGTCCTCGGCCCGGACTCCGCGGGGGACGCACGGGACATAGACGGACGAGCTGCCGCTCTCCGAGCCGGGATCGGCCAAAGCCTCGATCCCGTCGACGGAGATGCGTATGGCATCGCTGTCCGTACCGGCCCCGTAGTGGTCGGCCCATTGCTGCACGGAGGTGTCTTGGACTCGCGCCATGCCGGAGAGAATCGAACCCGCGCTGGTGTAGATGTGGCACGAGAACATGAGATCTTCCCCTGAGTGCCGTTGGCTAGCGCCCTCCTCTGCCGTTCGCGTACGTGGGAGTGTCCGTACCACCACGTCGCGTTGGACGGCCCCGTCGCAAACCTTCGAGGGTAGGCGTTCGAGCCCCGTGGTCAACCCGAACCAGGCGGCTGCGCCACCAAGGCAGAGGACCGTTAGGCAGGTGACAAACCCTTTCGTGCTCGCCTTGGTCGCAGCCATTTCCTTGGTATGGGTATTCTCAGCCATGGGGACGATCCTTGGAATTTGTCAGGAACTCGCTTGCGTCATCCCAGCCTTGATTGACAGCCACGCCGACGGTGCGGCTGGCCCCGCCCTCGGGGATATCCACATGATGCTGCTTGAGGGAATCCAAGGCCGACCATTGTGTCTGCTGGTTAACTGAATCCCGCATGCTGTAGAGGTCTTTGGCGCTCTCATACAGGGCTGCATCCTTTGCTCCCTCCAGCTGTTGCCCCTCAAGCAGGCGATCAACGGCCAAACCGATGACTCCTCCGGCGAAGCCTCCAACTGCAGCACCGGCCGCCGCCTGGCCGCCAGGGAATAGAGAGACGGACCCATACCCCAAACCGGTTGCGATCCATGTCTTGACGAAATCACCCTTCTTTTGAAGGGCGTCGTTGTAGTCCTCTTCCGCATCCATGGCATCTTGAACGTCTTCGTCCGCCATGGAATGTCCGATAATTCCTTCGATTACGCCTGCGTTCCTGCCTACATCTTCGAGGACTTGATCTCGGGGGCCATCGAACAGGTTCGGGTCCGAAAGGTGGGCATCAAGGAGGCCGCTGGTGTAAACACTTTCTCCGACGATGATTCCGGCTCTTCCCTCGGGATCCAAGGAGACTGCTGAAAGGAATCTGGTCACGTCCGCAGTTTCAAGCCCATTCGGATCATCGCTGTTGGTGAGGAAAACCTCTGCATTGGGGCCGGCGAAAGCGCGACTGATTTCCGGCATATAAGAAGCTGCCATGTTCCCGAAACTGTCGGCCAGGCCCCTGCTGACCAGGTCCGCGCCTCCGCCAGGCTGTGCCACCGCATTCATGATGTTGGCCATGATTTCCACCTGCGCGTTGCTGTGGGGAGGAGCTGGCGACGTCGAGTCACCGGCGGCGACCCCGGTGACCGCGGCCTCCAGAGCATGCCCGAGGGACTCTCCTCGTTCCGTATACATGGTCGTGCCCAGCATGTGGTTCAGATCCGACTTGGACTCGAACGCGTGCGTTGCCGCCTCGGGGTTGTGAGAGAGGCCCTCGAACAGTCCCTCCAGAGGGTCCCGACCGGTGCCGTCACCGAAGACGAGGTCGAGGCCGTCGTAGCCCCTGACCCACAGGTCGTCGGTACTTGAGTCTCCCGCCCCCTTGTCTGCCTTGAAAATCTTCTCCCGATAATCGTCGAGGAACTCGGTGTCGTACTGGCCTTCCCGTATGAGGCTGCTGATGACCTGAGCGCCGAGGGCGCCGATCGGGCTCGTGGAGTTCGCGGCGCGGAAGTTCGTGTTGCGCTCGGCGACGAGGTCCTTTTTCCAGTCCTGCATGGCGTCCGAGTCCGAGAAGGATGCCGTGGCCAGGGTCAGGCTCAAGTTCTTCTGAAGGTCCTTCATCGTGTCGATTTCTGAGCCACTGGCACCGGCGTGCGCGGAGGCCATCTCGGTCCAGAACTGAAGCGTCCCCTTGGGACCCAACCGCGTTGCGAACTGCTCCGCGAACAGGGGGTCGTCGTTGTACAGCTCCATGGTTCGGTTAAAGGCGGCAATGTCGTCGAGAGACATGTCGGCCGGGTTCTTGGCCATCTTCGCCAGTTTCTCAGCCGCTGCAACGGCCTTGGCCGCAGAGTCCCGATTGGCGTACGACGCGTCGGCGAAGCCGTACTTCACCTGATCAACGAGGAGCTTGAGCACCTTGGCCGCAATAGTGTCGCTCTCCGTGGCCTTGGCCAGGATCTCCTGGATCTCGTTGCGAAGGCCGTCCACGACCTTCTGATCCGTCGCTCCTGTCTTTCCACTGGGGTCGGAAGCCCAGTCGGGCCTCGTGTTCCCGGTGACGGTGAACGTGCCCTCTCCGGTGTCGATCACGGTCAGGTTCCGATATTCGTCACGCGAGATCGCATTGTTCAATTGAGTGCGGTAGTTGATGAGCTCACCGCGGGTGTCTCTGAGGATATTGGTGATGGAGTCAGCCTGAGTATGCGCGTCAGCGAACTCCACGGCGGTCTTGGCGATGAACTCGCGCGTGACGGTGGCGTTGACGCCCGCCCACTTGGCCTTGTCTGCCTTGGCCTTGAGTTTTTCCTCGGCGTCCTTCTGTAGGTCCGCGAGCTTCTTCGTCATCTGTTCCCAGTCGGTGACCGCTTCACCGAGTTTGGAGAAATCGCCGTAGCGCAGTGCGTCGAGGTCCATCGGCGTCAGTGGCCCTTCCGGTCGTCGAAGCCTTCGTCCAGCAGGGCGATACTGCTGACAGCGCCGGAGATGTGCGAGTCGTCCGCGGCGTGCTGGTTCTTGGTGAACCGGAGGTGGTTGGAGATGTGGGCGCAGGCGTCCAGCAGGGTCTTGGTCTGCTTGCTCCAGCGTTCGGTCACGTGCTCCAGCGCGCCCCCGAGAGCGAACCCTTCTCCCTTGAGTCCGCCTGCGGCAGCCTCCGAGGCCACGCGTGCGTGCCCGCTGAAGGTCGTGAAGTCCTCGAACAGGTCATGGGCGGCCTTGCCCACCGCCTCAAGATCTTGATGACCCGCTACGAGGTCTCCTTGAGTGCCATCCCCGCCCTGGTCGGCCGGATACTGATTGAGCTGCATCCGCGTGGATTGTTGATCGGCCGCCTCAGACTTCAGCTGCTCCCACTCATCCCACGCCATGTGAAACCCTTCCTCGTTTCCCCGTTAAGCCCGCCCAACAACAGACAGGACATTGCGCCAAGCCATCAACAGGCCAGAAAAGTGAACTCACTTCACCCGAGTCCAGAAATCTCACCCTGTTTTCCACAATTCAATGCCGTACGGCTCCACCACGCCGCCACAAGGCCCCCGCTCCAGCGCCAGCCCTGTCTAGCCCCACCGCCGAGAAGCCCACCTCAGTACACCCCCGCAAAAGCCACGGACCCCACCTCAATACCCCCGCTCCTCCACCAACCCCACCTGCACCAACGGCTTCCCCCGCCGTCGAGACACGAAGACCCCCCGCCCCGCGGGCATAGGCCGAGGCCGGACCCCACCCAACAGATCACCCTCACCCGGGTCACCGGCAAGGACGACTCCCTGCGCGCCCAGTTCCTTGATGCGCTGCATGAACGCCTCGTAAGACGCGCGCCCCGCGCCGGCCGTGGACCGCGCGATGATGAACCGCACGCCCACATCCCGAGCGAAGGGCAGCAACTCCGTCAGCCCAGCCAGCGGATTGCCGCTCGATGTGGCTACGAGGTCGTAGTCGTCGATGACGACGAACACCGTCGGTCCCCGCCACCAACTCCGGTCCCGTAGCTGCTGGGCCGTCACCTCGGCCGTGGGTGTGCGGCGTTTCATCAGTTCCGCGAGGGCGGACATGTGATGGTCCATGGCGTTGGACATCGGGATGTACTCGGCGAGATGGGAGGCCGGGGTCACGTCCAGCAGCGACCGCCGGTTGTCGACCACGAACAACTTGCACTCGTCGCCGGAATACCGCTCCGTCACCTGTTTGATCAGCAACCGCAGCAGGTTCGACTTGCCGGACTCGCTCTCACCGAACACGAGGAAGAACGGATCCTGATCGAAGTCGACGAAGACCGGCTCAAGGTTGTCCTCGTCGAGCCCGAACGCCACACCCCGCCGGGGGAAGCGGTCCCCGGGCGGCAGATGGTCAGCGGCGAACTCACGCGGCAGCAACCGTACTTCGGGCGCCCCGGGCGCCTGCCAGTGCCGGGAGACCTCCGTCGCCAGGGCCGCGGTGGCCTCCGCCAGATCCGTGTCCGACGTCAGACCGTCGATGCGCGGCACCGCAGCCATGAAGTGCTGCTTCTGCGGTGACTGGCCACGGCCCGGTACGCCCACAGGGACGTTCGCTGCGACCTTGCGGTCCAGCTCCGAGTCCATGGTGTCGCCGAGCCGCAGCTCCAGACGGTTCATCAGGTGGTCCTTGAGGGCCGCCCGGACCTCCATCGACCTCGACGCCGTAAGGATCAGGTGGATGCCGTAGCCGAGCCCCCGTGCCGCGATCTCGTGGATGATCTGGTCCATCGCCTCGTAGTCCGCGCGGAAGTTGCCCCATCCGTCGATGACCAGGAAGACATCGCCCCACGGTTGGTCGGTGACCGCGATGTCGCCCCGCGCCCGCCGGGCCCGGAAGTCGGCGATGGACGCGATGCCCGCCGACCGGAAGTACTCCTCGCGGCGCGTCAGCACGCCGTAGACCTCGGCCACCGTGCGTCGCACCCGCTCAGGGTCCAGGCGTGAGGCCACCCCGCCCACATGCGGCAGTCCGGCCACCGCCGCCATGCCGCCACCACCGAAGTCGAGTCCGTAGAACTGGACTTCGTACGGCGTGTGCGTGAGCGCGAACGACGAGATCAGGGCGCGCAGCAGCGTCGACTTGCCGGACTGCGGGCCGCCCAGGATCTGCATATGGCCTGCCGCGCCCGAGAAGTCGAGCCACAGCGGGTCCCGGCGCTGCTCGTAGGGCTTGTCCACCAGACCCACCGGCACGATCAGGCGGCCGGCGCCCTCGTACTCGGGCTGAGTGAGCCCGCGTCCCGGGACCGCCGTGAGTCCGGGCAGGAGCCCGTCCAGCGAGGGCGGACTGTCCAGCGGGGGCAGCCACACCTGGTGTGCCGCCGGGCCCTGCGCCTCCAGCCGGCGCACGATCACATCCAGCACGGTGGCCGCGAGGGCGTCATCGACCTCCGGACCGCCCGCAGCACCCTCCGGCGAACGCCGCTGCGGCACCTGCGCGTACTGCACAGGGACCTGCGCCGCGGTGAACAGCACCGGTCGGCGGTCCACCGGCAGTTGCCCGCCCCCGAGCGCCGCCCGCTCCGAACCCGAGCGGTACACCCCGGAGACGTACGCCGCCTTGAACCGCACCATCTCGTTGGTGCCGAACTTCAGGAACCCCGATCCCGGGACGTTCGGAAGCTCGTACGCGTCGGGCACGCCCAGCGCCGCGCGTGACTCCGCGGCCGAGAAGGTCCTGAGGCCGATCCGGTACGACAGATACGTCTCCAGGCCCCGCAGCCGGCCCTCCTCCAGGCGCTGCGACGCCAGCAGCAGATGCACGCCGAGCGACCGGCCGATCCGGCCGATCTGCACGAACATGTCGATGAAGTCAGGCTTCGCCGTGAGCAGTTCGCTGAACTCGTCGATCACCAGCACCAGGGAGGGAATCGGCCGCAGGGGAGCGCCGGCCGCGCGTGCCTTCTCGTAGTCGTGGATGTTGGCGTAGTTGCCCGCGTCGCGCAGCATCTCCTGACGGCGGTTGAGCTCGCCGCGGATGGAGTCGCCCATGCGGTCGACCAGCGTCAGATCGTCCGCCAAGTTCGTGATCACCGCGGCCACATGGGGCATCTGGGCCATGCCCGCGAACGTCGCGCCGCCCTTGAAGTCCGCGAGGACGAAGTTCAGGGTCTCCGAGGAGTGCGTGACCGCGAGGCCCAGCACCAGCGTGCGCAGCAGCTCCGACTTGCCGGAACCGGTGGCACCCACGCACAGTCCGTGCGGACCCATGCCCTCCTGCGCGGCCTCCTTGAGGTCCAGCATCACCGGGCGCCCGTCCTCGCCCACGCCGATCGGCACCCGCAGGCGCTCGGCCAGCGAACGCGGCCGCCAGGTACGCCTGGTGTCGACGGATGCCGCGTCCCCCAGGTTCAGCAGGTCGGTGAACTCCAGGTTGGCGAGCAGCGGTTCGTCGTCGTCCCCTCCGGATGCCACCCGCAGGGGGGCCAGTTGCCGGGCGAGGGCCTCGGCGGACTCGTACGAGAGGACGTCCGGCGTCCCTTCGTAGACGACTCCGTGCCCGGATTCCAGCCGCAGTTCCTCGGGGCGCACGATGACCGACAACTCGCCTCCGCCACCCATAAGTTCGCCTGCGACGACCTCGATGACGGTGACGCCCTGGAGTCCTTCGGGGTTGGCCAGGACCGAGTCCGGCGGCAGCGAGACACCGTCCAGTACGACGACGATGTGCGGCTCCTCCGGGAGGGGCGCCGCGTTCGGGTGGAAGCGCGGGCGGCCGGTCAACCGGGAGGAGAGCAGGTTCTCCAGCTCGCGGGTGTCACTGTCGATCAGCCGGCGGCTGCCCGCCCCGTCCATCGCACCCGGCGCCTGGGCGTGCGGCAGCCACTTGGCCCACTCCCAGTCGGGCAGGGCGTCCCGGCCCGCCGCCACCACGAGCATCAGGTCCTCTGGTGAGTGCAGCGCGGCCAGCGAGCCGGCCATGGCCCGGGCGGACGACCGTACGGACTGTGGGTCTCCGCTGATCGTGACGTAGGAGAAGGCGCGCAGAGATACCGCCAACGGCAGGTCGTCCAGGGTGCTGTGGGCGGAGAGGAAGCGCTGCATCGCCCCCGCCGTCAGCGGTTCCAGTTGCTCGACCGGGCCGGTCTCGGGGGCGACGAGCGGAGTGGCGAGCGCCTGCGGGCCCAGGCCGATGCGCACATGGGCGAAGTCCTCGTCGCCCGGGCGGCGTTCCCACACCCGGCTGCCTTCGGCGACCAGGGCCCACAGCTGCTCGGGGGAGGGGTGGAGGTAGTACTGCGCGTCGCGCTGCGCCCTCGCGGCGTCGAGCGCGGTGTGCCGGGTCTGTGCCAGATAGCTCAGGTAGTCGCGGCGCAGGTCCGCCAACTGCCCCTGGGAACCACGGCGGAAACGGACCACCATCGCGATGGACATGGCCACGGTCGAGGCGATCATGACCATTCCCATGATCTTCATGAACGGTTGCCCGTTCGTGAAGAAGAACACCACCGAGCCGCCCATGCCGAGCGTCGGCAGCAACTGCATCAGCACGCTTTCCTGGTGCCCCCGCGGCAGTTCGGGCGGAGGTTGCAGAACGATCTCGCCCGTGGGCACCTCGGACGGCAGCGCCCGCGGCGGGCGCTTCACGACGATGTGGCTCACTGCTCACCAATTCCCTTGCCGGGCCCGAGTGTTCGTCCGCCGCCCCGTGTCGGGCGGACGCGTGCCCGCGGCGTGATCCTACTGACACCACAAGTGACGAGGGGGAGGTAGGGTGCCGGATGTTCGCGTGAGCACACGTGAGTTGAGCTGGACGAAAGCGGCGCATTTCGCGCGATCCGGAGCGGTACGAGGCGGTACGGAGCTCCGCGGACGGCGCGACGGAACCCGCCTCACCGTCCCGCTCGGCACACCGGGCCGGGAAACCCCCAGGATTTTCACGCGGTTGACGCACGACCAGCACGCACGACCAGCACGCACGACCAGCAGGCAGAGCCAGCACGCACGACCGGCAAGCAGAGCCAATACGCACGACCAGCACGCAGAACCAGCACATACGACCGGCACCCACGCGCGACCAGCACACACGACCAGCACGCACGCACGACCAGCACACACCACCATCACTGAGGGGGAGCAGCAGGTGAGCATGACGGCCTCCACGGCAGCCACCGGGGGAGGAGCCGGCACGGGAGTCCCCGCCGGGACGGGCGCAGGGCTCGGATTCTGCCGGGTGACCATCGTCGCCCCCGACAGCCGGATCGACGTGGCGCTGCCCGACGACATCCCCGTCGCCGACCTCTACCCGGAGATCCTCAGGCTCTCCCGGCAGAGCCCCGCCGAAGGCGCCCCTGTCGGTTACCACCTCGTCCGCCGGGACGGCACCGTCCTCGACAGCTCCCGCTCCTTCGCGGCCCAGCGCATCCTCGACGGCGAACTGCTCAGCCTGCGCCCCTTCTCCGAGTCGCTGCCGCCGGCCGTCTTCGACGACGTGTCCGACGCGGTCGCCTCCGCCGTGACGCGCGAGCACACCCTGTGGAGCGGCGACCTCACACGCGCCGCGGGCCTCGTCGGCGGCGGAGTCCTGCCCGCCCTGCTCGCCTTCGTGGCCTGGACGGCCGACCCGCGCCACGACATGTACAGCCTGCCCGGCATCCTCACCGGGGTGGTCGGCGTGCTCCTGGTCGTGTTCGCCTGCGCACGGGCCCGGATCTACGACGACAGGGCCTCGGCCGTCGCCCTGGGACTCGGCGCGCTGCCCAACATCGGGGTCGCGGGCTCCGGACTCCTGCCCCTCGCCGACGGCCAGGGCATCGGCAAGTTGCAGTTCCTGCTCGCCTGCGCCGCGGTACTGCTGGCCTCGGTCGTGCTCACCCTGTGCTCCCCGAGCGGGGACGGGCCGTTCGTCGCGTTCGTCTTCGCGTCCGCCATCGGTGTGATCGTGCTGTTCACCGCGATCCTCGCGCACTGGACGCCCGCCGAGATCGCGGCGCTGTGCACCCCGCTGGCCGTGGGGGCCCTGGCCTTTCTGCCGGGCCTGTCGATGCGGTTCGCCCGCCTGCCGATCGGCTTCGACCAGCCGAGCACGGCCCCGCGCCGCGCCTATGGCGCCGATCCCGCACCCCAGGAACCCGTCGACGCCGAGCGGGTCGCGGCCCAGGCCCGCCGCGGCCACGAACTGCTGGTCGGTCTGGTCGGCGGCTGTGCGATCGTCGCGGTCGGGGCCTCGGCGGTGCTCGGCTTCTCCGACGACGCCTGGGCACAGCTGCTCGCCTTCGCGACCGGTATCGCTCTGCTGATGCGTGCGCACCTCTTCCGCTACACCGCCCAGGTCGCCCCCCTCCTGGTCGCCGGTCTCGCGGCTCTTGTGCTGCTCGGTCTCGGCCTGGCCCTCAACCCACCGCACCCGTTGGTCCGTGACGCCATCGAGGGCGACCGCACGGCCCTCGACATCCGTACGATCTGGCTGGTCGCGGCGATCGCGGGCGCGGCCCTGCTCGTCACCGCGGTCGGCCTGATCGTCCCGCGCAGCGGCCTCACCCCGTTCTGGGGGCGCTTCCTGGAACTCGCCGAGGGCTTTGTCCTGCTGACGCTGGTGCCACTCGCGCTGGCCGTCTTCGACGTGTACGCGACGGTCCGCTCGATGACGAGCTGACCCCGCCGCACCCACGGCCCACACCCGCCGCACCCACGCCCTCACCCCGCCGCACCCACGCCCACACCCGCCGCGTCCACGCCACACCCACGCCCACACCCGCCGCGTCCACGCCACGCCCTGCCGCATCCGCGCCCTCACCCCATCGCACCCACGCCCTCACCCCGCCGCATCCGCGCCCTCACCCCGCCGCATCCGCGCCCACACCCCACCGCACCCACGCCCACACCCCACCGCACCCACGCCCTCACCCCGCCCCGCCACATCCACGCCCACACCCCGCCGACCGAGCACGAAAGGGCCCCCGAGCGTGAGCTTCGGTCCACCTCCCTCGATCTACACCCAGTCCGCACGCACGGCTGACACCGCCCGCAAGCGCCGCCGTACGAAACTGCTGGCCGCGCTGGCGGTAGCCGTGGCCGTCGCGCTCGGCGGAGGCGGCTGGCTCCTCGCGTCCGGCAACGACAGCGAACCCACCGGCGCCCGGCGGACCGTCGCGCAGAGCCCGGACGACATCAGGGAGACGACCGAGCGGGTCCCCGCCTCGCCCGAGGGCCGGCTGATGGTCGAGCACGACGAGGAGAACCTCCCCAAGGCCAACGACGCCAGCCCCCGTTACGCGCCCGGCACCTGGGCCACCGACAGGGTCATGGTCAAGGGCGTCGCGAACCGTCTCGAGGGCTACAACATCGCCCTCGACGCCACCGAGAAGGCCTGGTCCCTCAAGCTCGACGGCCACATATGCGCCACGAGCCGGCACGTCACCGCGGACGGCCGTACCGCCGTCGTCATCCAGCCCCCGCAGCCCAAGGGATCCGAGAAGGACGGCGTCTGCGACCAGGTGGTGTTCTTCGACCTGGACACCGGCAAGAAGCTGTGGCAGAAGAAGATGCCCGCGGCCGGCACCGCCTTCGTCACCAACACCAACCTCACCCTGACCAAGGGCGTCGTCGCCGTCGCGTGGGGCTCGGGCTCCGTGGCGTACGACATGAGGTCCGGCAAGCAGCTGTGGAACAGCACCCTCGGCTCGGAGTGCGAGGACAAGGCCTTCGCCGGCGGCCGCGCGCTGCTGTCCCTGCTCAGCTGCGGATCGCCGCCCGATGTCACCTTCCGGGTGCAGCGGCTGGACCCGCGCACGGGCGAGCCGCAGTGGACGTACAAGGTCTCCGACGGCGTCCAGACCGTCTACCTGCCCTCGTCCGACCCTCCGGTGCTCGCGGTCGCGGCGGGCGACAGCGCGGTGACCGACCTGATCTCGCTCAACAGCCAGGGCAAGCACCGGGCGACCATCGCGCTCAACGGTTACGAGGCGAAGTGCGGTGAGCGCTACTTCGGGCTGTCGCTCTTCGGCGAGTACGAGAACTGCGACGGTCTCGTCGTCGGACCCACCCAGGCCTTCGTCAACAGCCAGGAGAACATCGCCGCCGGTCAGCCCTCGAACTGGATCGTGGCGTTCGACCTGGCGACGGGAAAGACGACCGGCAAGTTCGACGGACGCGAGCTGCAGCGGGTCCATCCGCTGCGGATGAGCGGCGACGACCTCCTGATCTACCGGCGCGGTGCGGGCACCGTCGCGCCCGCGGCCGTGGTGCGCTGGAACCCGAGGACCGACAAGGAGACCCCGCTCCTGCTCTTCACGCTCCCGGACGACGAGGACGGCAAGCTCAGCGACCCGGAGCAGTCGGACATCCTCTTCCAGCAGGGCCGGATCTTCTTCGGCAGGCGGGAACTGGTCGCCGACGACAAGTACCCGACCGACGGGGTGCTGATGGCCCTGGCCGTGGGGAACGCCGGGCTGAAGCACTGACGGAGCGCTGAGGGGCGGCACGCGCGCGTGCCGCCCTTCACCGTCACTCCGCCTCGCGCGTCACCGTCACTCCGCTCCGCGCGCCGCCGTCACCCCGCGTCTTGCTCCGCCGGCTCGATGTCGAACTCGCCGTCCCGCGCACCCAGCACGAAGGCCCGCCATTCCGCCTCCGTGTACCGCAGCACGGTGTCCGGATCCAACGAGGACCGCATGGCCACGGCGCCCTCGGGCAGGTACGCGATCTCGACCCGCTCCTCGTGCTCCTCGGTGCCCGGCGCGCACTGCCACTCGACGCCGGAGATGTCGAGCGCGTAGAGCTCGTCCCGCTCCCGCTCCTTGCGCGCCTTGATCTCCTCTGCCGTCTCCGCCATGACCGGCGACCCCTTCCGACGTGCGTACGATCTGTGCGGTCACCCTAGTGGCCCGGTCCGTGCCGTTCGGCGGGTTCCGGGACCGGGGTCAAGGCCCCCACCTTTGCCTGGTACCCTGAGTGACGGCCGTTTGTGTACGCACCCCCGGAGCTCACCGCTCTGATGGTCGCGCCCAGCGGATCCCCGCCTCCCGAGTAACGGAAGCTCCCCCGAGACACAGACCGGGGGCACTCGGTGGCCATACCAAGACTACGAGGAGTACGCGTGCCGCTCGACGCCGCTACGAAGAAGCAGATCATCAGCGAGTTCGGTCAGAAGGAGGGCGACACCGGCTCCCCCGAGGTCCAGGTCGCCATGCTCTCGCGCCGGATCTCGGACCTGACCGAGCACCTCAAGACGCACAAGCACGACCACCACTCCCGTCGTGGTCTGCTGATCCTGGTGGGTCAGCGTCGCCGCCTTCTCCAGTACCTGGCGAAGAAGGACATCCAGCGCTTCCGTGCGCTGGTCGACCGCCTCGGCATCCGCCGCGGTGCGGCGGGCGCCAAGTAAGACGCCGTGGAGGGAGCGGTTCCCACTTGTTCGGGAGCCGCTCCCTTTGCTGTACGTGCGGAGTGTCACCGCCTCTTTGTAGTGTGGTAGCACAACGCAATACGTACGACACAGAGTGATATGCCCTACCCACAGGGGTAGGCGACATCACGAGAACAAGACGAACGAGGAGAAGCGCACCTCGCCGCCGCCGGTCCTCGGTAGTGGCCCCCGGGGGAAGTGAGTCCCGGGTGCTTCGATCGAAGACCGGCCCGCACTGAACGGAGCGCTTCTCCGCAACCGTCCCCTCGCCACACGGGCGTGAGGGACGAGGACGAGGAGAAAACACTAGTGGAGAACGAGACCCACTACGCCGAGGCCGTCATCGACAACGGCTCCTTCGGTACCCGCACGATCCGCTTCGAGACGGGCCGTCTGGCCAAGCAGGCCGCCGGCTCCGCCGTGGCGTACCTGGACGACGACACCATGGTGCTGTCGGCCACCACCGCCTCCAAGAACCCCAAGGACCAGCTCGACTTCTTCCCCCTGACGGTGGACGTCGAGGAGCGGATGTACGCCGCCGGCAAGATCCCCGGCAGCTTCTTCCGCCGTGAGGGCCGGCCGAGCGAGGACGCGATCCTCACCTGCCGCCTCATCGACCGCCCGCTGCGCCCGTCCTTCAAGAAGGGCCTGCGCAACGAGATCCAGGTCGTCGCCACGATCATGGCGCTCAACCCCGACCACCTGTACGACGTCGTCGCGATCAACGCCGCGTCCGCGTCCACGCAGCTGGCCGGTCTGCCCTTCTCCGGCCCGATCGGCGGCGTCCGCGTCGCGCTGATCAACGGCCAGTGGGTGGCCTTCCCGACGCACACCGAGCTCGAGGACGCCGTCTTCGACATGGTCGTCGCGGGCCGCACCCTCGAGGACGGCGACGTCGCGATCATGATGGTCGAGGCCGAGGCCACCGAGAAGACCATCCAGCTGGTCAAGGGCGGCGCCGAGGCCCCGACCGAGGAGGTCGTCGCCGCCGGTCTGGAAGCCGCCAAGCCCTTCATCAAGGTGCTCTGCCGCGCCCAGGCCGACCTCGCCTCCAAGGCCGCCAAGCCGACCGGCGAGTTCCCGATCTTCCTCGACTACCAGGACGACATCCTGGAGGCGCTCTCCGCCGCCGTCCGCCCGGAGCTCGCCTCCGCGCTGACCATCGCCGGCAAGCAGGAGCGCGAGGCCGAGCTGGACCGCGTCAAGGCGCTCGCCGCCGAGAAGCTCCTGCCGGAGTTCGAGGGCCGCGAGAAGGAGATCTCCGCCGCGTACCGCTCCCTGACCAAGCAGCTCGTCCGCGAGCGCGTGATCAAGGAGAAGAAGCGCATCGACGGCCGTGGCGTCACGGACATCCGTACGCTCGCCGCCGAGGTCGAGGCCATCCCGCGCGTGCACGGCTCGGCGGTGTTCGAGCGTGGCGAGACCCAGATCCTGGGCGTCACCACCCTCAACATGCTCCGTATGGAGCAGCAGCTGGACACCCTCTCCCCGGTGACCCGCAAGCGCTACATGCACAACTACAACTTCCCGCCGTACTCCACCGGCGAGACCGGCCGCGTCGGCTCCCCCAAGCGCCGCGAGATCGGCCACGGCGCGCTCGCCGAGCGCGCCCTGGTCCCGGTCCTGCCGACGCGCGAGGAGTTCCCCTACGCGATCCGCCAGGTCTCCGAGGCGCTGAGCTCCAACGGCTCGACGTCCATGGGCTCGGTCTGCGCCTCCACCATGTCGCTGCTGAACGCCGGTGTGCCGCTGAAGGCCCCGGTCGCCGGTATCGCCATGGGTCTGATCTCCCAGGAGATCGACGGCGAGACGCACTACGTCACCCTCACCGACATCCTCGGTGCGGAGGACGCCTTCGGCGACATGGACTTCAAGGTCGCCGGCACCAAGGAGTTCGTGACCGCCCTCCAGCTCGACACCAAGCTGGACGGCATCCCGGCCTCCGTCCTGGCCGCGGCCCTCAAGCAGGCCCGTGACGCCCGCCTCCACATCCTCGACGTGATGATGGAAGCGATCGACACGCCGGACGAGATGTCCCCGAACGCCCCGCGGATCATCACCGTCAAGATCCCCGTGGACAAGATCGGTGAGGTCATCGGCCCCAAGGGCAAGATGATCAACCAGATCCAGGAGGACACCGGCGCCGACATCACGATCGAGGACGACGGCACGATCTACATCGGCGCGGTCGACGGACCGTCCGCCGAGGCCGCCCGCGCCACGATCAACCAGATCGCCAACCCGACCATGCCGGAGGTCGGCGAGCGCTACCTGGGCACGGTCGTGAAGACGACCACCTTCGGCGCGTTCGTCTCGCTGCTCCCGGGCAAGGACGGTCTGCTGCACATCTCGCAGATCCGCAAGCTCGCCGGCGGCAAGCGCGTGGAGAACGTCGAGGACGTCCTCGGCGTGGGCGCGAAGGTCCAGGTCGAGATCGCCGAGATCGACTCCCGCGGCAAGCTCTCCCTGATCCCCGTGATCGAGGGCGAGGACAACGCCTCTGACGAGCAGAAGGACGACACCGACAAGTGACGTCGAACAGCTCTACGACGACGGCCCGCACCTCCTCGGAGGCGCGGGCCGTCGCCCGTACCCAAACCCTGATCAAGGGCGAGAACGGCATCGGCACGGTCCGCAAGACCACCCTCCCGGGCGGCCTGCGCATCGTCACCGAGACCCTGCCCTCGGTCCGCTCAGCGACCTTCGGCATCTGGGCCCACGTCGGCTCCCGGGACGAGACGCCGTCCCTGAACGGCGCCACGCACTACCTGGAGCACCTGCTCTTCAAGGGCACCACCCGCAGGTCGGCGCTGGACATCTCCTCCGCCATCGACGCGGTCGGCGGCGAGATGAACGCCTTCACCGCCAAGGAGTACACGTGCTACTACGCGCGCGTGCTCGACACCGACCTGCCGCTCGCCATCGACGTCGTCTGTGACATGCTCACGGGCTCCCTGATCCTCGAGGAGGACGTCAACGTCGAGCGGGGCGCGATCCTCGAAGAGATCGCCATGACCGAGGACGACCCGGGCGACGGCGTGCACGACCTGTTCGCGCAGACCATGTTCGGCGACAACCCCCTCGGCCGCCCGGTCCTCGGCACGGTCGACACCGTCAACGCCCTCACCGCCGACCGCATCCGCCGCTTCTACAAGAAGCACTACGACCCGACCCACCTGGTCGTGGCGGCTGCCGGCAACATCGACCACACCAAGGTCGTACGACAGGTCCGCGCGGCCTTCGAGAAGGCGGGCGCCCTCAAGAACACCACCGCCACGCCCATCGCCCCGCGCGACGGCAGGCGGGCCCTGCGCACCGCGGGCCGCGTGGAGCTGATCGGCCGCAAGACCGAGCAGGCCCACGTCGTCCTCGGCATGCCCGGCCTGGCCCGCACGGACGAGCGCCGCTGGGCCCTCGGCGTGCTGAACACGGCCCTGGGCGGCGGGATGTCCTCCCGCCTGTTCCAGGAGGTCCGCGAGAAGCGCGGCCTGGCCTACAGCGTGTACTCGTACACCTCCGGCTTCGCCGACTGCGGCCTCTTCGGCGTCTACGCCGGCTGCCGGCCCTCGCAGGTCCACGACGTGCTGAAGATCTGCCGCGACGAGCTCGACCACGTCGCCCAGCACGGCCTGACCGACGACGAGATCTCCCGTGCCATCGGCCAGCTCCGCGGCTCCACCGTCCTCGGCCTCGAGGACACCGGCGCGCTCATGAACCGCATCGGCAAGAGCGAGCTGTGCTGGGGCGAGCAGATGTCCGTCGACGACATGCTGACCCGGATCGCCTCGGTCACCCCGGACGAGGTCCGCGCGGTCGCCCGCGACATCCTGGGACAGCGGCCCTCGCTGTCGGTCATCGGCCCGCTCAAGGACAAGCAGGCGGCCCGACTGCACGACGCCGTGGCCTAACCCTCCGTCTGTCTTTCGGAAGCGTCTTTAAGGAAGCAAGTGATGAGCAAGCTGCGCGTGGCGGTCCTCGGTGCCAAGGGCCGGATCGGCTCCGAGGCGGTCAGGGCCGTGGAGGCCGCCGAGGACATGGAGCTGGTCGCCGCCCTCGGCCGGGGCGACAAGCTGGAGACCCTGGCGGAGACGGGCGCCCAGGTCGCCGTCGAACTGACCACACCGGACTCGGTGATGGCCAACCTCGAGTACTGCGTCGGCCACGGCATCCACGCCGTCGTCGGTACGACGGGCTGGACCGACGAACGCCTCGCGCAGCTGGACGGCTGGCTGGCCGCCTCCCCGGGGACGGGTGTCCTCATCGCGCCCAACTTCTCCATCGGGGCCGTCCTCACCATGAAGTTCGCGCAGATCGCCGCGCCCTGGTTCGAGTCGGTCGAGGTCGTCGAACTCCACCACCCGAAGAAGGTCGACGCCCCCTCGGGCACCGCCACGCGCACCGCCCAGCTCATCGCCGCGGCCCGCGCCGAGGCGGGCACGGCACCGGCGCCGGACGCCACGGAGACGGGCCTGGACGGCGCGCGCGGCGCGGACGTCGACGGTGTCCCGGTCCACTCCGTGCGGCTGCGCGGTCTGCTGGCCCACCAGGAGGTCCTGCTCGGCGGTGAGGGCGAGACGCTGTCCATCCGCCACGACTCGCTCCACCACAGCAGCTTCATGCCGGGCATCCTGCTGGGCGCCCGCCGCGTGGTCACCACCCCGGGCGTCACCTTCGGCCTGGAAAACTTCCTGGACCTGGGCTGACGACACCATGCGCGCCAAGCTCTCCTACGCCGTGACGGCCGCCGTCCTGGTCTTCTACTTCGTCCTGGTCGGCAGCCGCGGTGTGATGCTCATCCAGTCCGGCACGCTCCTCACCGTCACCTTCGGCGTGGCGGTGCTGATCCTGCCGGTCATCGGCCTGTGGTTCCTGTGGAAGAACACCCAGTTCGTCCGCCGGGCCAACGCCCTCGCCGCCGAACTCGACGCCGAGGGCGGCCTGCCCGTCGACGAGCTCAAGCGCACCCCCAGCGGCCGGATCGACCGCGACTCGGCCGACGAGGTCTTCGCCAGGCGCAAGGCCGAGACCGAGGACGCGCCCCACGACTGGCGCACCTGGTTCCGCCTCGCCGTCGCCTACCAGGACGCCCGTGACACCCCGCGCGCCCGCAAGGCCATGCAGCGCGCGATCGCCCTGCACGACGGCAAACCCGTCCAGGCCTGAGGCACCGCACACGAAAGGGGCCGGCCCGCACCTCCCGCGGACCGGCCCCTTCGACGTCTTCACCGGCGAGTCACCCCCGCTGGTACTCCGCGCCCCACGCCTCCACCGAGTCCGCCGCCCGGTCGAACGCCTCGGGCCGCGCCAGGAAGTCCGCGTTGTGCGTGGTCAGCAACGGCACCGGCCCCTCGGCCCGCCGATCGCTGCGTACGACGGTCAGCGCCTGGCCCTGCACGGTGCGGGGCAGCCCCAGCCAACGCACCGGCTGCTGCACCGTCCGCACGGCGGCGACCTTGTCCCAGCGCACGGTACGCGTGCGGAGGAACGCGACATGCCGGATGCCGCGAGCGCTCACCCAGACCCCCACGCGCAGCAGCCGCAGCGCCACCGCGATCATGGCGACCGCGATCCCGATGACCGCACCGCCCTCGGTCACGGAACCGGTGAGGGCGATGATGACCGCCGCGAAGAGCACGTACGACGCGAGGAGCAGCACCAGCGCGGCCGCGCCCACCCGATAGGGCCCGGGCCGGTAGGGGCGCCGCCAGTGCTCACGGTCGTCGAAGGGCAGCGCGACGTCGTCGGCTGTCTCGAATGCGCGGTCGGCCGTCAGGAAGGGCAGGGGCACGGCTGGTCCTCACTCGATCCATACGTGGGCTGTGCCCGGTGAGGCTATCCGCCGGTGTCTTCAGGAGCCACCCTTGGGGGCCCATGGGGGTCCCTCCCACGCCATTTGGGGCAGTGGGGGAGAGTCAGCGCCCCTGGGAGGCCTGTGACTCCTGGGTGCCCGTGGCCGAGTGGTCCAGCGTCAGCGCCGGCGTCCCGATCACCAGGGACCCGATCAGCGCGGCGATGATGGTGACCCCGAGGAGCCAACGCCCGGCTATCTGCCCGACCGAGGCCTTCTCCGGGGGAGGGGGAGCGATATTGCTGCGGAACCTGTCGGCCTCGGCGACGAAGGCGAATGGGACGGGCTCACGCCGGTGGAACATCGAGGTGACGCTCCTTTCGGGGCTCGAATGCATCACTGTTGTTGGTACAGACGCACGAGTGCCACAAAAGGTGCCCTGATGCCCCGAATTCATGGAACTTCACCGAAGATGTCGCGTCCCGGCACCGAACGCCCTGATGTCAGTGCCGGGCCGTAGAGTGGGCGCCGCCCGAGAGACGTGATGGAAGGACCCTCCGAGCCGTGACCGACACCCCCGCCGACGACCTCAAGCCCAGCTTCCGCAGCGATGTGACCGTCGAGCTGGTCAAGCACACCGCGGCCGACTCCGACGTGCTGTGGGCCGCGCGCGTCTCCACCGCCGGCGAGCAGTCCCTCGAGGAGCTCCAGAAGGACCCCGAGCGTTCCAAGGGCCTCATCAACTACCTGATGCGGGACCGGCACGGCAGCCCCTTCGAGCACAACTCGATGACCTTCTTCATCAGCGCCCCCATCTTCGTCTTCCGCGAGTTCATGCGGCACCGCGTGGGCTGGTGCATCGCGGGTGACACCGAGATCACGCTGGAGAGCGAGGCGGGCAACCTCCGTCGACGCACCATCGCCGAACTCCACCAGCTCTGGCAGCTGGGTGTGGAGGACCGCCTCCCTCACTCCGCGGGCGGCGTCACCTGGCACAGCCGGGCAGGCAAGTGGATGGCTCAGGTACGCCGCGGCGAGACCGACAACTACCTCGGGCTGTACGACAACAGGGAGGCGGCCGAGTCGGCCGTCGCCGAGTTCCGTGAACAGCACCCGAGCACGCGCCTGCGGAAGCTCGAATCGGTACGGCGTAACCACGTCCGTTGCTACGACGAAGAGACCCTGCTCGCCCAGCGGGCCAGGATCGTCGACGTGATCGAGTCGGGCATCAAGCCGCTGATCAAGATCACGACTGCCTCCGGGAAGACTCTGCGCTGCACGGTCGACCATGCGGTTTTCACACCTGACGGCTGGGTCAAAGCGGGCGAACTCGCCGTGGGTGACGCCGTCATGGCCGCAGGAACCGTCCCCACGCCCTCCCAGGCGCCGGTCCCGCCCAGCCTGAGCCGAGGGATCGGCGTGTGGACCTCCATGCAGCGCCAGCGGTTGATCAAGGACACGGACACCTGCCACCTGTGCGGGCAGGACTTCACGCGCGAACAGCTGGCCCTGGACCACGTTGTCCCGGTGGCCGGTGACCTCACCCGCGCCCTCGACGAGAAGAACCTCGCTCCGGCGTGCGAGCCCTGCCACACCGCCAAGAGTGGCGGGGAACAAGCACTGGCTCAGCGCGACGGCAAGATCGCCAAAGCGGTTCCGGACCCCGTCGTGGCCATCGAGGCGGATGGCGAGGAGATGACGTACGACCTCTCGGTGGAGGGCCCCTGGCACAACTTCCTGGCGAACGGAATCGTCGTACACAACTCGTACAACGAGGAGTCCGGCCGATACCGGGAACTGCAGCCGGTCTTCTACGTACCTGGCGAGGATCGCAAGCTGGTCCAGCAGGGTCGCCCCGGCAAGTACGAGTTCGTGCCGGGAACCGAAGCCCAGCAAGAGATCATGGAACGCTCGATGCAGGAGTCGTACATCCAGGCATACGAGCGCTACCAGGAGATGCTCGCCGCCGGCGTCGCCCGCGAGGTGGCCCGAGCCGTCCTGCCCGTCGGCCTGTTCTCCTCGATGTACGCCACGTGCAACGCCCGCTCGCTGATGCACTTCCTCGGCCTGCGCACCCAGCACGAACTCGCGAAGGTCCCGTCCTTCCCGCAGCGGGAGATCGAGATGGTCGGCGAGAAGATGGAGGCCGAGTGGGCCAGGCTGATGCCCCTCACCTACGCCGCCTTCAATGCGAACGGCCGTGTGGCGCCGTAGCGCACCCGAGTTCTCCGACCGGGCACAGATGTGCGGGTCAGCCTCGCGAAGTGTCCGTATTGCGGCATTTGGAGAAGTTCATCTAGCCTGATCAAACGGACCCGGCACTGCTTGAACCCCCGAGCAGGCAGTGCCGGGCTCCGTCTTTGTCATGACTTTTCCCGCCCCCCGAGGGCAGACCCGGCCCTGAGCAGCGAGTAGCGTATTCCCCATGGCTCCGACCTCGACTCCGCAGACCCCCTTCGGGCGGGTCCTCACCGCCATGGTCACGCCCTTCACGGCGGACGGCGCACTCGACCTCGACGGCGCGCAGCGGCTCGCTACCCACCTGGTGGACGCAGGCAACGACGGCCTGATCATCAACGGCACCACCGGTGAGTCCCCCACCACCAGCGACGCGGAGAAATCGGACCTCGTACGAGCCGTGCTGGAGGCGGTCGGCGACCGCGCCCACGTGATCGCGGGCGTCGGCACCAACGACACCCACCACAGCCTGGAACTCGCCCGCCGGGCCGAGCAGGTCGGCGCCCACGGCCTCCTGGTCGTCACGCCGTACTACAACAAGCCCCCGCAGGAGGGCCTGTACCGGCACTTCACAGCCCTCGCCGACGCCACCGGACTGCCGGTCATGCTCTACGACATCCCCGGCCGCAGCGGCGTCCCGATCAACACCGAGACGCTGGTCCGACTCGCCGAGCACCCGCGCATCGTCGCCAACAAGGACGCCAAGGGCGACCTCGGCCGCGCCAGCTGGGCCATCGCCCGCTCCGGCCTCGCCTGGTACTCCGGCGACGACATGCTGAACCTGCCGCTGCTCTCCGTGGGCGCGGTCGGATTCGTCTCGGTCGTCGGCCATGTGGTCACGCCCGAGCTGCGCGCCCTGGTCGACGCCTACACCTCCGGTGACGTCCAGAAGGCGACCGAGATCCACCAGAAGCTGCTCCCGGTCTACACGGGCATGTTCCGCACCCAGGGCGTCATGACGACCAAGGCCGCGCTCGCCCTCCAGGGCCTGCCGGCCGGACCGCTGCGCGCCCCCATGGTGGAACTCGCGCCCGAAGAGGTCCAGCAGCTCAAGATCGATCTTGCCGCCGGCGGGGTACAGCTCTGACAACAGACTTCGCGCGCCCCGGCGCGCGCCAGACTTCACAACTGAATAAGCAGGCCACCGGGCCCGCACCCACAACGACAACTGCTACACGCACGAACGTCATGCGCGCCACGTGCCCCACCGGTACGTGGCGCGTGTGGTGAGGAGAGTCTTTTGAGTCATCCGCATCCTGAACTCGGTCCGCCGCCGCCGCTCCCCGAAGGCGGCCTGCGGGTCACCCCACTCGGCGGTCTCGGCGAGATCGGCCGGAACATGACGGTCTTCGAGTACGGCGGCCGCCTGCTGATCGTCGACTGCGGCGTGCTCTTCCCCGAGGAGGAGCAGCCCGGGATCGACCTGATCCTGCCGGACTTCTCGTCCATCAGGGATCGGCTCGACGACATCGAGGGCATCGTGCTCACGCACGGCCACGAGGACCACATCGGTGCCGTCCCGTTCCTGCTCCGCGAGAAGCCGGACATCCCGCTGATCGGCTCCAAGCTGACCCTCGCCCTCATCGAGGCGAAGCTCCAGGAGCACCGCATCCGCCCGTACACCCTCGAGGTGGTGGAAGGGAACCGCGAGCGCATCGGCCCCTTCGACTGCGAGTTCATCGCGGTCAACCACTCCATCCCGGACGCCCTGGCGGTCGCCATCCGCACCCCCGCGGGCATGGTCGTCCACACCGGCGACTTCAAGATGGACCAGCTCCCGCTGGACAACCGCCTCACGGACCTGCACGCGTTCGCCCGTCTGAGCGAGGAGGGCATCGACCTCCTTCTCTCCGACTCCACGAACGCCGAGGTACCCGGGTTCGTCCCGCCCGAGCGGGACATCTCCAACGTCCTGCACCAGGTCTTCGGCAACGCCCGCAAGCGGATCATCGTGGCGAGCTTCGCCAGCCACATCCACCGCATCCAGCAGATCCTGGACGCGGCCAACGAGTACGGCCGCAGGGTCGCCTTCGTCGGCCGCTCGATGGTCCGCAACATGGGCATCGCGCGGGACCTGGGCTACCTGAAGGTCCCGCCGGGGCTGGTGGTCGACGTCAAGACGCTCGACGACCTCCCCGACCGCGAGGTGGTCCTGGTCTGCACGGGCTCCCAGGGCGAACCGATGGCCGCCCTGTCCCGGATGGCCAACCGCGACCACCAGATCCGCATCGTCAACGGCGACACGGTGATCCTGGCGTCGTCCCTGATCCCCGGCAACGAGAACGCGGTCTACCGCGTCATCAACGGCCTGACCCGCTGGGGCGCCCACGTCGTCCACAAGGGCAACGCCAAGGTCCACGTCTCGGGACACGCCTCGGCCGGCGAGCTGCTGTACTTCTACAACATCTGCCGCCCGAAGAACCTGATGCCGGTCCACGGCGAATGGCGCCACCTGCGCGCCAACGCCGAACTCGGCGCGATGACGGGCGTCCCGCACGACCGGATCGTCATCGCCGAGGACGGCGTCGTCGTCGACCTGGTCGAAGGCAAGGCCAAGATCTCCGGCAAGGTCAAGGCGGGTTACGTGTACGTCGACGGCCTCTCCGTCGGCGATGTGGGCGAGCCGGCCCTCAAGGACCGGCGGATCCTCGGCGACGAGGGCATCATCTCGGTCTTCGTGGTCATCGACGCGTCGACCGGCAAGATCACGGGTGGCCCGCACGTCCAGGCGCGCGGCTCGGGCATCGAGGACTCCGCGTTCAGCGACGTGGTCCCGAAGATCACGGAGGTCTTGGAGCGCTCGGCTCAGGACGGCGTGGTCGAGCCCCACCAGCTCCAGCAGCTGGTGCGACGCGTCCTCGGCAAGTGGGTCTCCGACAACTATCGCCGCAGGCCGATGATCCTCCCGGTGGTGGTGGAGGTCTGACGACCTGTCGGACTCCGTACGCGTGAACCTGGAGCGGGCCGCCTCGATTTGCATCGGGGCGGCCCGCTCCAGTACGTTTACGGCTCCGCCTGAACGGGAACCCGGCCGCCTCGTGCGCCGGAACCAGTCCCCGAAGGGGGCGGGAATTCCGACTCAGAACTTCTGATAAAGTCGGAGCCGCCGGAAAGGGAAACGCGAGAGCGGGAACCTGGAAAGCACCGAGGAAATCGGAACCGGAAACGGTCTGATAGAGTCGGAAACGCAAGACCGAA
>NZ_JBVISS010000014.1:0-278152 GCF_055575395.1 Streptomyces sp. NPDC034103 | reverse complement strand
GCGTTTTGCTAATTACCGAAAATCGTTGCTACAGGCGACTTGTAGGGCCTCTGAAAGCTGCTGTGCATAGCGCTGCCCGAGGATGAAACTATGAAGTTCTATTGCGCGCGTATTACGTAGAGTTACGTCGAGGAAGGGGAGCCCGGCGTTCCATGGCACTTTTCGGCATTGCGTCACCCGCATCGTCACGATGATCTTGCGGCTCGATCCGGCTCCGGTCCGGAAGGGTGCCGCCGGGCTCGACCGGACGGACAGCCCGGCGTACGGCTGGGAGATCCGGGTCACGGCGACCGGGGGTCCGGCCAGGACGCTCAGCTCCACCCCGAAGCTGAGACTACGCTCCGGCGCCCCCTCGGGCCCGGGCTCCCAGCCCAGATAGCGCAGGTCGGTGACCTGGGAGGGGTACGGCGGCGGAAGGGGTGCCGGCGGCCGGGGACGCGTGGCGTACAGAAAGACGCCGCCCGCGAGGAGAAGGGCGCCCGCGAGGGTGGCCGCGACCGCACGCCGGTGCCGCTCGTAGAACGCGCCCACGCGGCCGCGGGGGCGGCGGGTGAGGGGCGGGGCGGCGTCGAGGACGTCCCACGCGTGCGTGCCCTCCCCGGGCTCGACGGGGCCCACGCCGGTCATGCCGGGGACCGCGCGTCGGGGGCCGTGTGGCCGGCGCGTGGAGGGCGTGGGGCGGAGGACTGGCCGGTAGCGCGCGGACGGCGCCCGGAGGTCTCACAGGCGGCGCGTGGAGGGTGTGGGCTGGGGGCTTCGGCGGCGGCGCATGGAGGGCGGCTGGAGGTCTCGCAGGCGGCGCGTGGAGGGTGTGGGCTGGGGGCTTCGGCGGCGCGCGGAGGACGCCCGGAGGGCTCGCGGGTGGCGCGTGGAGGGCGTGTGCTGGGGGCCTCGGCGGCGCGCGGGGGCGGTCCTGTGTCGACGGCGGTCGCGCGGGCTCGTGCGGGCCGTGTGTCGGTGGGCGGACGGCCCGCCTCGCCCCGGACCGCGGGGGCTCCTCCCGTTGCCATGCCTCGACGCTAGGCCTTGAGGGAGGGGGCGGGCCAGGGGGCGTACGCGTCAGCCGGTCGTCGTCGCCGCGACGTGGGCGGCGTCCCCGGGGTTCACGTCCCGCAGCAGACAGGTCAGCCGGGCGGTGCACACCCGCCGCCCCTCCTCGTCGCTGATCACGATCTCGTACGTCGCCGTGGAGCGCCCCCGGTGCACGGGCGTGGCCACGCCGGTCACCAGCCCGGAGCGCGCCCCGCGGTGGTGCGTGCAGTTGAGGTCCACGCCCACGGCGATCTTGGAGGAGCCGCCGTGCAGCATCGAGCCGACCGAGCCGAGCGTCTCGGCCAGGACGGCGGAGGCACCGCCGTGCAGCAGCCCGTACGGCTGGGTGTTGCCCTCCACCGGCATCGTCCCGACGACACGGTCCGCCGACGCCTCCACGATCTCCACGCCCATGCGCGTGCCGAGGTGTCCCGCGGAGAACAGCGCCGGCAGGTCGACACCGAGGGCGGCGTACTCGTCGATGACCTCTTGCGGGAACTTCGCGTGCTTGTGCTCGCCCATGGGGCCCGGCTCCGTTTCGTCGACATCGCTCACTCGGCTGAGCAAACGCTCAGTCGGTCGCCGATTGTTCCAGACGCACGACGACGGACTTGCTGGCCGGGGTGTTGCTGGTGTCGGCGGTGGCGTCCAGCGGCACCAGGACGTTGGTCTCCGGGTAGTACGCGGCCGCGCAGCCCCGTGCCGTCGGGTAGTGCACGACCCGGAAGCCGGGCGCCCGGCGCTCCACGCCGTCCTTCCACTCGCCGACGAGGTCCACGTACGAGCCGTCGGCCAGGCTCAGCTCACGGGCGTCCTCGGAGTTGACCAGGACCACCCGGCGGCCGCCCCGGATACCGCGGTAACGGTCGTCCAGGCCGTAGATCGTGGTGTTGTACTGGTCGTGCGAACGCAGCGTCTGGAGCAGGAGGCGGCCCTCGGGCAGCCTTGGGTACTCCACGGGCGCCGCGGTGAAGTTGGCCTTGCCGGTGGCCGTGGGGAAGCGGCGCTCGTCGCGCGGGGCGTGCGGGAGGGTGAAGCCGCCGGGGCGGGCCACGCGCGCGTTGAAGTCCTCGAAGCCGGGGACCACGCGCGCGATGCGGTCGCGGATCGTGGCGTAGTCCTTCTCGAACTCCTCCCACGGCGTGCGGGAGCCGTGGCCCAGCACGCGCCGCGCGAGCCGGGCCACGATCGCCGGCTCGGACAGCAGGTGCGGGCTCGCGGGCTCCAGACGTCCCCGGGAGGCGTGCACCATGCCCATGGAGTCCTCGACGGTCACGAACTGCTCGCCGGCGCCTTGCAGATCGCGCTCGGTGCGGCCGAGGGTCGGCAGGATCAGGGCACGCGCGCCCGTGACCACGTGCGAGCGGTTGAGCTTCGTCGACACGTGCACGGTGAGCCGGGCCCGTCGCATGGCCGCCTCGGTGACCTCGGTGTCGGGCGAGGCGGAGACGAAGTTGCCGCCCATGGCGAAGAACACCTTCGCCGCGCCGTCGCGCAGCGCCTCGATGGCCCGTACGACGTCGTAGCCGTGCCGCCGGGGCGGGGCGAAGCCGAACTCCTTCTCCAGCGCGTCCAGGAAGGCCGGCGCGGGGCGCTCGAAGATGCCCATCGTGCGGTCGCCCTGCACGTTGGAGTGGCCGCGGACGGGGCACACGCCCGCGCCCGGGCGGCCGATGTTGCCGCGCAGCAGAAGGAAGTTGACCACCTCGCGGATGGTCGGCACGGAGTGCTTGTGCTGGGTGAGGCCCATCGCCCAGCACACGATGGTGCGTTCGGAGGCGAGCACCATGGCGAGCGCCTGCTCGATCTCCGCGCGGGTCAGTCCCGTCGCGGCGAGCGTCTCGTCCCAGTCGGCCGCGCGGGCGGCCGCGGCGAACTCCTCGAAGCCGTGGGTGTGTTCGTCGACGAAGGCCTGGTCGACGGCGCCCTTGTCCAGGATCAGCTTGTTCAGGAGGCGGAAGAGCGCCTGGTCGCCGCCGATCCGGATCTGCAGGAACAGGTCGGTGAGGGCGGTGCCCTTGAGCATGCCCTGGGCGGTCTGGGGGTCCTTGAAGCGCTCCAGGCCCGCCTCGGGCAACGGGTTGACGCTGATGACCTTCGCGCCGTTCGCCTTGGCCCGGTCCAGGGCGGAGAGCATCCGCGGGTGGTTGGTGCCGGGGTTCTGGCCGGCGACGATGATCAGGTCGGCCCGGTGGAGGTCCTCCAGCAGGACGCTGCCCTTGCCGATGCCGATGGTCTCCGACAGGGCCGAGCCGGAGGACTCGTGGCACATGTTGGAGCAGTCCGGCAGGTTGTTGGTGCCCAGCTCACGCGCGAACAGCTGGTAGAGGAAGGCGGCTTCGTTGCTGGTGCGGCCGGAGGTGTAGAAGACGGCCTCGTCGGGGGAGCCGAGGGCGGCGATCTCCTCGGCGACGATGTCGAAGGCGCGCTCCCAGGTCACCGGCTCGTAGTGGGTGCCCCCCTCGGGGAGGTACACGGGATGGGTGAGCCGCCCCTGTTGCCCCAGCCAGTAGCCGCTCCGCGCCGTGAGGTCCGTGACCGGGTGCGCGGCGAAGAACTCGGGGGTGACCCGGCGCAGGGTGGCCTCCTCGGCGACCGCCTTCGCGCCGTTCTCGCAGAACTCCGCCGTGTGCCGGTGCTCCGGCTCCGGCCAGGCGCAGCCCGGGCAGTCGAAGCCGTCCTTCTGGTTGACCCGCAGCAGGGTCAGGGCGGTGCGCCTGACGCCCATCTGCCGCTGGGCGACCCGCAGCGTGTGTCCGATCGCGGGCAGCCCCGCCGCCGCGTGCTTCGGCTCGGCGACCTGCGGAGCGTCCTGAACCGGATCACCCTTGGGCGGCTTCGTGGCCATCGGACCGTCTCCTTCGCACACGCATGTGAGGTACGTCTCCGATCCTCGCACGGGGGAGTGACAGGGGGGTTCGCCGGGCGTGCGGGGGCCGCCGCGTGGGCGCCGTCGGTGGCGGGCGGGCCGGAGTGTCAGTGGCTCGTGGCAGGATCGGGGGCGTGGCAGAGACAGCAGCGAAGCAGACCGACAACAGCCCCGGCGGCAACCGCCCGCGCCTGATGCTCATGGACGGGCACTCGCTGGCCTACCGCGCGTTCTTCGCGCTGCCCGCGGAGAACTTCACGACCGCGACGGGCCAGCCGACGAACGCGATCTACGGCTTCGCCTCGATGCTGGCCAACACCCTGCGCGACGAGGCGCCCACCCACTTCGCGGTGGCCTTCGACGTGTCCCGCAAGACCTGGCGCTCCGAGGAGTTCACGGAGTACAAGGCCAACCGCTCCAAGACTCCGGACGAGTTCAAGGGCCAGGTCGAGCTGATCGGCGAGCTGCTGGACGCGATGCACGTGTCGCGGTTCGCGGTCGACGGCTTCGAGGCCGACGACGTCATCGCCACGCTCGCCACCCAGGCCGAGGCCGCGGGGTTCGACGTGCTGATCGTCACGGGCGACCGCGACTCCTTCCAGCTGGTCAGCGAGCACACCACCGTGCTCTACCCCACCAAGGGCGTCTCCGAGCTGACCCGGTTCACCCCGGAGAAGGTGTTCGAGAAGTACGGCCTGACGCCCGCCCAGTACCCCGACTTCGCGGCCCTGCGCGGCGACCCGTCCGACAACCTGCCCGGCATCCCGGGCGTCGGTGAGAAGACCGCCGCGAAGTGGATCAACCAGTTCGGTTCGTTCGCGGACCTCGTCGAGCGCGTCGAGGAGGTCAAGGGCAAGGCGGGCCAGAACCTCCGCGACCACCTGGAGTCGGTCAAGCTCAACCGCCGCCTCACCGAGATGGTCCGCACCGTCGAGCTGCCCCGGACGGTCGCCGACCTGGAGCGCGCGCCGTACGACCGCAAGACCCTCGCGATGCTCCTCGACACCCTCGAGATCAGGAACCCCTCGCTGCGCGAGCGGCTGCTGGCCGTCGACCCGGGCGCCGAGGAGGCCGAACCGGCCCCGGCCGCCACCGCCGGTGTGGAGATCGACGGCACCGTCCTCGGCACCGGCGAGCTGGCCGGCTGGCTCGCCGAGCACGGCACCGGCACTCTCGGCGTGGCCACGGTCGACGCCTGGGCCCTGGGTGCCGGCTCGGTCGCCGAGATCGCCCTCGCGGCGTCCGGGGGAGTGGCCGCCTGGTTCGACCCCACCCAGCTCGACGAGGCCGACGAGACGGCGTTCGCCGCCTGGCTGGCCGACGCCGACCGTCCCAAGGTCTTCCACAACGCCAAGGCCGCGATGCGGGTCTTCGCCGAGCACGGCTGGAGCATCGCCGGCGTCTTCATGGACACCGCGCTCGCCGCGTACCTCGTCAAGCCGGGGCGCCGCTCCTTCGACCTGGACGCGCTGTCGCTGGAGTACCTGCACCGGGAACTGGCGCCCGCCGCCGCGGCCGACGGCCAGCTCGCCTTCGGCGCGGACGACGGCGCCGAGGCCGAGGCGCTCATGGTGCAGGCCCAGGCCATCCTGGACCTGGGCGAGGCCTTCGAGACCCGCCTTCAGGAGGTCGGCGCCGCGGACCTGCTGCGCGACATGGAGCTGCCCACCTCCGCCCTGCTGGCCCGCCTGGAGCGGCACGGCATCGCCGCCGACCGGGCCCACCTGGAGGCCATGGAGCAGATGTTCGCCGGGGCCGTCCAGCAGGCCGTGAAGGAGGCCCACGCGGCCGCCGGGCACGAGTTCAACCTGGGTTCGCCCAAGCAGCTTCAGGAGGTCCTCTTCGGCGAGCTGGGTCTGCCGAGGACGAAGAAGACGAAGACCGGCTACACCACCGACGCCGACGCCCTCGCCTGGCTGGCCGGCCAGACGGACAACGAACTGCCGGTGATCATGCTCCGGCACCGTGAGCAGGCCAAGCTCCGCGTCACCGTCGAGGGCCTGATCAAGACCATCGCCGCGGACGGCCGTATCCACACCACCTTCAACCAGACGGTGGCGGCGACCGGCCGGCTGTCCTCGACGGACCCGAACCTCCAGAACATCCCGGTCCGCACCGACGAGGGCCGAGCGATCCGCCGCGGGTTCGTGGTCGGCGAGGGCTTCGAGTCCCTGATGACCGCGGACTACAGCCAGATCGAACTGCGGGTGATGGCCCACCTGTCCGAGGACGAGGGCCTCATCGAGGCGTTCACCTCCGGCGAGGACCTGCACACCACGGTCGCCTCGCAGGTGTTCGCCGTCGAGCGCGACGCCGTCGACGCGGAGATGCGCCGCAAGATCAAGGCCATGTCGTACGGCCTGGCGTACGGGCTGTCCGCTTTCGGCCTCTCCCAGCAGCTGAACATCGAGGCGGGCGAGGCGCGTGCCCTGATGGACACGTACTTCGAGCGCTTCGGCGGGGTGCAGGACTATCTGCGCCGGGCCGTCGACGAGGCTCGGGCGACCGGCTACACGGCGACCCTCTTCGGCCGCCGCCGCTACCTGCCCGACCTCAACAGCGACAACCGCCAGCGCCGTGAGGCCGCCGAGCGGATGGCCCTCAACGCGCCCATCCAGGGCACGGCGGCCGACATCGTCAAGATCGCCATGCTCAACGTCGACAAGGCGCTGCGCGCGGCGGACCTGACCTCCCGCATGCTCCTCCAGGTCCACGACGAAATCGTCCTCGAGATCGCCCCGGGCGAGCGCACGGCGGTCGAGGAACTGGTCCGCCGCGAAATGGCGAACGCGGTCCACCTGCGGGCCCCGCTCGACGTCTCGGTGGGCGTGGGCCCGGACTGGGAGTCGGCGGCCCACTAGCCAGAAGGGGGGACGGCGGCGCCCCCTAGGGGCGCGGGGAACTGCGCGCCCAGCCCCCACACACCGGCACCCGCCCACGACCCCACGCACCCCCCACCTGTCCCCGGCGGGGGGTGAAGGGCGACGGCGGTGCCCCCCAGGGACGCGGGGAACTGCGCGTCCAGCCCCCACACACCCGCACCCGTCCACGACCCCACGCACCCCCCGCCTGTCCCCCGCGGGGGCGGATGGGGGCAGAGCCCCTGGGGATGGGACGGGTAAGGGCGGCGGGGGCGAGAACAAGCCCCCCGCCCACCCCCGTCACCCACGTGGTCCCCGACAACACGCTCCCCACCCCCCGGCCCGTAAAGATGCCGACATGGGTATACGCACGCTCCACCGCCAGACGGCTCCGGCGCAGGCGACCACCGATGCGGCCGCGTCCACCCCACCGCCGTCGGTCCCGCCCTTCGCGGCAGCGGCCAGTACCGCCCGCGTCCCGACCGACCTGGCCACCGCCCTGCGCGGCACCGCGGCCGACCTGCGTCAGCGGCTCACCCGGCTGGACTGGCCCCGTTGCGCCGACCAGGCCCGCGGCTGTCTGGCGCTCCTCCTGACGGCACTGCCCCGCTCCCGCCCGGTCCGGACCGTCACCGTGTTCATCGCGACCGCCGCCACGGTCACCGACCGCCTCGACGGCTCAGCTCCGGCCCAGGACCGGGCACCGGGACCGGACGCCACACCCTGACGCCCACGGCGTAGACCAGCACCCCAAGGACCAGTCCCGCGCCCGCCCCGAAGCACAGGGTCGGGATGAGCTCCCAGGGCTTCGCGGTGGACCCCCAGTAGTCCCACCACCGCGAGGCCCGCTGCACCGCCCCGACGAGCGCACAGCCACCGATGACGGCGGTGGCCCACCAGCGGTCCGGCCCGGACAGCGCGGGCACCCCGACCGGCTCGGACACCGGCGCCCGCCGCAGCGCGTACCCGAGGAACACCGCGATCACCACGGCGGCCGCCGCCGAACTGCCGTACTGGAGATACCAGTACAGCGGCGAGCCGGCGATCGTGTCGCCCAGGACCGGGAACAGCCGCATCCCCCACCGGTCGTGATGGGTGAACGCGTCCCACACGACGTGCGTCAGCGCCCCGAGCGCCGCGGAGACGTAACCCCGCACGCCGAGCGAGAGCCGTGCACGCGCGCGTGGCGCGCCGCAGCGCAGCAGGCCGGCCACCCGCCCCTGGCGCCGCACCGGAAGCAGCGCCACCAGTGGCTCGCGGATCAGCAGCCACAACCCCACCAGCGTCCACGCGATCAGCACGTCGACGGTGAAGACGCCAGGGAACGAGTGGGTGAACGCCCCGAACTCCATCGCCCCCGACAGCGCGCTCGCCGCGAAGTAGGTCATGTCGGGTGCGAAGGAACCCGCCACCAGCACCGACGGGACCAGCCCTGCCCGGCCGGTCCCGTCGGTGCGCAAGGCGGGCAGGACAGCGGCCGCGTGGCTCAGCGTGAACGGCAAGAAAGCTCCCCGGTTCTGGTCGGTCGGACCGGCTCAGTATGGCCAACTGGTGAAAACCGGGCACGAACAGGTGCCCGCACAAAGCAAGTTGTCGTAGGGTCGCCTGGGTCACCGCGCCGGGGAGCGCGGTCGGCCCGCGGAACCGAACTGAAGAACACGGCAAGGAAACGCTCCACGAGGGCAACCCACACCACGGGTCGATCGTCACACCATGGCGAGCACGTCGAACGGAGACGGGCGCTCGGGCGTCCACGGGAGGGGTTCACTTTATGTCGGCGCAATTCGGCAGGAGGCTGCGCAAGGGGGCGGTGGCCACCACCGTCGCCGCAGCGGCGGTCGCGGCACTGTCCGCGTCCCAGGCACCCGGGGTGACCGTCGACGGCGACGGCAGATCGACCGCCGCGGACGCCCAGCCCACGCCCGACGTGACGGCCACCGACTCCGCGACCGGCAACTCCCGCTACTACACGGACCTGCCGCCGCTCACCAGCCCGATCCCCTCGCCGACCGCCGCCACTCCCGCGGTCGGCGGCGCGAGCGAGGCCGGGATCCCCGCGACCGTGCTCGCCGCCTACAAGCAGGCCGCTTCCTCCCTCCAGGCCTCCAAGCCCGGCTGCAACCTGCCCTGGCAGCTCCTCGCCGCCATCGGCAAGGTGGAGTCCGGCCAGGCGCGCGGCGGCCGTGTCGACGCGGACGGCAACACCATCGGCAGGATCCTCGGTCCGAAGCTGAACGGCCTCGGCTTCGCGCACATCAGCGACACCGACGACGGCGCGTACGACGGCGACAGCGTCTACGACCGGGCCGTCGGGCCGATGCAGTTCATCCCGTCCACCTGGGAGTGGGCCGGCCGCGACGGCAACGGCGACGGCAAGAAGGACCCCAACAACATCTACGACGCGGCGCTCGCGGCCGGTCACTACCTGTGCCGTTTCGGCTGGGACCTGTCCACCCAGTCCCACCTCAACCGCGCGATCCTCAGCTACAACAACTCGCAGGAGTACCTGAACACGGTCCTGTCGTGGCTGGAGTACTACCGCAAGGGCACCCACGAGATCCCCGACGGCACGGGCACCCTGCCCAGCACGCCCAGCGACAGCGGCGCGAACCCCACGCCGTCGCCCGGACTCCCGTCCACGCCCAGCACGCCCGGCACGCCCGGCACGCCCGGCAGCCACACCCCGAGCCCGAGCCCCACCCCGCCGCCGACGCACAGCCCGACCCCGCCGACCGACCCGAGCCCGAGCCCGACCCCGCCGTCGAGCCCGAGCCCGACGCCGACGGACACCGTGCACCACCTCGAGGACGCGGGCACCCCGAAGCTCACCGCCGAGGCCGGTGACGCCTTCGCCAAGCGGATCAGCACCCGCGCCGAGACCTCGGCCGGCAAGGCGGTCGGCAAGGTGCGGATCCGCTTCACGATCGTCGGGGACACCGACACCGCCTTCACGGGTGGGGAGAGCGTCGCCACGGTGGTCACCAACAGCTCGGGCGTGGCCGTCGCGCCCGTGCTGAGGGCGGGCGAGAAGACGGGCGCGTTCACCGTCCGCGCCACCGTCGTGGGCCGCGCGGTCAGCGGCCTCGCCTACACCGCGACCGTCACCGAACGCGTCGCCGACACCCTGGTGCGCACCAGCGGCGCCGCGCTGACCTGCACCCCGGGCGGTGAGTTCGCCGACCAGGTCGAGGTGAGGGCCACCAGCGGAGGCGCCGTCGCGGACGGCGTCGCCGCCACCGCCACCCTCGTCACCTCGGCGGACGACGCGACCGCCAACACCAAGGGCCCCTACTTCAAGGACGCGGCCGGCAAGACCGTACGCACCCTCACGGGCCTGGAGACGGACGCGAAGGGTCTGCTCAAGCTCCCGAAGCTCTACGCGGACGACACCACCGGTACCTTCCTGCTCCGCATCGAGACCGCCGGCGGCGCGTCCCTGACGGTCGAACTGACCGTGGCCGCCGCGGCCGACACCTCGGCCTCCCCGAGCCCGTCGGCGAGCCCGTCGGCGAGCCCGAGCCCGAGCGCGTAGCACGTCCTCGTACGACCAAGGCGGCGCCCCTCCACGCGGGGGGCGCCGTCGTCGTGTGCGACGTGTTCTCATCTCGCCCACCCGTTGCTACGGTGCGGATCTGACGACCTATCAGTTCCAGTACGTCGGGAGGCCGCATGCGTGCCCTGATCGCCGCCGCGATCGGCCTGGCCCTCGCGCTCGCCCTGGTCCTCACGATCACCGCGATGGGGTCACCGACCGGTGAGACGTCCCCGAAGCCGCTGCTGACGACGGTGCCGTCACACCCGTGACCGCCCCCGGAGGGAGGCCGAGATGCGCCGCAAGGCCAGCCTGATCCTGCTCGCCCTCGCCGTGTTCTTCGCGGCCCTGTCCCCGAGCTTGCGCTGGTACGCCTTCCCACGCCTGGCCAAGATCCCGGCGAACCACTACCAGGACATGGTCCTGGAGGCCAGGAACGCGACCCTCATGGACAACTCCATGCAGGTCAAGAAGGTCTCCAGGATCACCGTCGTGCAGACCCTCAAGGGCAACGTCGAGGAGTCGGAGAAGATCGAGAAGACCCTGGGCCGGGACGTCGTCGTCTGGGACGGCCTGTCCTACGCCCAGGGCCCCGACGGCGAACAGGTCGCCTACATCCCCGAGCGGTACATCTTCGACGCCCACACCCAGCAACCGATCCACGCCACCGGCGAGATGGTCGACGGCGACCCGGTCACACGCCAGGGCCTCGAGTTCAAGTGGCCCTTCCTGACCGAGAAGCGGGACTACGAGTACTTCGACGCCCAGACCCGCACCTCCAGCCCCATCCACTACCAGGGCACCCAGGACTTCCGCGGCCTGGAGGTCTACTACTTCGAGCAGACCATCCCATGGACCCAGGTGAAGTGGCCCAAGAAGCTGCCCCTCGCGGGCATCACCGCCGAGCAGCTCGCCAAGACCGGTACGACCCGCTGGTACACCACGGTCCGCAAGTTCTGGGTCGAACCCGTCACCGGCGCCCCCGTCTACGGCGAGGAGATCCACCGGGAGGAACTGCGCGGCGGCACCCTCCTCGGCGACCGCGACAAGGTGACGGCCTTCGCCGGGCACGTGAAGATGCGCGAGGACTACATCGAGCACACCGTCGACCTGGTCCGCTCCCACCGCACCCTGGTCCTCCTCATGACCTCCTACCTCCCCTGGGGCTTCGCGGCCCTCGGAGTCCTCCTGCTCGCCCTGTCGCTCTACCTGGAGGCGCGCAGCCGCCGCCCGGACGAACCGGAGTCCGCCGACGACTCCGCACCCGAACCGGTCACCGCCTGAGCCGCGCGTTGGTGTGCCGCGTCGGCTCGGCGCCCGCCGGGTCCTCGGGCCACGGATGCTTCGGGTACCGGCCGCGCAGCTCCGCCCGGACCCCCTTGTAGCCGTCCTTCCAGAAGGACGCCAGATCGGCGGTGACGGCGACGGGGCGCCCGGCGGGGGAGAGCAGATGGACGAGCAGCGGCACCCCGGCGACCTCGGGGGACTCCTGAAGCCCGAACATCTCCTGCAACTTGACCGCGAGTACGGGTTGCTCGGGATCCGTGTAGTCGATCCGGATCCTGGACCCACTGGGCACGGTGATCCGCTCGGGGGCGAGCTCGTCGAGCCGCGCGGCCTCTCCCGAGGCCCACGGCAGCAGCCGGCTCAGCGCCGCCCCGGCATCGATCCGCGCCAGGTCGGCCCGCCGCCGGGCCCGGCTCAGCTCCGGCTCCAGCCACTCGTCCACGCGCGCGTGGAGAGAGGTGTCACCGACGTCCGGCCACGGCTTACCGACATGCAGCCGCACAAAGGCCAGCCGCTGCCGCAGTACGTCGGCCTCGGGCGACCAGCGCAACAGCCGCAGCCCTTCCCTCCGCAGCCCCTCGACCAGCGCGCCGCGTACGAGAACGGCGTCCGGGTTCTTGAGCGGGCGCACCGCCAGCTCGACCGCCCCCAGCCGCTCCACCCGGCGCGCGACGACGTCACCGTCGGCCCAGTGGACCTCGTCCCGCTCGTCGAGCAGTGCCCGGGCGGCGTGCCGCGCGGTCTCCTCGTCCACGGCCGCCCCGAGCAGCACGCGCGCGTGCCCCTTCCCCACGGGACGGTCGGCGACCGCGACGGCGATCCACGGGGTGCCGCGCAGTGCGCCGCCGTCACGCACCTCCGCGCGGGTGCCGGAGACCATGAGATGGGAGCCGCCGTCGGCTCTGGCGACCCGCTCGGGGAAGGCGAGGGCGGCGACGAGTCCGGCGAGGGCGTCATCGGTGCGAGAAGGCGAGGGGGCCGGCTCGGGCGCGAGGGCCTGGAGCCGCCGTACCTCAGCCCGCCACCGCCCCGCGTAGGCGTCACCCCCACGCCGGGCCGTCCGCACGGCGGCCGCCAGATCGTCCCCGTACTCCCGCGGCGGCTCCTCGCTCAGCAGCGCGACCACTTCGGCCACCTCACGCGAGGCCCCCGCGTCCAGCAGGGCCCGCCCCAACCGGGGGTGCACCCCCAGCCGGGCGAGTCGCACCCCTCGCTCCGTGGCCCGCCCGGCGGGATCCACCGCCCCGATCGCCGACAGCACGCTCCGCGCTGCGGCCATCGCACCGGCGGGCGGCGGGTCCAGCAGCGCCAGCCCGCCGGCGTCGGGGTCGCCCCAGCAGGCCGCCTGGAGGGCGAACGCCGTCAGGTCGGCCACCTTGATTTCCGGGGCCGGGAACAGCGGCAGACGGGCGTCCTCGGCCTCCGCCCAGCAGCGGTACACCGCTCCGGGCGCCTCCCGCCCGGCCCGTCCCGCGCGCTGTCGGCCCGCCGCCCGGGAGGCCCGCACCGTGGCCAGCGCGCTCAGCCCGCGCGCGTGGTCGACCCGCGGCTCGCGCGCGAGTCCCGCGTCCACGACCACCCGCACCCCGGGCACCGTCAGCGAGGACTCGGCCACGGAGGTCGCCAGCACCACCCTCCGCCGCTCACCGGGCGCCAGCACCGCGTCCTGCGTGGCCGCGGGAGCCCGTCCGTGGACCTGGAGCACCTCCACGTCACCCAGGCCGCCCAGCTGCCCGGCGACCCGCGCGATCTCGCCCACGCCGGGCAGGAAGCACAGCACGTCCCCCTCCCGCTCGGCCAGCGCCCGCCGCACCACGGACGCCACATGCGTCAGCAGCGCCGGGTCCACTCGCATCCCGTGCGGCGGCCGCACCGGCCGTACCGGCGGCGCCCAGACCACCTCCACCGGATGCGCCACGCCCGCCGCCTCGACCACCGGCGCCCCGCCGAGCAGCCGCGACCAGCCCTCCGCGTCGGTCGTCGCCGACGCCGCCACCAGCCGCAGCTCCGGCCGCAACGCCTGCCGTACGTCCCACAGGAAGGCCGCCGACGTGTCCGCGTCCAGATGCCGCTCGTGACACTCGTCCAGGACCACCGCGTCGACGCCCGCGAGCTCCTGGTCCCGCTGGAGCCGCTGGAGCAGCACACCGGTCGTGACGACCTCCACGCGCGTGTGCCGCCCGACGACCCGCTCCCCGCGCACGGTGTAGCCGACGTTCCCGCCGACCTTCTCGCCCAGCAGCCACGCCATCCGCCGCGCCGCGGCACGGGCGGCGATCCGGCGCGGCTCGGCCACGACGACCCGCCGCGCGGGAGCCCCGGGCTCCAGAAGGCCCGCCAGGGCGAGCGGCACGAGGGTCGTCTTGCCGGTCCCGGGCGGGGCGACGAGGACCGCCGTGCCGTGTTCTTCCAGGGCGTCGGTCAGCTCGGGCAGGGCATCGCGTACCGGGAGGGCGTCCAGGGCGTCGTAACGGATCACACGGTCAGTCTCGTACGCACACGAAGATCGCCGAGCCCGGGATCAGATTCCCGCGCAACGGCGACCAGCCACCCCACTCGGAGGTGTTCCAGGACGGCCACTCCGGCTCGACCAGGTCGACGAGACGGAATCCGGCGTCCACCACGTCCCGCACCCGGTCGCCGATCGTGCGGTGGTGCTCCACGTACACGGCCCGGCCGCTCTCGTCCTGCTCGACATAGGGCGTGCGGTCGAAGTACGAGGCGGAGACGGTCAGCCCCTCGGGGCCGGGCTCGTCGGGGAAGGCCCAGCGGACGGGGTGGGTCACCGAGAAGACGAAACGGCCGCCCGGCCGCAGCACCCGGCGCACCTCCTTCAGGACCAGCACCGGTTGCGCCACGAACGGCAGTGCCCCGTAAGCGGAGCACGCCAGGTCGAAGGAGGCGTCCGCGAAGGGCAGGGCGCCGGCGTCGGCGCAGACCAGGGGGAACGATCCGCCGATGCGCAGGGCGTGCTGGAGCTGCCGGTGCGAGATGTCGAGCGCGACCGGGCGGGCGCCCTGGGCGGCCAGCCAGCGCGAGCACTGGGCCGCCCCGGCGCCGATCTCCAGGACGTCCCTGCCCTTCAGCTCCTCCGACGGGCCGAGCAGCTCGGCCTCCACCTCGTCCAGACCCTCGGGACCCCACACGAAGCGGTCGTCGCCGAGGAAGGTGCCGTGCTCGACCTGGTAGTCGTCGGCGTTGCGGTCCCACCAGCCCCGGTTGGCCCGGGAGCTCTCCGTGACGTCCGCCGCACGCCGGACGGCGTCTGGCTCGTCGTCGTGGGGTGACTGCGGCTCGGGCGATACGCGCTCTTGGATGATCGGCTCCCTCGTCGTACTCTTCCGTCCAACCCGTCGACGGAGGCCGTCACGAAAGGGGCACCATCGGGCCCGCGTGGCCTCGTGAGACAGGTTTTGTGCCGGGTATGCGGCGATCCGCCCCGGGTGTGCGCCTTCGCGCATTGACCCTGCCCGGCTGCCCCCGTATGCTACAAGTTGCGCTGCGGGCCTGCGCACCTCAGACGTAGCAGGCTGCGCTCGCATCTGTTGTATGTCCCCTCGGTTGTCGAGGCGCCACCAGAGATTTCTCGGTGTGGCGCTTCCTTGGCTGTCCGGCTTCTTCAGAGCGAAACGGGCTCCCGGCGTAAGCAGTACCTACGACTCTCTGTCCGTACCGGAGCCCTTTCCCACATGACGAGCAGCACCGAGACCACCTCTACCACCCCGCAGGTAGCGGTCAACGACATCGGTAACGAGGAAGCCTTCCTCGCCGCGATCGACGAGACGATCAAGTACTTCAACGACGGCGACATCGTCGACGGCGTCATCGTGAAGGTCGACCGGGACGAGGTCCTGCTCGACATCGGTTACAAGACCGAAGGTGTCATCCCGAGCCGCGAGCTCTCGATCAAGCACGACGTCGACCCCAACGAGGTCGTCGCCGTCGGTGACGAGATCGAAGCCCTTGTTCTCCAGAAGGAGGACAAGGAAGGCCGCCTGATCCTCTCGAAGAAGCGCGCCCAGTACGAGCGTGCCTGGGGCACCATCGAGAAGATCAAGGAAGAGGACGGCATCGTCACCGGTACCGTCATCGAGGTCGTCAAGGGTGGTCTCATCCTCGACATCGGCCTCCGTGGCTTCCTGCCGGCCTCCCTCGTCGAGATGCGCCGAGTCCGCGACCTCCAGCCCTACGTGGGCAAGGAGCTCGAGGCGAAGATCATCGAGCTGGACAAGAACCGCAACAACGTGGTCCTGTCCCGCCGTGCCTGGCTGGAGCAGACCCAGTCCGAGGTCCGCCAGACGTTCCTCACGACCCTCCAGAAGGGTCAGGTCCGCTCCGGCGTGGTCTCCTCGATCGTCAACTTCGGTGCCTTCGTGGACCTGGGTGGCGTCGACGGTCTGGTCCACGTCTCCGAGCTCTCCTGGAAGCACATCGACCACCCCTCCGAGGTTGTCGAGGTCGGCCAGGAAGTCACCGTCGAGGTTCTCGACGTCGACATGGACCGCGAGCGCGTCTCCCTGTCGCTGAAGGCGACCCAGGAAGACCCGTGGCAGCAGTTCGCCCGGACCCACCAGATCGGTCAGGTCGTGCCCGGCAAGGTCACGAAGCTGGTTCCGTTCGGTGCGTTCGTCCGCGTGGACGAGGGCATCGAGGGTCTGGTCCACATCTCCGAGCTGGCCGAGCGCCACGTGGAGATCCCGGAGCAGGTCGTCCAGGTCAACGACGAGATCTTCGTCAAGGTCATCGACATCGACCTCGAGCGCCGTCGCATCAGCCTCTCGCTGAAGCAGGCCAACGAGGCCTTCGGTTCCGACCCGGCCTCGGTCGAGTTCGACCCGACCCTCTACGGCATGGCCGCGTCGTACGACGACCAGGGCAACTACATCTACCCCGAGGGCTTCGACCCCGAGACCAACGACTGGCTCGAGGGCTACGAGTCCCAGCGTGAGGTGTGGGAGAACCAGTACGCCGAGGCGCAGACCCGCTTCGAGCAGCACCAGCAGCAGGTCATCAAGAGCCGCGAGGCCGACGCTGCCGCCGCTGCCGAGGGTGGCGACACCGCCGGTGCGGCTCCGGCCGCGGGTGGCGGTGGCGGTTCGTACTCCTCCGAGGGTGCGGACACCTCCGGTGCCCTGGCTTCCGACGAGGCGCTCGCCGCGCTTCGCGAGAAGCTCGCGGGTGGCCAGAGCTGAACGCTCACTGAGCACTAGCTCCTGACTGAGGGGCCGTACCTTTCGAGGTACGGCCCCTCAGCCGTGTCCGGAACAGAGCGCTCCCGCGCGTGCGAGCGGCGCCGACCGGGTACGTACTCAGCACGGCCGCACGAAGGCCGCCGACGCGGGACCGACACCGCCTGCCCACGTATCGGCGTCATCGCGCCCCCCGGTCCGACACCGTCGTCGACATCCGGCCTATCGGTGCCGCCGCTGACAAGCCCGGCGCCCCGCACCGTGCCCTCTCCTCCTCCCAAGGTCGCAAGGGTCTCCACGCGCGCGTGCCCGGCCTCGTGACGCAGTGGAGCGGGGCAGGAGTGGGCCGTAAGAGGTGCCTGATCAGGGCCACGGGTGGGAATGCCCACGTCCCAGGGCGCGTTGTGCAGTACGAACACGAGGAGGAGCGGTCACTGTGCTTGATCCGCAGGGTTTGTACGCATGGGAGCCGAAGGGCCTGGCCGTCGTCGACATGGCACTCGCCCAGGAGTCGGCCGGCCTTGTCATGCTCTACCACTTCGACGGATACATCGACGCGGGCGAGACCGGCGACCAGATCGTCGACCGGCTGCTCGACTCGCTGCCCCACCAGGTCGTCGCCCGGTTCGACCACGACCGGCTCGTGGACTACCGCGCCCGCCGCCCGCTGCTGACCTTCAAGCGCGACAGCTGGACGGACTACGAGGAGCCCACCATCGACGTGCGGCTCGTCCAGGACGCCACCGGGGCGCCCTTCCTGCTGCTGTCCGGACCCGAGCCGGACGTGGAATGGGAGCGCTTCGCGGTGGCCGTCCAGCAGATCGTGGAGCGGCTCGGCGTCCGCCTGTCGGTGAACTTCCACGGCATCCCCATGGGCGTCCCGCACACCCGCCCCGTCGGCCTGACCCCGCACGGCAACCGCAACGACCTCGTGCCGGGCCACCGCAGCCCCTTCGACGAGGCTCAGGTCCCCGGCAGCGCCGAGGCGCTCGTCGAGTACCGCCTCATGGAGGCCGGGCACGACGTCCTCGGCGTCGCCGCGCACGTGCCGCACTACATCGCCCGCTCCCCGTACCCGGACGCGGCGCTGACCGTCGTGGAGGCCATCACGGCCGCCACCGGCCTGGTCCTGCCCGGCATCGCGCACTCCCTGCGCACGGACGCGCACCGCACCCAGACCGAGATCGACCGCCAGATCCAGGAGGGCGACGAGGACCTGGTCGCCCTCGTCCAGGGCCTCGAGCACCAGTACGACGCCGCGGCGGGCGCCGAGACCCGGGGCAACATGCTCGCCGAGCCGGCCGACATCCCGTCGGCGGACGAGATCGGACGCGAGTTCGAGAAGTTCCTGGCGGAGCGGGAGGGCGACGGATGACTCCGATGCGGAGACGGCGGCTCGGGTACGGTGCCGGCTGATCCGATGGCGCGACGGCTGATCCGATAAGGTGCCGGAGATTGCGGCCCGCCCTTCTCCGTCGACGCGGAGATGATCCGGTGGGCGTGACCGGCGGTTGACCGGCGGTGTCGGAGTCGGCAAGTTCTCCCGCGTCGGCGGGGGGCGTGAGGGTGGAGGCGCGGCCATGCTGTCCGTGGGCCTGACCGGCGGTATCGGCGCCGGCAAGAGCGAGGTGTCGCGGCTGCTCGTCGAGTGCGGCGCCGTGCTGATCGACGCGGACCGCATCGCGCGTGAGGTCGTCGAGCCCGGTACGCCCGGACTGGACGCCATCGTCCAGGCCTTCGGCGCCGAGGTGCTCGCCGACGACGGTGCTCTGGACCGGCCGAAGCTGGGCTCCATCGTGTTCGCCGACCCCGACCGGCTCGCCGTACTGAACGCGATCGTGCACCCGCTGGTCGGCGCCCGCTCGCGCGAGCTGGAGTCGGCCGCCGCCGCGGACGCGGTCGTCGTCCACGACGTCCCGCTCCTCACCGAGAACGGCCTCGCGCCCCTGTACGACCTTGTGGTGGTCGTCGACGCCAGCCCCGAGACCCAGCTCGACCGCCTGGTCACCCTGCGCGGCATGACCGAGGAGGACGCCCGCGCGCGGATGGCCGCCCAGGCGACCCGCGAGAAGCGCCTGGAGATTGCCGACATCGTCATCGACAACGACGTTCCCCTGGACGACCTGCGGCGCCGGGTGACGGACGTATGGGCCGATCTCGCACGACGGGCCCGCGCGTCCCACGACCCGTCCCTGCCGTCCCAGGAATAGCGGCCCCCGGTCCGGGCGTTGAACCCCCTGAGTGAGGGAAGGACTCTGCCGTGCCCGAGACCAGCGGTTCGACCGGACGTACCCCGGAGACGCATGTCATCGACTTCCGCGCCGCCGAGCAACTGCTCGCCGCGCGGGATCCCCAGGGTGCGGTGAAACTGCTCGACCAGGTCATCGCCGCGCACCCCGAGAACACCGCCGCCCGACTGCTGCGCGCGCGTGCCTTCTTCGCGGCGGCGCAACTGCGGCCCGCGGAGCTGGAGTTCACCATCGTCCTGGAGCGCGAGCCGGACAACGCCTTCGCACACTTCGCGCTCGCCCGGACCTACGAGCGGCAGGCACGCCCCGAACAGGCCAAGCGCCACTTCCGGCTGGCCGCCGCGCTGGACCCGAACCCGGAGTACCTGAAGGCGGCGCGGTTCGAGTCGTGAGGGTCCGCCGGGGCGGGCTGGTCGTGGGGTTCCGTCGAGGGCCGTCGCGAGGTGCCGTCACGGCTACCGGATCTCCGGCTTTCCGGACCGTTACCGGTTCCCCGGGGGTCGGTAGGGCGGAATGCCGGGGCCGGGCTGGTAGTGCGGGCCCTGGCGGATGTGCCGGACGATCAGGGTGAGATCCACGGTGATCACCAACCACAGCACCCCGCAGGCGACGGCCCACCCGGTGCGGCCCGCCAGCGCGAACGCCACCGTGCCGAAGGTCGCCCAGACAAGCCCCCACACGCTCAGCCAGAAGCGCGCCCGCAGCGCACTGCGCGCGGTCGTCGGCTCACTGCCCGTACGCATCGGGATCACCACTCCTTCTTGAAACATACTCTTCGGCACGAAGTCCGCCAAAAGCCCCGACCCGGGGGAGGGCCCTGTGATTCCGGACGCCTACGAGCTGGCCGAGGTGCTGCTGGACCTCGCGGTACCCCATCCGGACATCGACGAACTGATCGCGTCGCGCCGGACACTGGCGGCGGACGCCGGGGCGACGCGGCTCCTGGAGGAGTGCGTCGGGGAGCTGGTGCGCGACATGGGCACGATCGTCGAGTACGGCGAGGGGCTCCAGCTGAGGGAGCGGCTCGCGGAGGCACCCGAGGCACTGCGCCGGTTCTTCCCCGCGTACGTGTTCGTCGCGGCCCTTCCGCACACGCGCGCGTACCACCGCGCACGCGGCATCCCCGAGGACGTCTCCCGGCGGACCCTCACCGACCTCGGGCGGAACATGGCCGTCCACCGTCGGCGGCACGGCACCGGAGGAGTGCAGTCGCCGCAGTGGCTCACGCTCCATTTCCGGGGCGAGCTGTACCAGCTGGGGCGGTTGCAGTTCCAGCGGACGAACCTCGGACAGCGCGCGGCGACGATGCTCGCGACAGCCGGCCTGGACGGGGACGAGAGCACGCCCTGCCTGAACATCCACATCCCCGAGTTCCTCGGCCCGCTCACCCCTGCAGCCTGTGACCGCTCCCTGGCGCTGGCCCGGGAGTTCTTCGCCCTGCACCATCCCGAGGAGCCGTACCGGGTGAGCGTGTGTCACTCCTGGCTGCTCGACCCGCAGTTGCGGCGGTATCTGCGCGCGGACGCCAACATCGTCCGCTTCCAGAAGCGGTTCCGGATGGCCGAGCGGGACGCCGAGCCGACCGACACGGAACCGGTGCGGTTCGTCTTCGGGGATCCGGAAGCGCCGGTGGCGGGGTTGCCGCGGCGCACGTCGGTGGAGCGGGCCGTGGGCGACCATCTGCGGGGTGGGGGACATTGGTACATCGGGCGCGGGTGGCTGCCGCTGTAGATCGTGTTGGGGGCTGGGGGCTGGGGGCTGGGGGCTGGGGGCGGGGGGCTGGGGGCTGGAGGCCGGGTGCTGCGGCGCTGCGGGCGGCCTGTGGTGTCGTTCCGTGCGTAACTCGTATGGGTGAAGGTGTTCGATGAGGGAACGGCCGTGCGGTTGCGGTCCGTTGGACGGGCATGGAAATGAAAATGCGTGAGGGGTACGAGGGGACTGGACCGGGCGCGATCACTCCCGACGGCTGTGCGGTGGAGTTGTACGCACGGCTGCCGGTGGGGGAGGAGCCCGACATCATCGCCGCGGCCGTGCCGGCGGGGGCGCACATCCTGGAGCTCGGCTGCGGTGTGGGGCGGATGACCCATCCACTGCTGGAGCGGGGCTTCACGGTGACCGCGGTGGACGAGTCCCCACAGATGCTGGAGCGCGTCCGCGGGGCCCGCACGATATGCGCCCCGGTCGAAGGACTCGACCTGGGCGAGACGTTCGACGTGGTGATGCTCGCGTCGTTCCTGGTGCACGCCGGTGACGTCGAGGTGCGGCGGGGGCTGCTGCGCGCCTGTGCCCGGCATGTCAGAGACGGCGGGTGCGTGCTGATCCAGCGGGAGGGCGCGGACTACCACACCAACCTGCCGCGCGAGCGGATCGACCCCGCCGGCTTCACCGTCCGGATGCTGTCGGCGGAGCCGGTCGGCGACGGGGTGAACTCGGTGCGTGCGGAGTACGAGTTCCCGGACGCGGTGTGGACCCAGACGTTCCTGGCCCGGCCGTTGACCAAGGAACAGTTCGAGGAGGCGTTGGAGGAGGCGGGGCTGCGCGTGGACAAGTACCTGACCGAGGACGGGACATGGGTGCGGGCGGTGCCGGTGGACGGGGTGTGATTCAGCGGTTGGCTCGGCGATGAGTTTTCGTGTGGGCGGCGGTCTACCTCTCTGACAGCAACGGACCGCTTCACCACAGGAGATCCCGATGTCCGAGACCACCCTCCCCGTCACCGCCACCACCTCCGCCTCCGGTGGGGCCGGGACCGTCGTCGCGGAGTCCGCGACCGCCCGTGGCCGCCGGGCTCGCATCGCCCTGCGCACCCTTCAGGTGGTGCTCGCCCTGTTCTACGCCGTCGCGAGCGCCCTGCCCAAGCTCATCGCGCACCCTTCGGCCTCCGAGGGCTTCGCCGAAATGGGCTGGGGAGACGCCGGGATGTACACCATCGGCGTGCTCGAACTGGCCGGTGCTGTGGCGCTGTTGGTCCCGCTGCTGCAGTCGGTGGCCGCGGTGGCACTGAGCGCGCTGATGGTGGGCGCGTTCGTCGTCCAGGTCTCCGTCTTCGACGGTGAGAACGCCGCGACACCTCTCATCCTGATCGTGCCGCTGGCCCTCATCGCCTGGGCCCGGCGGGAGCAGAACGCGCGGCTGCTGCGAGTGGTGCGGGGGCGCGCCTGAGCGGGAGGCCGACGCCGCCGGCGACGCCGGCGCACACGGCGATGACGTCCGGAGGGCCTGGGGGCCTGGTCCGGACGTCATCGCCGTGTGCGTGGGGCGTGGGGGCGGGGTGGGTGGGGTGGGGCGGGGTGCCTGGCTGTGCGTGTGAGGGGTAAGGGGGAGGGGGCGGGCTGGGGCGCCGGGTGGTGGCGGGCGGGTTGGAAGGGCTGGCCGTGGTGACTGGGGTCCGGCGATATTGGGGCCCGGGGCACCTGCCCCGCTGGGGGCGAGGCGACGCCGGAGCCGACGATCACGACGTCCGCGTCGATGGACCACCCGGGCGCGGGTGCGTGCAGTCGTATGCCGGGTCGCGGTCCCAGCAGGGTCAGACGACATCGCCGTCCGGGCAGGGGCACGCTCCGGTCGCCGTCCCAGCAGGTCACGCCAAGGTCGGTGCCTTCGCAAGGGGCTCGCGGTCGCTGTCCCCGGCATCTCACGGCTCCGGCCATGGGCATCGGCGTCGGCACCGGCACCGCGCGGGAGCCGTGGTCAGTGGCCCCCGGGGTGGCCGCCGAGGCCGCCGAGCCCGCGGAGGCGTTCCAGCTCGCGGCGGTCGCGCTTGGTGGGTCGGCCTGTGCCTCGGTCGCGGATGCCGGCGGGGGCGATGGCTTCGCGGGGCGGGGGCGGAGGGCTGTTGTCGACGTAGCACTGGGCGGCCACCGGCGCACCGACGCGCTTGCGGATGAGGCGCTTGACGAAGACGATCCGCTCGCGGCCCTCGTGCACCAGCCGCACCTCGTCGCCGACCCGGAGGGAGTGGGCCGGCTTGACGCGGTCGCCGTTCACCCGCACATGGCCCCCCTTGCAGGCGGCGGAGCCGACGGAGCGGGTCTTGACCAGGCGTACGGACCAGATCCAACTGTCGACGCGGACGGTCTCCCCGTGTTGTGGCCCCGCGGCCTCGGCGGCGGCCACCGCGGCGGCGACCGTCGGGTCCTCGGCCCCGGGCGAGGGCGCGGCCTCGGTCCCCGGCCCCGTCACGGGGGTGCCGGGCGGGTTGGTCGCGTCGGTGTCCGCGTCGTCAGCAGCCATGTCACGACCTTAGCTCTTCGCCCACGCCCAGCCTGGCGGAATTACGCCCGGGACCGCGGGGACCGCGAGGGCCGCCGGGGTCGCTGGGACACCGTCGTACGGTGTTCCCATGGACGCACTCGCCCGCCTCGACCGGCGCATCGCGGACTGCCGGGCCTGTCCCCGGCTGGTCGAGTGGCGTGAGGAGGTCGCGCGGACCAAACGGGCCGCCTTCGCCGACGAGACGTACTGGGGCAGGCCCGTGCCCGGGTTCGGTCCGTCCGACGCGCGCGTGCTGATCGTGGGGCTCGCCCCGGCGGCGCACGGCGGCAACCGCACCGGCCGCATGTTCACCGGCGACCGCTCCGGGGACGTGCTGTACCAGGCGCTGTACGACGTCGGCCTCGCCTCGCAGCCGACCGCCACCGGTCCGGACGACGGCCTGGAACTGTACGGCGTCCGTGTCACCTCGCCCGTGCACTGCGCGCCGCCGGCCAACAAGCCCACGCCGGGGGAGCGCGACACCTGTCGCCCCTGGCTGCTCCAGGAGTTGAGGCTGCTGCGGCCGACGCTGCGGTCCGTGGTGGTGCTCGGTGCATTCGGCTGGCAGGCCACGCTGCCCGCGCTGGCGGAGGCGGGCTGGGCCGTGCCCCGGCCCCGGCCGGCGTTCGGGCACGGGGTGCGGGTGCCGCTCGACGGGATCGAACTCTTCGGGTGCTTCCACGTCAGCCAGCGCAACACCTTCACCGGACGCCTGACCCCGGAGATGCTGCGGGACGTGCTGAGCGCGGCCGCCGGTCGGTCGGCGGAGCCTTGATGCATGTGGTCCAGGGGGCGGTCCGTCGTAGGAGACCCGGGTTCGGCCGAGGCCGGCCCCTCTACCCGGACATCGGACCGTCGTACGACGACGGGATGCTCGATGTCGGTGACGGCAAGCGCGTCAGCCGGTTGCGCGAACCGCGGGGCAAGCCGAGCCGGCCCCCAACGTCCGCGGCTGCAGCGCCCTCCCCCTACGGCTGCCAGACGTACCGCACGTCCGGCTCGTCCTCCTCGTTCCCGCTGCCGTCCGTGTGCTCGACGGCGACGAAGCCGTGCCGTTCGTAGAAGCGGTGGGCCGGCTTGTTGACCTGGAAGGTCCACAGGTGCAGACCTCGCGGACTGCGCTCCTTGGCCAGCTCCACGAACCGGTCGCCGACGCCGCGTCCGCGCCAGTCCGGGGCGAGGTAGAGCTGGGACAGGAGGTCGCCGTCCAGGACCATCACCCCCACGATCCCGTCCGCCTCCGCCACCCATGTCTCCCGCAGCGGGATCACCACGTGCTGGAAGTAGTCCCGGACCTCGTCGTCGGACCGGGGTCTGACGACGGTGGGGAGTGCCGCGGCGAAGGAACGCAGCCACACGTCGGCCGCCGCCGTCGCGTCGGTGGCGGCAGCTCGCCGCAGGGTGATGGTGGGGTGGTATGAGGTCACGCGACGGGATCCTGTCAGGGAGCCACCCGCTCCCGCACCGCATTTCTCACCGGCGTGAGCGGGCACAGGCGCTGACGGCTAGGGAACGACGGCCGTCGCGGTGATCTCCACCAGCTGTCCCGTGTACCCGAGGCAGGCCACGCCGAGCAGCGTCGACGAGTGCGGCCCGGTGCTGAGCCCGGAGGCCTCCACGACCTCCCAGACGGCGGAGAGCACCGAGGTCTCGCTGCTCACGACGTACACATCGGTGTAGAGGACGTGCGCCAAGTCGCTGCCGATCAGCCGCAGTTGCTCCTCGAGGTTGGCCACCACCTGCTCCGCCTGCCGCACCGGGTCCCCCTCACCGACGATCCGGCCCTCGGCGTCGAGCGGTACGGAACCGGCGAGGAACGCCAGCCTCGTGCCGGCCTCCACCACGGAGGCGTGGGAGTAGGTGGGTGGCGGAAAGAGGGCGGGGGAGGTGACGCGACGGATCACGGGAACTCCAGGGGTGGGGGATGGCATGAGGGACGACCTCGCGATCATCCAGGCCACCCTCCCCGGCCGCACCCGAATTTCCCCCGCCGGCTGCTCCCGTCCAGGCCGCGGCACACTCTTCGGCGCGTGCTCCTCCGCTTCAGGCGCCCTCCCGCCGGCCTGCCGCCCGCCGCCGTGCCGCACCCTTTCCCAAGCCGGATCTGAACTCGAGGCTCCGCTCGGCGGCCTCCACCCGTTCGAGCCGGTACAGCCGCACCGGAGGCGCGGCCAGGGCGCGCGGATCGACGCTCAGCCGGTCCGGCGGTCCGAGAAGGCGGTGCACCAAACTGCCGTTCGTCCATCCGCGCAGTCGCAGGCCGGCCAGTGAGACGTACCGCCGACCGTCCTCCTCGTGCTCCCCACGACTCACCATCGCTGCCTCCCCCGTTGACTCACCCCAGGCCCGTACCCGCGGCCCGTCATGACATTCCATGACGCGCCATCACTCAGGGCATCCAAGTGGCACCCACGTACCCAAGGCCCTCATGCCACCCAAGGCCTTCATGCCACCCAGGGCACCCATGACGCTCCAAGCCCCGAGCGCGGCAGAGGGCGTCCTGTGACTCACTGTGACGACACATCCCATTGAAGCGCCTGCCACTGACAATCGCCCACGGCGGACGCCGCCTGTGGACAACCGCTCGACAGCACGGGTCCGCAGATGCCAGCCTCCCCACCGCGATCTGCGGGAGGTGTGACGAACGGCGGGCCGGTTTCAGTCCCGTGCCCTGTGCCCCGCGGGGTCGTCGGCCAACGGGGAGCGTGGGGACGGCAGGTTGATGAGGTCGCTGACGTCCGCCACCTCCTGGAGGGTGTGCGCCAGCGAGACGAGGGTCCGGCGGATCCCGCCGATGCGCTCACGCAGGGCGTCCGCGTGTTCCCAACGCCGTTCCCACGCCACCGGATCCACTCCCTCCGGGCGCTGGGACTCGTACGCCGACAGGCGCGGATGCCAGGTCGCGAGCAGCGGGCGTAGAACGCGGTTGAGGACGGTGACGGCGAGGATGCCGAAACTGACATGGCCGGGGGCCAGGGGCGGGGCGATCTCCGGGCCGTAGCGGCGGAGGATCTCGCGGGTGGTGTCGAAGAAGGTGTAAAGGGAGGTCAGCGCCTCGCGCAGGAAGCCTTCCTCTTGGTCGAGTTCCTCGACGGACACGCGTGTGACGAGTTCCAGGTACAGCTCCCAGGCCGCGCTGCGCTCCGCGTCGGCCGGTTCCCAGGTGCCGGTGATGTCCCCGACGAACGGGATCGCCAGCCTGGCCGTGACCTGTGTCGGACCACTCGGCCGACGCCGCTTGCGCTGTCTGTTCGTCATGATCACTCACCCCCTAGCCAGGGTAGGGCAACTCGCCCTCGGGGACGACTGGTTCGCACGGTCGCGCGTTGGAGCACGAGTGGGCGGAGGCGCGGGAGGGGCGCTTCCGGGTGGAGGCGCTGATGTTCCATCTCGCGGGCATCCCCAGCTACTTGGTGGTGGCGGAGCTGGCCATCAACCAGGTGCTGAGGGGTGCACTGCCCGCGCCGACCTCGTACCCGGAGCAGTTGAGGACCACCGCCCGGGAACGCTGGCACGACACCGCCCGGGCCACCCTCGCCTATGCCGAGGCGGCCCACGCGCCGACCGGCCGTGTCACCGAACTCGCCGGCGCCTTCGCCACGGCCGCCGCGCAGGCGGCGCACGGGGTGCTGGCCGGGCGGGGGGAGTGGGTGACCAACGAGAAGCGGCTGCTGGAGCGGGCCGGGCTGCGGGGCGTGGACGACGTGATCGCGTCGCTGGCGGCGGGGATGGGGCCGGACGCGCTGAAGGGCGCCGCGGAGCGGGCCCTGATCCTCTTCAGGGAGGCCGACCAGGACCAGGGTGGGGGTCTTTAGGCGCGGTGCCGCGATTCCGCCCGCCCCGGGCCACGAATAATCCTTCGATATACGGCCGTTGACGCTGCTACCGTCCCTGATGTGGCGAAACTCAATCAGATCATCGCAGTCGAGAAAGGCGTCAAGTCCAAGGCGCACCAGGACCTGACGGCAGCTCACCACGGGTTGCAGAAGCCCGCGTTGCTGGCCGGGATCTCGCGTACGTACCAGCCGAAGGACGAGGAGGGCGAGCAGTTGCCGCCCGAGTCGACCCGGGTGCAGGTGAAGGCCGAGGACGTGCTGCGGGAGACCGCGGCGACGTTGACGCGTCTCTTCGATGTGACCGCCACCAAGGACTGGGCCAACTGTGCCGCACGCGCGGACGTGACGGTGGACGGGCGGGTGCTCGTCGCCGACGTGCCGGTGTCCTATCTGCTCTTCCTGGAGAAGCAGCTCGTCGATCTCAACACGTTCGTACGGAAGTTGCCGGTGCTGGACGCCTCCGAGGCCTGGGTGCAGGACCCGTCCACGGACTCCTGGAAGACCGAGCCGGTGCGGACCCTTCGTACCAAGAAGGTGCCCCGCAACCACGTGAAGGCCGAGGCGACCGAGAAGCACCCGGCGCAGGTCGAGGTCTACTACGAGGACGTGCCCATCGGTTACTGGACCACCGTGAAGTTCTCCGGTGCCCTTCCGGCGCGGCGCGTCAACGAACTCCTCGACCGCGTCGAGAAGTTGCAGCAGGCCGTCAAGTTCGCCCGCGAGGAGGCGAACGGCGTCGACGTCGTGGACCAGCGGGTCGGGGACGCCGTGTTCGGTTACCTCTTCGGATAACCCCGATTCGGGTAACCCCGATTCGGACAGCCCCGAATTCGGGTAGCCTCGAAAACTCCCCGGTCCTGTGTGGCCGGGGTGCGCGAGGAGCGCAAGCTGAAGCTGAAGCTTGTCGTGACTGCGCGGTTCCAGTGGAGGTTCGAGTCCTCCCCGCGGCACCTTCACGCGCCGCGGTAGCCCAATTGGCAGAGGCAGACCGCGATCAATCTCAGACTATTGCTCCAGACTCAGCATTCGCCGTCGATCGCCGGATCGACCGGGCCCAGGCCCAGGGCGTCGAGATGCTGGTTCAAGTCCAGTCCGCACAGCTCGATGTGCGGTGGTCCAAAGGCAGGACGCGACGACATGACGACTGATCTGGGTTCTCAAGTGTGCCGGCGTGCCATATGGACGGCACCGACAGGGCCCGGGGGCAGGCTACGCCCTCGGGCCCGCTCCTTTTTCAGCGCGCCTTACGTTCATAAAGAACACGCCCTTTCCCGGCATCGTCACATCCCCGAAATACGACAGCCCCATTTCCTCCAGGAACTCCCTCTACCGTGGACACCGATCGCCCGGCCACCGTCGCCCGAAGGCAGCCCCAGCCCTCGATCAGTCGACAGGAGCTCCGTGTCCCGCAAGCGCACGCCCACCCGTATCCGCGCTCTCGCCCTTCCGCCCTGGCTCGCCCATGCCCTGCGTGCGCAGCGGGGGCCGGTGCCCTGGAGCGCGGTGACGCGGGGGGCGTTGGCCGCCGGGCCGTTGCTGCTCGGTGCGGTGCTGGTGGACCGGGTGTCGTTCGGCGTGGTCGCGGCCATCGCGGCGATGCTGGCCGGGATCAACGACCGTCCCGGCGGCCGGCGGGCCTCCGTCGTACGGCTCGGCGTGCCGGCGCTGGCGGGTGCGGTCGGGCTGTTCGTCGGGACGTACGCCGGTGATCATGCCGGAGCCGTGGCGCTGAGCCTGCTGCTCACGGGTGTCGGGCTCGTCGCGGGCGGGATCAGCGCCATGGGGCCCGTCGCCTCGGCGGCCGGTACCCAGGTGCTCGTCGCGTGCGCCATCGGGGCGGGCATGCCACTGCCGGAGGAGGGGTGGCAGCGGGCTCTCGCCTATCTCGCCGGGGCCGGGTGGCTGCTCGCGCTGCGGCTCGCGCTGCCGACGCCCGGCGCGCTCGTCGGGGACTTCCGGTTCGACGGGGAACGGGACGCCGTGGCCGCGGTCTACGACGCCGTGGCCGAGCTGCTCGACGCCGTGGGCGGCCCGCACGCCACCGCCCGGCGTGCCGCGCTCACCGCCGCCCTCGACCATGCCCAGGACGCCCTCGCCGGACCACGGCTGCGCCGGTACGCCAGCTCCTCCGCCGAACGGCGACTGCACGCGCAGTACGCCGCCGCGCTGCCCCTCGCCGAGGCCGCGACCGCGCTCGCCTGGGCGGGGGAGACCGGGGCCGGACGGGCCTCCGCGGGACCCCGGCGGCTCGCCGTCGCCGTACGGGAGAACGCGCACACCGGGCCGCTGCCCGCGCCCTCCCGGTCGGCCCCCGCGCTGCGGGCGCTCGATGACGCCCTGCTGCGGGCGGCCGAGACCTTCGACCGGGCCGAGGGGAGCGATCTGCACACGCGTCGGCGTACCGGGAAGGGCCTGCTGCGGGCCGTCTTCGGGGCGGGTGGACGGGAATACGGGCTGCGGGTCGGGCTCTGCTTCGGCGCCAGCGTGGCCGTCGCGCAGGCGCTGCATCACGCCCGCTGGTACGGCGAGCACGAGCACTGGTACTGGCTGCCCGCCACGACCGTCTTCCTCGTCAAGCCCGATCTGGGGCCGCTCGCCTCCCGGGTGCTGTGCCGGGCGGCGGGGACCGTGCTCGGGGCGCTGGTGTTCGCCGGGTTCGCCGCCGTGCTGGCGCGTCCCGAGGGGCTCATCGCGCTCGTCGCCCTGAGCGGGGCCCTCCTTCCCGTCGCCACCCGGCACTTCGCCGTCCAGACCGCCGTCGTCACCGTCCTCGTGCTGGCCCTCGTCATGGTCGGCGGTGAACCCCAGGCGTCCGCCGGACGGATCGGCGAGACCCTGCTGGCCTGCGCGATCGTGCTCCTGGTCGGCCATCTGCCGATGCCGGGACAGCGCGGCGGCACCGTACGCTCCCGGCTCGCCGTGGCGGCCGCCGCCGCGCAGGCGTACCTCGACCACGTCCTGAGCGGGTCCGAGGACCGTGCCGCACGCTGGACCCTGCGCCGCGAGGCCTACCGCACCCTCGCCGAGGCGCGCGCCGCGATCGCCTTGGCCGCCGCCGAACTCCCCGCGCTGGCCCGCCACTCGGAGGGCACGGGCGACATCGTCGTCACCCTCGAACGGCTCGTCGACACCACCACCGCGTGCGCCGTCCACCTCGACGACTCGGGCCGTGTCGACCCCGAACACACCCGTCGGCTCGCGGAGTTGGCGGACGAACTCGCGAAGGAGCGCACGCGCGCGCGAATACGGCTGCCCGAACTGCCTCTGGCCGGGTGAGTCCGGACGGGGCGCTCCTCGGGCCCTGTCGTCGCCAGGCCCTGCACCACGCCACATCGCAGAGCGCCCGCGCGGTCGGGCTCGGCGACAGTGTCGGCTCCCTCGCGCCCGGCCGTCGCGCCGACATCGTCCTCGTGGACCTCACCGGACCGCACACCCAGCCGGTCCACGACCTCGCCGCCACCCTCGTGCACAGCGCCCGCTCCGGCGACGTCCGCACCACGCTCGTCGACGGCCGACTCCTGATGCGTGACCGCGAGCTGCTGACCATCGATGTCGCCGAAGTGGTCCGGGAGTTGGGGGAGCGGCTCCCGGCCCTCCTCGACCGGGGCCACGGCAAGCGCATCCAGGACTACGACACCTGACCGCGGCGCCCACGCCGGGGCGGCCAGGTCGGCCACAGGTGGGTCAGGTCGGCCGGGTCGGTCAGGGCAGCCGGGTCTGCCGGGTCGGGGAGGAAGTTTCCCGTGCGCCGATGAGTTCCGCCCCTGCCCACGGTCACCACCCCGAACGCACCGTTGCAGCAGGAGGGGTCATGTCGCTTCCGGAGGTCGTCTCGCGTGAGCAGTGGCGCGCGGCGCGCAAGGAATTGCTGGTCAAGGAGAAGGCGGTCACGCGGGCGCGGGACGCGCTCAACGCGGAGCGGCGCTCGCTGCCCATGGTGGAGGTCGACACCGCGTACTTCTTCGAGGGCGGCGACGGGAAGGCCACGCTGCTCGACCTGTTCGAGGGGCGGTCCCAGCTCGTCGTCTACCACTTCATGTTCGCGCCCGAGTGGGACGCGGGCTGCCGCAGCTGCTCGGCGTTCCTGGACCAGATCGGGCATCTCGCGCATCTGAAGGCGCGCGGGACGACGTTCGCGGCCGTCTCCAGAGCGCCGTACACGAAGATCCTGCCGTTCAAGGCGCGGATGGGCTGGACCGTGCCCTGGTACTCCTCGTACGGCGGCGACTTCAACCTGGACTTCGAGGTGACCCTGGAGCAGGAGGGGGAGTCCTTCGAGCGGCCGGGCCTCAGCTGCTTCCTGCGGGACCGCGACCGGGTCTTCCACACCTACTCGACGTACGAACGCGGCCTCGACGGACTCGGGTCCACCACCAGCCTGCTGGACCTCACGGCGCTGGGGCGGCAGGAGGAGTGGGAGCAGCCCAAGGGGCGCGCGTCCGCTCTGGGGGCGCCCGCGGGGAGCGAGCGCGTCCGGTATCACGATGAGTACGAGGACTGACACAAAAAGTAGCGAAAGTGACCGGTAAGTAACCGGACTCTCACGCTTCGCGCCAAAGCCGTGTCGGCTAGGTCTCAGTCCCGCAACTGAGCGAGGCGATCGGTCCCCGGAAGGCGTTAACTCCTACAAGTACGACGCTTTCTGGAGGTCAGGATGGTGAACGGGCGAACCGTGCTCGAATGCTTTCCCGCGGGCGGTCCACGTGGATCATGGCCGGCGGAGGAGTTCGCGCACGCGCGGCGCATGGAGGGCATGCCCGCCGAGGTCGTGATGGACCTCGCCACGGACACGTTCCTGGTCATCGTGCGGGGCGAGGGGGCCCTCGACGTGCTCGCCTGAGACCCCGGGACGTCAGCCCGCCTTCGGCGCGGTGAACTGCTGCGCCTGGAGCGAGTACAGCTCCGCGTAGACGCCGCCGCCGGCCAGCAGTTCCTCCGGTGTGCCGGACTCCACCAGGCGGCCCTGCTCCAGGACGTGCACCAGGTCCGCGTGGCGCACGGACGCCAGTCGGTGGGTGATCAGGACCACCGTCTGACCGGTGCCCGCCAGGGCCCGGATCTTCTCGAAGACCTCCAGTTCGGCCCGCGCGTCCAGGGCCGCCGTCGGCTCGTCCACGATGAGGATGCGGCCACGGCGGTACGCGGCCCGGGCGATGCCGAGGCGCTGCCACTGCCCGCCCGACAGCTCGTGGCCGCCGCTGAAGTGCCGGGCCAGCAGGGTGTCCAGGCCGCGCGGCAGATCGGCCACCACCTCCTGGGCGCCCGCCTCGGAGATCGCCTCGGCGAGCCGTTCCTCGGTCAGGGGCACGGCCGAGCGGCCTACCGCCACATTGACCTTCGCGGTGAACGGCCAGCGCTTGAAGTCCTGCGCCACCATCGCGATCCGCTCCGCGAGCAGCCGCCGGTCCGCGCCGGCCGCGTCCACGCCGTCCCACAGGATCCGGCCCCGGTCGGGGGTGTACAGCCCGGAGAGCAGTTTCACGAGGGTCGTCTTGCCGGAGCCGTTCTCGCCGACGAGCGCGATGATCCGACCGAGGGGGAGGGCCAGCGTGAGGTCGTCGAGGGCGGGCCGGGTGGACTCGCCCGGATAGCTGAACGTGACGTTCTCGAAGCGGATCTCCCGCGGCTCCTCGGGCAGCTCCCGCCCGCCGACCGGGATCGCCCATTTCTCCGCCTCGACGTACAGCCGCTGCAGATCGCCCACGAACAGGGCCTCCTGATGAAGCTGGTTCACCTCCAGAACGAGGCTTTCCAGGCTGGCGGAGCCGGACCGGATCGCGATCACGGCCGTGCCCGCGACGGAGAGCGCCATGGCCCCGGCGAGCAGCAGGCCGCCCAGGGTCGCGTACGTCGCCACCGTCGCGATCCCGGTCCAGGCCGCGGCGAAGAGTCCGGTACGGGCGGCCAGCCGGGCCAGCCTCGCCTGCTCGGCCTCCGCCGTCTCCGACATCACGCGGTAGTGGTGCAGCAGGAAGGGGCCCACCCCATGCAGACGGATCTCCGGCGCGGACTCCGGCTCGGTGAGCAGACCGCTGAGGAGATGACCGGCCCGCGCATGCTGCACCCACGTGTGGAAGGACTCGTACCGGCGGCGAGCGACGGTCAGCGCGCTCCAGGCGCTGGGCAGCGTCATGGTCACCAGCAGCGGAAGCAGGGCGGGGTGCAGCACGGTCAGGACACCGGCGGCCGCGATCAGTGAGATGGCCGCGTTCATGACCCGGGTGGCGTAGGTGATCATGCGGCGTGCCGAGCTGGCACCGTACTGGGCGGTGTCCAGCAGTTTGTGGAAGGCGTGGTCCTCGATCGCGGCGAGCTCCACGGCGGCGGCGCGCTCCAGATACCGCTCGGTGGCGACCCGCTCGACCTTGGGTTCCAGCCGGCCGGCGGCGTACGTCGACGCGGCCCGCAGCAGCGCGGAGACCAGCATGACCGCGGCCATGGTGACGAGGGCGGGTACGGCATCGCGCAGCCGCTCCTCGATCGAGCCGCCGCCGATCAGCCGGCCCAGCACGCTGTTCACGGCGAGCAGACTCACGGCCTGCGCCACACCCCGTCCCGCCTCGGCCCCGAGCACCACCCGCGCGGCCTTGCGGTCCGCCTGCCAGGCCAGCCGGAAGCTGAGCGCGAGAAGCGCGGGGAGCTGGCGCACCATCGCCCCGAAGCTCAGCTGGAGCCGGGCGGCGGAGTGGCTGTTCCAGCCCGTGTCGTAGCGCAGGGGCCCGCCGAAGAGCAGCCGCTCCGACTCGGACGGTTCAGGTTCTGGCGTGTCCCGCTTCTTCCCCACCGTCGGCCTCCCCCGATCCTGCACGGAGAGCCACTATCGCGGGAGGGGGGTGCCGGGGGCAGGGCGCAGACAGACACGCCGGGGTACGCGGGCGTGCGCCGTACGGCCGTGCGGGGTGAGGGGCATGGGCCGGGGCGTCCGGACCGGGCGGGGAGCGTGTGCCGGGGCGGTCCGGTACCGGGCGAAAGACATGTGACGTGTGGCCGTACCGGAGGGGCATCCGTCGGGGCTGCCGTACAGGGCGAGCGGCAGGCGCCAGGGCGGGCGGTGCTACCGGACGGGCCCTACGCGCTGACCGGCCGGGACCAGGTGGGTGTCGTCCCCGTCACCCGGCACAGGGCCAGGTACAGGGGGATCGGCGGCGTGTACGGGAGCTCGCCCTCGGGGCGGTGTATCAGGTCGGGGGCCACCGGCGCGTCCGGAACTATCGCGCCGGTGGCGTACTGGGCGGGGGCGGGCCACTCCAGGGCGTAGTCCGAGTCCGACGGGAGCAGCCACCACCAGTGCGTCTCATCGGCGTAGACGCACCCGGCTCGGGGCAGGCGGGGCATGATCAGCGGACCGAAGCGGGCGGGTACCGCCACCGCGTCGCAGCCCAGCGGGGCCGTCATGCCCTCGGGGAGAGGGAGGCGGCGGGGCGCGGCCGGGGCGTGCAGACCGCGTCGGAGGCGGACCAGCGTGTCCAGGGTCAGTACCGTGCCGCCGGCCAGGGGCCTCACAGCCATGCGCCCCCCGTCCCGTGCTGACGGGCCGGTCCGTGGAGCCGGTCCACGGCGTGCTGGTGCGTGGTGTCCTGGTGGTGCGCGGGGTCGTGATGACGCGCCGTGTCGTGCGGGCGCTCCGTGCCGTGGGGGCGCTCCGTGCCGTGGTGGTGCGGAGCCGGAGCGGCCTCGTCGTGGTGGTGCGGGGCGGTCTCGTCGTGACGGGCGTCGGTGTCGTCGTCCTGGCCGCCGGGGCCGTCGGGGCGGCCAGGCTTGGGGCGGGCTCCCCAGCCCAGGTCGTTGCAGGGGCCGCAGTCGTGGCGGGGGGTGTCGGCCTTGCGGGGCAGCTCCGCCCAGACCAGCAGGCCGAAGCCCTGTTCGTGGGCGCCCCAGGCGTGACAGAGGGCGTCGACGAGAAGCAGTCCCCTACCGTGCTCCTCTTCGCCGCGCTGCGACGACGGACGGGTCTGACCCGGTGCGCAGCCCTCGTCACGTACGGCTATTCGCACCAGCTCGTCGCCGTCGTGGAGCTCGCACACTATGTGGCTGCTCGCCGTGTGCACGATCGCGTTGGTGACCAGCTCGGTGACCACCAGAGCCGCCGAGTCACAGATGTCCTCGCAGACCGACCAGCCGTTCAGCCGAGCCCGCGTCAGCCGTCTGGCCTGCGCCGGGGAACCCGGATGTGCGGCCAGCTCGAACCGGAACCGGCGCTCGGCGGCGGCCCCACCAGGGGAAACTCCCTCGGCGGCACCGAGGCTGTGGGGGCCTGCGGCGGCGTCTGTTCCTAAGGGCGCGGACGGAATCACGCTTGCCACTATCGCCCCGCCGTGAACACTTGGCAAGTGTCACTCTGAAAAATGCAGAGTGCTGTGTGACGGTCTGGAAGGCCGTGGCACACTGCTCGCAACAGCATGTCGAGCGGCGCCAGTTGAGATCACCGGAGATCCGACCAGGTCTTCGAATAGGTCTTCGAATGGCGCCGTCCGCCTGCCAGGATTCTTTTGCAACAGTTTTTACGGGTCCCAGGACCCCCGGGACGTCCAGGAGGTGGAGGGTGAGCGAGCCGCGGTCCGCGCCGACGGTCGGCCAGGTCGTCCTCGGGCGGCGCCTGCTGGATCTGCGCGAGCGCGCCGGTCTCAAGCGCGAGGAGGCCGCCAAGATCCTCCGCGTCGCCCCCGCCACGGTCCGCCGCATGGAGATGGCCGAGGTCAGCCTCAAGATCCCGTATCTGCAACTGCTCCTGAAGTCCTACGGCGTCTCCGAGGAGGAGGCCGGCGCCTTCGTGGAGCTGGCCGAGGAGGCCAACAGACCCGGCTGGTGGCAACGGTTCCACGACATCCTGCCCGGCTGGTTCTCGATGTACGTCAGCCTCGAGGGCGCCGCCAGCCTCATCCGGTCCTACGACCCGCACTTCCTGCCCGGACTGCTCCAGACCGAGGAGTACGCCCGCGGGGTGCTGAAGTCGGGGGCCATCGGCCAGACCAGCCCGGACGACATCGAACGGCACGTCGCACTGCGAGTACAACGCCAGGAACTGCTCACCCGTCCCGACGCGCCACGGTTCTGGGCCGTGGTGGACGAGACCGCGCTGCGCCGCCCTGTCGGCGGCCCGGAGGTGATGCGTGCCCAGATCGACAAGCTGCTCCAGGCCACGAAGCTGCCCAACGTGACGTTGCAGATCGCCCCGTTCGCCCACGGGCCGCACCCCGGCACGTACGGGCCCTTCGTGCTGTTCCGATTCGCCGTGCCGGAGCTTCCGGACATGGTCTACAGCGAGTACCTGACCGGCGCCGTCTATCTCGACGCGCGCCCCGAGGTGGCGACCCATCTCGAGGTCATGGACCGCATGGCGGCGCAGGCCGCTACGGCACATCGCACGAAGGAGATCCTCCGGGATCTCCGCAAGGAGCTGTGAATGGATCGCATCAAGCCGCGCATACCCGTCTACAACGGCATGCCCGCGCGGGAGTTGGGCAGTGAGGGCTGGCACAAGCCCTGGAGCGGCGGCAACGGCGGCAACTGCCTGGAGGCGATGAAGCTCGCCGACGGACGGATCGCCGTCCGTCAGTCGACCGATCCCGACGGCCCGGCGCTGATCTACACCACCGACGAGATGACCGCCTTCATCGAGGGCGCGAAGGCGGGGGAGGCGGACTTCCTGCTGTCGTGACGTCTGGGTCCGACGCTGACCTGAACTCCCTTGCCGTGCTGGCTAATTGATGAATGCTCGGCCGTCCCTGGCCGTCCCTGGCCGTCCCTGCCCGTCCTTGGCCGCCCCTGGCAGCAGAACGACGTGAGCAGGTCTTGCCCCGGTTGTGGTGCCTCAGCCGGTCTCGGTCTCTGGTGGCAGCGCCCGGCACAGTGCGTCCAGGGCCGCCCCGTAGGCGTGCTCCGAGGGGGTGGCGTAGCCGACGACCAGCCCGTCGTACGGCGGCGGTGCCGTCACCTCCTGTGCCGCCCGCGGGTGCCGGAAGTCGGCGAGGCCGTCGAGGGCGACGCCCGCCCAGGTGGCCGCCTTCACCGCGGACCGCTCGGTGCCCGGCGGCAGGCGCAGCACCGCGTGCAGCCCGGCCGCGACCCCGGTGACCTCGATGTGCGGCGCGTGCTCGGCGAGCGCGGCGACGAGCCGGTCGCGGCGGCTCCGGTACCGCTGCCGCATACGCCGCACATGACGGTCGTACGACCCGGAGGACAGGAAGTCGGCGAGGCTCAGCTGGTCGAGGACGCTCGCCCATGCCTCCCGCTCGCCCTTGGCCGCGAGGACGCCGTCGACGTACCGCTCGGGCAGCACCATCCAGCCCAGCCGCACCGCGGGCGACAGGCTCTTGCTGACCGAGCCGATGAAGATCACCCGCTCCGGGTCGAGCCCCTGTACGGCGCCGACGGGCTTGCGGTCATAGCGGAACTCGCCGTCGTAGTCGTCCTCCAGCACCACCCCGCCCCGCGCGCGTGCCCAGTCGACGACGGCCGCCCGACGCTCGGCGTGCAACGGTCCGCCGGTCGGGAACTGGTGGGCGGGCGTGAGCAGCACGGCCCGCTCCTGCCCCAACCTGCCCACGTCGGCGCCGTGTTCATCGAGGGGCAGCGGCACGGTCCGCACACCCGCGGCGGCGAGCAGTTCGCGGTGGAAGGGCAGGCCGTACTCCTCCACGGCCAACGGACCGCGCAGGACCGGCGGATGGGCGGCGAAGAGCAGCCGCAGCGCGTGCGCGAAGCCGGAACAGATCACGATCCGGCCGGGCTCGGTGCGCACGCCACGCGCGCGTGCCAGGTATTCCGCGAGCGCCTCCCGCAGCTCGACCCGGCCGGCCGGGTCGCCGGGGCCGAACACCTCGTTGGGCGCCTGCTGGAGGGCCCGCCGGTAGGAGGCGAGCCAGGCCGCGCGCGGGAACGCCGACGCGTCCGGGGAGCCCTGCCGCAGGTCGTGCCGCGGGCCACGCGCGCGTGGCGGCGTTCTCACGGGTACGCGCGCGTGCCCGCGCAGTGGCTCCGCGCGCTCCGCGACCCTGGTGCCCGAGCCCTGGCGCGCGGTGAGCCAGCCCTCCGCGACGAGTTCGGCGTAGGCGTCCGCCACCGTGTTGCGGGCCACCCCGAGATCGGCGGCGAGCGAACGGTACGGCGGCAAGCGGGTGCCGGGCGCGAGTCGGCCATCGCGCACGGCCTCGCGCAGGGCGTCGATGAGGGCGGCCCGTCTGCCGCCCGGCCCGGAGAGCTCCAGGTGCAGGTCGGAGCCGATGCGCTCCGCTGAATTGACCCACGATTCCGCCATGGAAATGCACCCTACAGGGGGTCTATCCGGCCCGTAGGTTGAAGGACATGACGACGAACACGAGCATGAACACGAGCACGAGCACGGATACCGCGGCGGTGGGCCGTCTGAACTTCGCGCAGAGCGCCCCGAAGGTCTTCCGCGCCCTCGTCGGCTTCGACGCCGCCGCCCGCGAGGGCCTCGACCCGGCCCTGGTGGAACTGATCCAGATCCGCGCCTCGCACCTCAACCACTGCGCCTACTGCCTCCACATGCACACCAACGACGCCCGCAAGGCCGGCGAGAGCGAGGACCGGCTCCACCTGGTCGCGGTGTGGCGCGAGGCCCGGCACTTCTTCAGCGAGCGGGAGCAGGCCGCCCTGGCTCTGACGGAGGCGGTGACCCTGGTGGCCGACGGAGGCGTCCCCGACGACGTCTACGCCGAGGCCGCGGCCGTGTTCGAGGAGGAGGAACTGGCCCACGTGCTCGCCCTCGCCATGACGATCAACACCTGGAACAGGGTGGCGCTGGCGACGAAGAAGGTGGCGGGGACGGACGAACGGGTCTGAGGCCTGTCGTAGGTGGAGCCTGTCGGGGGTGCGGCGGTCCGTGTCCGAGGCGTGTCGCTTCTGAGGCGGGCCGTGCCCGAGGCGTGTCGCCTCTGAGGCGGGCCGCGGTGGGCGGTCGGGTGGGCCGGTCACACCGTCATCGGGCGGTCGTACGGTCCGATCGGAGCGGGGAGTTGTGAACTCCCCGTCAGGTGACGGTCGACGGCCGCCGCCACCGCGCGCCCCTCGGCGATCGCCCACACGATGAGCGACTGCCCGCGGGCGGCGTCCCCCGCGGCGAACACCCCGGGCACGTTCGTGGCGAAACCGGCATCCCGCCCGATCGTGCCGCGTGGCTCCATCGCCAGCCCCAGCTGGTCGATCATCCCGTCCTCCCGGTCCGGCCCGGAGAAGCCGAGGGCGAGCAGCACGAGGTCGGCGGGGAGGGCCCGCGCGGTGCCCGGCAGCGGCCGCCGTCGCGCGTCGACCTCGACCAGGTGCAGCGACCGCACATGCCCGTCGGCGTCGCCGGTGAAGCGGAGCGTGGACGCCGCGAACAGCCGCGCGTCCGCGTCCGCCGCCGGGGCGGTGCGCAGGTCGCCGGCCTCCTCGTGGGCGGCCGACAGCCGGTAGATCTTCGGGTACGTCGGCCAGGGTTCGGCGTCCTCGTCGCGGTCGGCGCCCGGCTGGGCGTAGATGTCCAACTGGGTCACGGACGCGGCGCCTTCACGCACCGCGGTGCCCAGACAGTCGGCTCCCGTGTCCCCGCCACCGACGATGACGACATGCTTCCCGGCGGCGGACATCGGGGAGCTCCGCAAGTCCCCCTCGCATACCCGGTTGGCCAGCGGCAGGTACTCCATCGCCTGCTGGACACCGGACAACTCCCGCCCGGGCACCGGCAGTTCACGCCAGGCCGTCGCCCCCGTCGCGATCACCACCGCGTCGTACCGTGACCGCAGCTCCGCCGCATCGATGTCCCGCCCGACCGCCGTCGACGTACGGAACTTCGTGCCCTCGGCCCGCATCTGCTCGATCCGCCGCTCCAGATGGCGCTTCTCCATCTTGAACTCGGGGATGCCGTACCGCATCAGCCCGCCGAGCCGGTCGTCCTTCTCGTACACCGCGACCGTGTGCCCGGCCCGCGTCAACTGCTGTGCCGCGGCCAGCCCGGTCGGTCCCGACCCGATCACCGCGACCGTCCGCCCCGACAGCCGGTCCGGCGGCCGCGGGGGCGTGAACCCCAGCTCCCAGGACCGGTCGGCGATGGCGGCCTCGACGTTCTTGATGGTGACCGCGGGCTGGTTGATGGCCAGCACACACCCGGCCTCGCACGGCGCCGGACACAACCGGCCGGTGAACTCCGGGAAGTTGTTCGTCGCGTGCAGCCGATCGGCCGCCTGCCGCCAGTCGTCCCTGCTGACGAGGTCGTTCCACTCCGGGATCAGGTTCCCCAGCGGGCAGGCGTCGTGGCAGAACGGGATGCCGCAGTCCATGCACCGGTCGGCCTGCTTGTTGACGATGGGCAGCAGCGCCCCGGGGACGTACACCTCGTCCCAGTCCCGCACCCGCTCCTCGACCGGCCGGCGAGGCCAGTCCTGACGAGGGGTGGTCATGAATCCCTTGGGATCGGCCATGGCCGTCTTCCTTGCGTGGGCAGCGACGGGCCGTGCGTCATCGGCGGCACCCTTCCGGCCACGATACGTCCCGCCGACGACCGGCGCAGGTGGGGACAGCGCTGTCCCGGCGGGGCGTTTGTGTCCCTGGGGGCTTTGGGGGCGGGAGCTTTTTCGGGGGTGGGCGGGGCCCCGTCGGTGGGGGCCGGTCGGGTGAGCCGGGGGAGAGCCGCCGAGCCGGGGGCGTCGGGTGGGGCGGAGGAGGGCCACTGGACGGGGCCGGTCTGATGGGGCTGGGGGAGAGGCCGCTGGACGAGGTCGGTCTGGTGGGGCCGAGAGTGGGTCCGCTGGGCGGGGCGGTCACGGGCAGGTGGGCTGCGGTGAGGGCGGTGGGCCGTGGCCGGGCGGTGGGCCGTGGCACTAGGTGAGGGCGAGGATGTAGGCGAGCGCCGCGGCGGCCGAGGCGATCGTGCGGACGTGGTTCCACATCGTCCATTCGCGCACATACGTCGGCCAGTACGCGGCCGCCTCCGATGTCCCGGCGTCCAACCGCATCAGCGTGTCGTTGCGCGGCACGTTCGCCACGATCGTCACCCCGAACGAGCCGAACAGATACAGCGCGCTGCCCAGCAGCAGCTCCACCGTCCCCTCGTCCGGCCACAGCACGAACGTCACCACCGCGATCACCGCGCACAGCACCGCCGACCCGGCGAACAGGAGCATGAACGCGGGCCGCAACGCGGTCACGTTGATCGCCTTCATCGCGGCGACACCCTGCGCCGGTGGCAGCTCGGCGAGCCCCTTCATCACGAAGGTCGAGAAGCCGCAGAACACCCCGGCCACCAAGCCGGTCCCCAGCACACCCAGCACCGTCAGTACGAAGTACGGTCCCTCGATCATGTCGTCAACTCCCGCATCGAGCCGAGATCCTGCCCGGCACCTACCGTCACCACAAGTGAATTCCCGCACGGAGACCGCCACCATGGCCGAGGACCGCGGGCGCATGCGCGAACGTCCAACGCAGGCACGAACGGACGCCTGCGGTGTCGCGGCGCGCGCCACCGCGGGCCGGCCGACGCCGACGCCGATGCGACCGGACGATCACCGAGCCGCCGGTACCCGGGGCCCGCACCGCACCGCACGGCACACGGCGCTCGGCGGTGGCCGGTGCGCGACGGGTGACGGCTCGGGGTCCCGCCCGGCCGTGCGCCTCGGGGCCCCGCCACGGTCGTGCGCCTCGGCATCCCGTCACGGCCGTGTGAGGTCAGCGTCCCGCCAAGGTCGTGCGGCCAGGTCGTGCCGTACGGCCGTCAACCGGCCTCCGCCCCCGTCGCCCGCCAACCGCCCAGCACCGCCTCCACCGCCGCCGCGATCCGCCTCCGTGCCTCGTGCCGTGGCACCCCGTTCATCAGCAACTGGTCGTACGGCGTCTCCAGATGCCGTACGGACGCCACCACCGCCGAGACCACCGCCCCCTCGGACAGCGACCGCCCCGCCGCACTGCGCCCCACCCGCCCGCTGCCCCGCGCCGACGCGTGCGCCGCGATCCCCTGGGCCCGCTCGATGGGGCATCCGGGGAACAGCCGCCGTATCTCCGCCGCGAACGCCTCCGTGAAGCGCACGTCCTCCGCCGCCCGTCGCCGCGCGTCCCGTATCCGGCGCCGCTGCCGCGCCTCGGCATCCGCGAGACACCGCACCTCGGCCCGGGCCAACGCCGCCTCCTCCACGAGGACGCCCTGCCGCTCGTAGCGCGCCTTGCGCCGGTTGAACCGTACGACCACCGCCGACAGCGCACTCTCCTCCCGTGCCCTGCGCGTCAGCGCCGTGTCACCGCGTGGCAGGAACACCAGGTGCCCGAGGTCGGCGCAGTCCAGGCACCGGGGCGCTCCCTCCTCCAGGAGCAGCAGCGGCAGAGGTCCGCCACGGCACTCGGCGCACTGCTTGCGCCTGAGGGGCTGGACGACGAGCGGCCCGGTGCGGTGCGCGGGAGTTGCGAGGCGAGCCATACCGGATTCATTCCTCCCCCGAGCGGGCCATGAACCACGGCCTCGTGCGCCCGACCCGCGTTCCGACCGCCCCGCGCACCGTGCCGCCGACCGCAGGGTTCGAGGGCGGCACGCATCCCGGTCGTCGGCTGACGCATCATGGGCCGTGTGCGACTCGAAGCGATCACCTGGGAGCGGCTCGGCGACGCGCTGGCCGACCGGCTGCTCGACCTGAAACCGGCCGACGACAGCCCTTGGCCCCGCATCGCCTTCGACGGCGCCCCCGCGGCCCGCCCGCAGGACCTCGCCGAGCGCGTCTCGGAAGCACTGCGCGTACGCGGCCGCCCCTCGCTCGTCGTCGGCACCCATGGCTTCCTGCGTCCCGCCTCGCTCCGGCTGGAGTACGGCCACGAGGACGTGGAGGCGTACTACAACGGCTGGTTCGACACCGGCGCCCTGTGGCGGGAGGTCTTCGGCCCCCTCGAACCGGGCGGTGACGGTCGTGTCCTGCCCGACCTGTGGGACCCCGAGACCGACCGCGCCACCCGCAGCCCCTACGTCCAACTCCCGCCCGGCGGCTTCCTGTTGCTCCACGGCCCCCTCCTGCTGCGGCACTGGTTCCCCTTCGACCTGTCCGTTCACGTCCTCCTCTCCCCGGGCGCCCTGCACCGCCGCACCCCCGACGCCGACCAGTGGACCCTCGAGGCCTTCGAGCGCTACGCCGACGAGACCGACCCCGCCGGCACCGCCGACGTCCTGGTACGGGCCGACGACCCCCGGCATCCCGCGTGGAACGGCTGAACGGCTCGGGCAGTCAGCCTCTCCGTCTACGACCTGGCCGACCCCTGCACCTCGGTCGAGATCCGCGGCACCGCCGAGATCCTCCCGGACCCGGCGAAGCGCCTCCCGCGCGACCTCTCGCGGAAGTACCTCGGCATCGACCCGCCCGCCGACAAGGAGGACGAGGCCCGTGTGATCATCCGTGTCGTGCCGCGGAAGATCGTCGGGTTCTCGGCCCGAGCGGCGCCCCCGGCCTCGGGGTGCGGGTCTCCCGCGCCCCGGCGAGAATGAAGGGCGCCGGGACCAGCGGTGCGCCCCCGCGCCGCGCCGGCCGTCCGGCACCGGGAGGTACTTCATGACCACCGCCGGAGACATCATGCACCGCGGCGCCCAGTGGATCCCCGCCCACGAGACCCTGGACCGCGCCGCCCAGCTGATGCGCGAGCTCAATGTCGGGGCCCTGCCCATCAGCGACGAGAACGAACGGCTCTGCGGCATCCTCACCGACCGCGACATCGTCGTCGGCTGCGTGGCCGTGGGGCACGACCCCGCCAGGGTCACGGCCGGTGAGATGGCCCGGGGCACCCCGCGCTGGATCGACGCGGGCGCCGACGTGGGCGAGGTGCTCCGCGAGATGCAGGACCACCAGATCCGCCGGCTCCCCGTCATCGAGAACAAGCGTCTCGTCGGCATGATCAGCGAGGCCGACCTGGCCCAGCACCTGACGGAGGACCAGATCGCCGCCTGGGCGGAGAGCGTCTACGCGAAGAGCCCGACGCACTGATCCCCGAGGCGTCCTCCGGAGGTGAGTCCCCGTCCGGCGCTGAGGCCCCGTCCGCAGCTGAGGGCCCCTCCGGAGGTGAGGACCCGGGGGTGGGTGTCCGCCCGCCCCGGTCCTCGCCCCGTTCTCACAGCCAGCCGTTGCGCCGGAAGCCGCGGTGGAGGTACAGACAGGCCACGGCTATCACGCCGAGGACGAGGGGATAGCCGAACGTCCAGCGCAGCTCCGGCATGTGCTCGAAGTTCATGCCGTACACGCCGCACACCATCGTCGGCACGGCCACGATCGCGGCCCAGGCGGTGATCTTCCGCATGTCCTCGTTCTGCGCGACCGAGACCTGGGCGAGGTGCGCCTGGAGGATCGAGTTGAGCAGCTCGTCGAAGGCGGCGATCTGCTCCCTGGCCCGCAGCAGATGATCGGAGACGTCGCGGAAGTAGGCCTGTATCTCCGGGGCGACCGCGCGTATCGGTCGGGTGGAGAGCTCGTCGATCGGCCGGGTGAGCGGGACCACGGCCCTTTTCAGCTCCAGGAGTTCACGCTTGAGCTGATAGATGCGCCCCGGATCGAGGCGTGCGCCGTTCTGGGAGAAGACGTCCGACTCGACCTGGTCGATGTCGGCCTGCACCAGGTCGGTGACGTGCAGGTAGTCGTCGACGACATGGTCCGCGACCGCGTGCAGCACCGCGGCCGGCCCCTTGGTGAGCTGCTGCGGGTCGGCCTCCAGCTCCTCGCGCAGCGGGCCCAGTGAGCCGTGCATGCCGTGCCGTACCGTGATCACGAAGTCCTGGCCGACGAACACCATGATCTCGCCGGTGTTCACGACCTCGCTCGTCGCCGTCAGTTCCTCGTGCTCGACGTAGCAGACAGTCTTGAACACCGCGAACAGCACGTCGTCGTACCGCTCCAGCTTCGGCCGCTGATGCGCCTCGACGGCGTCCTCCACGGCCAGCGGGTGCAGTTCGAAGAGTTCCGCGATGCCCGCGAACTCCTGGTCCGTCGGTTCGTGGAGGCCGAGCCACACGAAACCGTCGCCGTGCTTGCGCACCCGCTCCACGGCGTCGACCAGATCGCTGCCGCCCGGGACCCGGGTGCCGTCCCGGTACGTCACGCAGTTCACCACGGAGGAACCCAGGGGGGACCGGGCCGGGTGGCTCAGGTCGACGCGTCGGCCTCGTCGCGCCAGCCGTGCGACCTTGCGGAGGTTACCGACCGAGCCGAGGCTCGTGACCTTCCGCAGATTCCCTGCCATGGACATCTGGATCTCCTTGCGTGGCTCCCCGTTCGCCGCATCTCTGCGCCCTGGCCGGCCAGTCTGCCAGTTCGGGGTGAGAGGCGTGCAAGCCTGTGGGAACAGGGCCTTCCGCTTTGTTCCCGCCTGTGGACGACGGTCATCGGCGCCCCCGCCGTGCCCTGCTCCCGGCGGTGCGGCACGTCCACCGCACCGTCGCCCTGCCGCGCCGTCGCCCTACCGCGCCGCCACCCCTGCCGCGCCGCCGTCGCCGTACCGTGGCGTCCTGGCGCCGGAGCGTCGACCATGACGGACAAGACGGGCAACTGGGATGATCGCGACATGATGCGAACCGACGGGTATCTCCTCGACAACCAGCAGACCGAGGCCGCAGAGCGCTTCGCCGCCTTCGCGGCCCTCTTCGACCCCACGACGTTCCGGCACCTCGAGGGGTTCGGTATCGGCCCCGGCTGGCGCTGTTGGGAAGTCGGGGCAGGCGGCACGTCCGTCGTGTCCTGGCTGGCCAAGAAGGTGGGGCCGACCGGACGGGTCGTCGCCACCGACATCGACACCTCGCGGCTGGGCCCGGCCGCCCGCCCGCCGGTCGAGGTCCGCGTCCATGACGTGGGCGCGCAGGAAGCGCCGGGGGAGGGCTTCGACCTCGTCCACGCCCGCCTCGTGCTCGTCCATGTCCCGGACCGGGAACGGGCGTTGCGGTCGATGGTCGCGTCCCTGCGCCCCGGCGGCCGGCTCCTGGTGGAGGACGCCGACCCTGCCCTCCAGCCCCTGACCTGCCCCGACGACCACGGCCCCGCCGAGCAGTTGGCGAACCGCCTGCGCCAGGGCTTCCGTCGGCTGCTCGCCGACCGCGGCGCCGACCTCTCCTACGGCCGCCGGCTCCCTCGTCTGCTCCGCGAGGCCGGCCTGCACCGTGTGGAGGCCGACGCGTACTTCCCCCTCACCTCGCCAGCCTGCGCGGCCCTGGAGTCCGCCACGATCCGCCAGATCCGCAACCAACTGGTCACCGCGGGCCTCGCCACGGACGCCGACATCGACCAGCACCTGACGAACGTGGCGGCGGGCGGAATGGACCTGGCCACGGCGCCGATGATCTCGGCGTGGGGTCGCAAGGCGTAGGAGGGCGGGGGAGTTGACGACCGGATGTCAGTCCACGTCAGTCCATGCCGGCCAAGTCACTCCAGGGGCTCGTGGGCGTGGCCCGGTGGCTGGAGCCGCGGCCAGGGTGACGGGGAGCCGCGGCCCGGCGGACAGCGGCGCCCGACGTCACCTCCCGATGACCCCGGACGTCAACCGGGAACCGCCGCGGGCCTCCCGCCCACCCGTTCCACCGCCGACGCCCCCGCCCGGCACCCCTCCTGTGCGGCCTCCTCGGGACCGGCGCCCGTGAGGAGTGCGGCGAGGAACGCCCCGGTGAACGCGTCACCGGCGCCCGTGGTGTCCCTCGGTGTCGCCGGTACGGCGGGGACGCGGGCGAGCACGGCACCCGAGCGGGCCACCAACGCACCCTCGGCGCCCAGCTTGGCGACGACCAGCGGGACGTGGCGGCTCAGCTTGGCCGCCGCGTCCACCGCGTCGGGCAACCCCGTCAGCAGACACGCCTCGTCCCGGCTGGGCAGCAGGACCTCGACCCCGTCCACCAACGCCAGGAACCGGTCCACACCCAGCTCCACGAGAAACCCGGCCGACGCCGGGTCCAGGCTCACCGGCACCCCACGCGCGCGTGCCGACGCCAGGGCGACCTCCACCAGTGCTCGGCTGGACTCGGAGAACAGCAGATAGCCCGACAGGTGCAGCCGGCCCACCCCGTCGAGCAGTCCGTCGGACCAGTCGTCCGGCTCCAGCCTCAGGGCCGCGCCGCTGTCGGTGAGGAACGACCGCTCGGCCGCGGCTCCCGTGTCCACGAGACAGATCACCGTCCCGGTGGGTGCCTCCGGGTCGACGACGAGCCGGGGCCGTACCCCGCATGCGGCCAGCTCCCGCTCGTGCCACGCCGCCGCGTCCGCGCCCACCCGCCCCAGCATCCGCACCTCGACGCCGCCCTGACGAGCCGCCCAGCAGGCCACGTTGGCCCCCGCCCCGCCCGGCAGCGTCCGGATCGTGGAAGCCGTGTCGGTACCCGCGGCGAGCGGTCCCCGATGCCGGGCCACCACATCGGTGACGACGTCCCCGACGACCAGCAGCACACGACCGGCCGCGGTTCCGCCCCCGGGCCTTCTGGTCGCCGTTCCGCCGTGCCCGGTCTCACCGGCCGCCGTTCCGAAGCCCCCAGGTTCGCCGCCCGCCGTCCCACCCCCCGGCCCCTCGCCCGTCGCCCCGCTCATGTCCCGGCCCAGGCCGCCGCGATCCGCCCCGCCAGTCGTACGTTGCCCCGGACCGCCGCGAGATTGGCGCTCAGGGAGGCGCCGTCGGTGTGCCGGACCAGGTAGTCGAGAAGGAACGGTGTGACCCCCTGGCCGGATACGCCGGCGTCCTCGGCCGCCCGCAACGCGTCCGCGAGCACGCGCGCGTGCAGCTCGGGATCCAGTTGCTCGTCCTCGGGGACCGGGTTGGCGACGATGAGCGCCGACTCGGGCCCGTCGAGCGCGTCCTGAGCCCGCATCACCTCCGCCACCCGCGCGGGGGAGTCCAGCGTCCAGTCCACCGGATGCCCCGAGTCGGACAGGTAGAAGCCGGGGAAGCGGTCCGTGCCGTACCCGGCGACCGCCACACCCAGCGTCTCCAGCCGTTGCAGGGTCGCCGGCACGTCGAGGATCGACTTCACGCCCGCGCAGACCACCGTGATCCGCGTCCGGGCCAGCAGTCCGAGGTCCGCCGACTCGTCCTGTGTCACCGTCCACTCCCGATGCACCCCGCCGAGCCCACCCGTCGCGAACACCCGCACGCCCGCGAGGGCCGCCAGCTGTGCCGTCGCCGACACGGTGGTCGCCCCGCTCGCACCCGCGGCCACCGCGAGCGGCAGATCGCGATGGCCCAGCTTGCGGATGCCGTCCTCGTTCGCGACCCGCTCCAACTGTTCCTTGTCCAGGCCGACATGGGGCCGCCCGTCCAGCACCGCGATGGTCGCGGGTACGGCACCCTCGCGCCGTACGACGTCCTCCAGCTCCAGTGCCACCTGCAGGTTCCGCGGTCGCGGCAACCCGTGGGCGATGATCGTGGACTCCAGGGCCACCACGGGTCGACGCGCGTGGACCGCTTCGCGCACTTCCTCCGACAACACCAGCACCACGCGCCTGCCTCCTGTCGATCGGGTTCTCCTGATCTCTGGCGGGCGACGCACCCGGCCAAACCCTTGCGGGCTGTGGGGGACGACACCAGCCTGGGGACCATGACGGACAACAGCACGCGTCTCGACCATGTCGTCCTCTGGGTGCGGGACCCGGTGGCGTCGGCCGCCTTCTACGAGAAGGCGGTCGGCCTGGCACCCGTGCGGATCACCGACTACGCCGCGGGCGCGGTGTCCTTCCCGTCCGTGCGGCTCAACGACGAGACCATCTTCGACCTCATGCCGCACACCATGGCGGAGCGGATGACGATGCTGCCCGGCGCCGTCGAGAGTTCCGGCCATCCCGTCAACCACGTCTGCCTGGCCCTGCCCGGCGACGCCTTCCAGGCACTCCGCGTCCGCCTGGAGGAGCAGGCGGTCCCCGTCTCGGACTTCTCCTACGACTCCTTCGGCGCCCGCGGCATGGCCCGCCGCAGCTTCTACTTCCGCGATCCTGACGGAAACGTGTTTGAGGTCCGGCACTACGACTAGCGGAGCGGCGGTGCCCTGAGGGACCACGCGCGTGCCCCCCGTTCAAGGCACCCGACCGTGCGCCTCGGCTCGGCCCTGCCAGGCGACCTGCTCAACCGTCTCCCAGAAGGGCGGCCCGCACCGCCCCTCAGAAGAGCGGCTCGGGCAGCACCCCCTCCAGGGCGAGCAACTTCCGCTTGGTCTCCAGACCGCCTCCGAACCCGCCGATGCCACCGTCGCTCTCGACGACCCGGTGACACGGCACGACCACCGGCAGCGGATTGGCACCCATCGCCGCCCCCACCGCCTGGGCCGCGCCCGGCTGACCGACGCGCCCGGCCAGGTCGCCGTAGCCCACCACACTGCCGTAGGGCACCCCCGACGCCAGCTCGCGCAGCACCTCACGGTTGAAGCCGGAGATCAGCGACCAGTCCAGGGGCAGCGCGAAATCGTGCCGCGAGCCGTCGAAGTAGGCCTCGACCTGGCGTATCGCCTCGGTCAGCAGCGGAGAGCCGGGCGCCTCGACGGGCGTGGTGCTCAGCCGGGACGCCAGACGGCCGAGCGCGCTCTCGCGGACCGCGTCGGTGGCGTGGAACACGACGTTGACCAGGCCGTCGCGGGTCGCGGCCAGCAGCAGCGGGCCGATGGCGGTGTCCACGACGGCCCACACGACCTGCTGCTCGCCCTGCCCATGGCTGTTCATGCGACCCACCGTACGACCCGCCACTGACAACACTCGGGGGAAAGAGCTCTGCCCGACCCCTTTCCCCTTACCCGGGGCGGGACGGCGTTCAGAACCCTTCCACAGCGTCCCGCACCACGTCCGGCCTGTTGGTGATGATGCCGTCGACGCCGTACCTGGCGACCCGCCGAGCGATCTCTGGGTCGTTCACGGTCCAGGTGAAGACCTCCAGCGGCCTGCCGTGCGGTCCCGTGAACGCCTGTACGGCGGCGACGTACCCGGTGGAGATCGTGCTGTACGAGGGGTTGATCTGGTCGGTGAACGCGGCGTAGTCGTTCAGGGCCGTCATCTTCGGCGTACCGAGCAGGCCCGTCCTGACGGCCGGCTTCAGCTCGTGGACGGTCCGGATGCTGTCGGCGCTGAAGCTCTGCACGATCAGCTTCGACCGGTGGCGCCGGTCCAGCCAGTTCTCGTTGGCGAGGACCTTGAGGGTCTGCCGCTCGATGCCCGGGTACAGCTCCGGATTCTTGATCTCCAGCAGCAGCTTCTGGTGGTTGCGGTCGACCCGGCGCACATACTGCTCCAGGGTCGGCACGCGCGTGCCCGCGTACGCGTGGCTGAACCAGCTGCCCGCGTCGAGCCGCGCGATCTCGGCGGCGGTAAGGTCCTTCACCTTCCAGGGAGCCCGGTCGGGAAAGCGCTCCTCGACGTCCGTGGTGCGCCGCAGTGTGCCGTCGTGGACGACGACGAGCTTGCCGTCCCTGGTGCGCTGGACATCGTTCTCGACCCAGCGGACACCCAGCTCGGCGGCCTTGTCGACGGCGGCCAGGGTGTTCTCGGGAGCGTAGGCGGAGGCGCCCCGGTGGGCGATGACCGTCGGTTGTTCGCCCACCTCGACGGCCCGCACGTCGGAGGTGGGGAGCACAAGGGCGGCGGTCCCCAGGAGCGCGGTGGTCGTGGCGGCAACGGCGCGCGCGTGCATGCTGACTCCTTGCGTCGAGCTATCACGGACAGCTCAACTGTGACAGCAGAGGGTCAACAGCAGGGGGGTGCAGAATGGCCACAGACTGAATGGGGTCGCCCAACTCCGCTCACTGGTGCCGCACAACTGCGGCAAGGGCGTGTTTCTTTGCCGGAAAATCGTTCGACCATTCCGGTGGGGGTCATACTCTCTGCCTCGACCCTGACCGCCCGGGCGGTCCTGGGAAGGGGCGTATTTCAGCACATTCCGGGACGCAAAAGGGCGGGAAGGACTGCCGCGCATGCAAGGCACGGTCGACGGTTTCAGCTACGGGCTCGTCACACCGCTGGTGGCCTACCTGATGGCCTGCCTGGGAGGTGCCCTCGGCCTGCGCTGCACCACCCGTTCCATGCTGGTCTCGAACTCCTGGCGGCCCGGCTGGCTCGCCCTCGGCTCCGCGGCGATCGCCTCCGGTATCTGGACCATGCACTTCGTCGCGATGATGGGCTTCACGGTCAAGGACGCCCCGATCCACTACGACAAACCGACGACGTTCGCGAGTCTCGGCGTCGCGATCCTCATGGTCGGCATCGGGATCTTCATCGTCGGCTACCGGGGTGCCAGCGGTACCGCGCTGTTCACCGGGGGCACCATCACCGGCCTGGGCGTGGCCTCCATGCACTACCTGGGCATGGCCGGCATGCGCTTCAACGGAAAGCTGGAGTACAACACCTTCACCGTCGCCGCCTCCGTCGTCATAGCCATGGTCGCCGCCACCGCCGCCCTGTGGGCGGCCGGCCAGGTCAGGGGCTTCCTGTGGAGCGTCGGAGCGAGCCTCGTCATGGGGCTCGCCGTCAGCGGCATGCACTACACCGGCATGGCCGCCCTCAGCGTCCATCTGCACGGCGCCACCGGTGACCCCTCCTCGGGGGACTCGCCCGCCGAACTGCTGGCGCCCATGATGATCGGCCCGCTGGCCTTCCTGCTGCTCGCGGGGGTCGTCGTGATGTTCGACCCGCTGATGGTCATGGGCAAGCCCGACTGGAGCCCGGCCGAGCACAAGCCAGGCATACCGGCGCACGCCGACATCGCGCACACCCCCCGCGGCCCCTCGATCCGCACCCGTCGAGGCGTGGGCCACCGCGGCTCCCGGACCCCGCAGAACCGCTGATCGGACCGCGTTGTCAGTGGGGAGTCGTACGGTGGACTCCATGCGGCCCGTTTCCCACATCGAACGCACGGTGGCGCCTTTCGAGGTCGTCAGCTCCTACCAGCCCAGCGGCGACCAGCCGGCGGCCATCGCCGACCTGGCCCGGCGCGTCAGTGCCGGCGAGAAGGACGTCGTCCTCCTCGGCGCGACCGGCACCGGCAAATCCGCCACCACCGCGTGGATGATCGAGAAGCTTCAGCGCCCCACCCTGGTCATGGCGCCGAACAAGACCCTGGCCGCCCAACTGGCGAACGAGTTCCGGGAGCTGCTGCCGAACAACGCGGTCGAGTACTTCGTCTCGTACTACGACTACTACCAGCCCGAGGCCTACGTCCCGCAGTCGGACACCTACATCGAGAAGGACTCCTCGATCAACGAGGAGGTCGAGCGCCTGCGCCACTCCGCGACCAACTCGCTGCTCACCCGCCGTGACGTCGTCGTGGTCGCCTCGGTCTCCTGCATCTACGGCCTCGGCACGCCCCAGGAGTACGTGGACCGCATGGTCCCCCTGAGGGTCGGCGACGAGATCGACCGCGACCAGCTGCTGCGCCGCTTCGTGGACATCCAGTACACGCGCAACGACCTGGCCTTCACCCGCGGCACCTTCCGCGTCCGCGGCGACACCATCGAGATCTTCCCGGTCTACGAGGAGCTCGCCGTCCGCATCGAGATGTTCGGCGACGAGATCGAGGCGCTCTCCACCCTCCACCCGCTCACCGGCGAGATCATCAGCGACGACCGCCAGCTGTACATCTTCCCGGCCTCCCACTACGTCGCCGGTCCCGAGCGCCTGGAGCGGGCCGTCAACGACATCGAGAAGGAGCTCGGCGAGCGCCTCGCCGAACTGGAGAAGCAGGGCAAGCTCCTGGAGGCCCAGCGTCTGCGCATGCGAACGACGTACGACCTGGAGATGCTCCGCCAGATCGGCTCCTGCTCCGGCGTCGAGAACTACTCGATGCACTTCGACGGCCGCGAGCCCGGCTCCCCGCCGAACACCCTGCTGGACTACTTCCCGGACGACTTCCTGCTCGTCATCGACGAGTCCCATGTCACGGTCCCGCAGATCGGCGCCATGTACGAGGGGGACGCATCCCGCAAGCGCACCCTCGTCGACCACGGTTTCCGGCTGCCCTCCGCGCTCGACAACCGTCCCCTGAAGTGGGAGGAGTTCCAGGAGCGCATCGGTCAGACCGTCTACCTGTCGGCCACGCCCGGCAACTACGAGCTCTCCCGCGGGGACGGCGTCGTCGAACAGATCATCCGCCCGACGGGCCTCATCGACCCCGAGGTCGTCGTCAAGCCCACCGAGGGCCAGATCGACGACCTGGTGCACGAGATTCGCAAGCGCACCGAGAAGGACGAGCGCGTCCTGGTCACCACGCTCACCAAGAAGATGGCCGAGGACCTCACGGACTACTTCCTGGAGCTCGGTATCCAGGTCCGCTACCTGCACAGCGACGTCGACACCCTGCGCCGCGTCGAGCTGCTGCGGGAGCTGCGCTCCGGCGAGTACGACGTCCTGGTCGGCATCAACCTGCTGCGAGAGGGCCTGGACCTGCCCGAGGTGTCCCTGGTGGCGATCCTCGACGCCGACAAGGAGGGCTTCCTGCGCTCCGGCACCTCCCTGATCCAGACCATCGGCCGCGCGGCGCGCAACGTCTCCGGCCAGGTCCACATGTACGCCGACAAGATCACCCCGGCGATGGCGAAGGCGATCGACGAGACCAACCGGCGCCGGGAGAAGCAGGTCGCGTACAACACGGCCAACGGCATCGACCCCCAGCCGCTGCGCAAGAAGATCAACGACATCGTGGCGCAGATCGCCCGCGAGGACGTCGACACCGAACAACTGCTCGGGTCCGGCTACCGCAAGCAGAAGGACGGCAAGGCCGCCAAGGCCCCCGTGCCCGCCCTCGGCGGCAAGGCGGCCAAGGGCGCCAAGGGCAAGGCCAAGCAGACGGCGCCCACCGACCGTCCCGCGGCGGAACTCGCCGAGCAGATCGAGGAGATGACCGAGCGCATGCGCGCCGCCGCCGCGAACCTGCAGTTCGAGATCGCGGCCCGGCTGCGCGACGAGGTCTCCGAGATGAAGAAGGAGCTGCGCCAGATGCGGGAGGCCGGCCTGGCCTGACCGGCACTCGACCCCGATTCGAACGCGCTGTGTTGCAAGACCGACACAAAGTGCGGACCTGGGTAGCGGCACTGTCAGTGCCCCTGCGTAGGGTTCTGGTCAACCGCGCACTGCGCGGCAACAGGGGACAGTCCGAGAGGGGAATCAGCGCGTGACCGTCAACATGACCAAGGGTCAGGCCATCAGTCTGCAGAAGAACGATGGCGCCAGCCTGACTTCGGTGCGCATGGGTCTCGGCTGGCAGGCGGCTCCCCGTCGCGGCCTGTTCGGCTCGCGCACCCGGGAGATCGACCTGGACGCCTCCGCCGTGCTGTTCGCGGACAAGCAGCCGGTCGACGTCGTCTTCTTCCGCCACCTGGTGAGCGACGACGGCTCGGTGCGCCACACCGGCGACAACCTCGTCGGCGGTGTCGGTCAGGGCGGCGACGACGAGGCGATCCTCGTCGACCTGGCGCGCGTCCCGGTCCACATCGACCAGATCGTCTTCACCGTGAACTCCTTCACGGGCCAGACCTTCCAGGAGGTGCAGAACGCGTTCTGCCGCCTGGTCGACGAGACCAACGGCCAGGAGCTGGCCCGCTACACGCTCGCGGGCGGCGGCGCCTACACGGCCCAGATCATGGCCAAGGTGCACCGCACGGGCGCCGGCTGGACGATGACGGCCCTCGGCACGCCCGCCAACGGCCGCACCTTCCAGGACCTGATGCCGGCGATCCTGCCGCACCTGTAGGCCGCGAGCGGCACCCGACACCGAACAGCGACACAGGGGGACGAAGGCATGACGGCCGAGCTGGTGCGGGGGCAGAACCACCCGCTCTCCCAGGCCCGTCTGGAGCTCCGGGTCTCGGCCGGCAAGCCGGTCGTGGCCGGAGCGACGCTGAGCGACGAGCACGGCAAGGTGCACGGCGTGGAGTGGGTGGCCCATCCGGGCGCACCCACCCTGCCCGGCCTGGAGGTGTCCCGGCAGGCCGCCGCCGACCACCGCCTCGCGGTGGACCTCGACGCCATGCCGGAGGCCGTGCACCGGATCAGCGTGCTGCTCGCCCTGCCCACCGGGGTGGCGGGACCCGCCCGCTTCGGCGGTCTGGCCGCCCCCTTCGTCGCCGTCACCGGTCTCGACGGCACCGAGGTCGCCAGCTACACCATCACCGGCCTGGAGGCCGAGTCGGCCGTCGTCGCCCTGGAGCTCTACCGCCGCCAGGGCGCCTGGAAGGTGCGCGCGGTCGGCCAGGGGTACGCCGGCGGCCTCGCCGACCTCCTCGCCGACCAGGGCCTCGCGGAGGCGCACACCCTCGCCGGCGGCATCAACGAGGCCGTGGCCCAGGGCCTGGCCCGCTCCGTGCAGGCCCCGCAGCGCAGCACCGACGGCGAGCGCACCCGGCAGACGGCCGCCCCGGCGCTCGGCGCCGACCAGAGCGGAACGTCCCCGCAGAGCCCCGTACCGCCGCAGCCGCCGATGCCGTCCTACGGCGCGCCGTCACCCGGCCAGCAGACGTACGGCGCCCAGGGCGGCCCGCAGGGTCCCACCGACCCCTCGGCGGCCACCCAGCCGTCGACACCCACCACGCCCCCCGCGGGTGGCCCCGTCGATTACAGCCACCCGCGTCGGCAGACCACCGCGCCACCCCCGCCCCCGCCGACCGCACCCCCGGCCCAGCCCGGACAGCCGCAGCAGCCCGTCGCGGGGGACGCGACCGGCTGGTCCATGGACGAGCGGCTCTACAACCAGGTGTGGGGCATGTTCGAGGACCTGGCCCGCAGCACGGCCGCGTACCGCAGCGCGGTGGACTTCGCCGACTCGCGCATGGAGAAGGAGCTCGACCAGGTCCTGTCCGACCCGCGCAGCCGCATCGGGGGCCAGGGCGACGCCGCGCGCGAGACGGCCCGCGCCAAGCACGCCCAGCTGGTCGAGCAGGCCCAGGCCGCCCTCGACCGGGACCTCGCCCAGCTCGCCGCCGAGGCCGACGTCGTGGAGCCCGCGCTCCCGCCCGCGTACGCGCGCTGGGACAACCCCGTCTGGCACGGCTACCGGGTGCCGATGGAGATACCCATGGCCCTGCGCCTGGGCGACCTCCATCTGCCCGAGGCCCCGGTCGTGACCATCCCGATGCTGGTCAGGCTGCCGCTGGAGCGCGGGCTGTGGATCGACAGCGGGCGGAGCGGCACGGTCGACGGCTCGTTCGCCGACGCCCACGAGGTGAAGCGGCTGGCCATGGACACCGCCGTGGCGATCGCGGCGCGGCTGTTGGCCGTCTATCCGGCGGGCGAGTTCACCGTGCACGCCATCGACCCGGCGGGCTCGGGCGGACAGGCGCTGGTGCCGCTGGTGCAGCCTGGCGTGCTCGCGGGCCCGCCGGCCATCGGCGCCGCCGGTGTGACGGACGTCCTCGCCCGGCTCACCCAGCGGGTCGACCTGGTGCAGATGGCGGTGCGGGGCGGTGCGCCAGACGCGCTCCCGCCGGGCTTCGACACCTCCGAGCAACTGCTGATCGTCAACGACTTCCCGCACGGCTTCGACGACCGCGCCGTGACCCAGCTGCGCTACCTCGCGGACGAGGGGCCGGCGGTCGGTGTCCACCTGATGATGGTCGCGGACCGCGAGGAGGCCTCCGCGTACGGCCCGTTGCTCGACCCCCTGTGGCGTTCGCTGCTGCGACTGACACCGGTGCCGGACGACCATCTCGCCGACCCGTGGGTGGGGCACGCCTGGACGTACGAGCCCGCGCTCGTGCCCTCGGACAGCCAGGTGCTCCAACAGGTGCTCCAGCAGGTGGCAATGGCTCGCACCAAGTACACGTAAAGACGCCTGACCAGGCACTTTGACCTTTCTTTTGCCAATCACTTTACCGTCCCTTGGTAATTGGGGTACGGTTGTCTTCACGGAGGGGAGTACTCCCTGTCGATGCGGCGTTCCCGTCAATACGGATCAGGCCAGGCGGATCAGGCCTGAATCCCGGGGCGTCGGCCCACCCTGGGTGGAAGAGACCTCCGGCAGCGCGACGACGCTGGTTATTTGCCGTTACGTAATGCCGGAGGCGCAGCAATGGATGTTTCCGTGACCCTGTGGGTCCTGACGATCGTGGGCCTCGCCGCCCTGATCGCGGTCGACTTCTTCATCGGCCGCAAGCCGCACGACGTGTCCATCAAGGAAGCCGGGATCTGGACGGCCGTCTGGATCGCCCTGGCCGGCCTGTTCGGCCTCGGCCTGCTCGTCTTCGGTGGCGGGCAGCCCGCCGGTGAGTTCTTCGCCGGCTTCATCACCGAGAAGTCGCTGAGCGTCGACAACCTCTTCGTCTTCGTCCTGATCATGGCGAAGTTCGCGGTCCCCTCGCAGTACCAGCAGCGCGTACTCCTCATCGGTGTCCTCATAGCCCTGGTCCTTCGGGCGATCTTCATCGCCGCGGGCGCCGCCATCCTCGCCAGCTTCGCGTGGGTCTTCTACCTCTTCGGCGCGTTCCTGATCTGGACCGCCTGGAAGCTCATCCAGGAGGCCCGGGCCGACGAGGACGACGAGGAGTTCGAGGAGAACAAGCTGCTCAAGGCAGCCGAGCGCCGCTTCGGTGTCGCCGACCGGTACCACGGCACCAAGCTGTGGATCGAGGAGAACGGCAAGCGGATCATGACCCCGATGCTGGTCGTGATGCTCGCGATCGGCACCACCGACGTCCTCTTCGCCCTCGACTCGATCCCCGCGATCTTCGGCCTCACGCAGGACCCGTACATCGTGTTCACGGCCAACGCCTTCGCCCTGATGGGTCTGCGCCAGCTGTACTTCCTCATCGGCGGCCTGCTGAGGAAGCTGGTCCACCTCAGCTACGGCCTGTCGATCATCCTGGGCTTCATCGGCGTCAAACTGGTGCTGCACGCGCTGCACGAGTCCGGTGTCCACGTCCCCGAGATCTCCATCCCGGTCTCCCTCGGCGTGATCTGCTCGGTCCTGATCATCACCACGATCACCAGTCTGCGAGCCTCCAAGAAGCAGGCGGTCGAGGCGGCGCAGAAGCGCAGCGATGGCGCTCCGAAGGACAGCATCGACGCCTGACCACGTCGGACGTAGGACCAACGAGCACCGGGAGCACCTCGCGGCCGATTGCCGCGCACCGCTCCCGGTGCTTCCGTTATGTCCGAAGCGTTCCCAGCCCGGGGACGCCCCAGCCGGGTGGAGGCACCATGGACGCACCCATGAAGTTCGTGCAGATCATCGAATACGAGACCGATCGCGCCGACGAGATGCGTGAGCTGGGCGAGCAGGCGGAGCAGCGGTTCGGCGGTCGCAGCGGTGGCCCCACCCACCGTCTCATCCTGCGGGACCGCGACCATCCCAACCGCTACCTCGCCGTGATCGAGTTCGACTCCTACGAGGAGGCCATGCGCAACAGCAGCGACCCGGAGACGGGCCAGTTCGCGCAGGAGATGGCCGCGCTCTGCACCAAGCAGCCGACGTTCACCAACTGTGACGTCGTGGACAGCACCGACCTCAGGTAGGTCCACGGGGCCCCGTCCCACCCGGGTGCGGGGCCCACGTGCCTCTGCGATCATCGCTGCATGATCAATCGGCTCAGGGCGCTCACCACCCAGTGGACCGCGCTCGTGCCGGTGCTCGCGGTCGTGCTCCTGGCCTTCACCTGGGGCCGCGACCTTCCGGGCGCGATGGTCGCCCTGGTGACGCTGGTCCTCGCGGGCGCCGTCCTGGCCGCCGTGCACCACGCCGAAGTGGTCGCCCACCGGGTCGGCGAACCCTTCGGCTCCCTCGTCCTCGCCGTGGCCGTCACCATCATCGAGGTAGCCCTCATCGTCACCCTGATGGCGGATGGCGGCGACAAAGGATCGACCCTCGCCCGGGACACCGTCTTCGCGGCCGTGATGATCACCTGCAACGGCATCGTCGGCATCTGCCTCCTGGTCGCCTCCCTGCGCCACGGCCTCGCCGTCTTCAACCCCGAGGGCACCGGCGCCGCCCTCGCGACCGTCGCCACTCTGGCCACCCTGAGCCTGGTCCTGCCGACCTTCACGACGAGCAAGCCCGGCCCGGAGTTCTCCGGTGTGCAGCTGACCTTCGCCGCCCTCTCCTCGCTGGTCCTGTACGGCCTGTTCGTGGCGACGCAGACCGTGCGGCACCGCGACTACTTCCTCCCGATCACCCGCCAGGGCGAGGTCATCACCGCCGACGACCACGCCGACGCGCCGACCGCCCGCACCGCCCTGATCAGCCTCGGGCTGCTGGGCCTGGCCCTGGTCGGGGTCGTCGGCCTGGCCAAGGGCGTGTCGCCCACCATCGAGTCCGGGGTCGAGGCCGCAGGCCTGCCGCACGCCGTCGTCGGTGTGATCATCGCCCTGCTGGTGCTGCTCCCGGAGACCATCGCCGCGCTGCGTTCCGCCCGCCGCGACCGCGTGCAGACCAGCCTCAACCTCGCCCTCGGCTCGGCGATGGCCAGCATCGGCCTCACCATCCCCGCGGTCGCCCTGGCCTCCATCTGGCTGGACGGGCCGCTCGTCCTCGGCCTCGGCGCCACCCACATGGTGCTGCTCGCCCTCACCGTGGTGGTCAGCTCCCTGACAGTGGTCCCGGGCCGGGCCACCCCACTCCAGGGCGGCGTGCACCTGGTGCTGTTCGCGGCCTATCTGGAACTGGCGATCAACCCTTAGGCCGACGATCGACTCCTTGGTCGACGATCATCCCTGTGCTGCCGGTCGATCCCTGTCGATCCCTGGGCCGACGATCGATCGCCAGGCGCCGACCTGGCACCGAAGATCGCGGCCCGGGTCATCGCGCCCCTCGGCGACGGCCTCGGTCGACCCCGGCGGCGACGGCCCTCGGTCAACCCCTGGGGCGGCCGCGATCAGCCTCTGGGCGGACGTCAATCCATGGCAGGTTCCGTCGCGGTCGCGGCGACCACCGGCACGGGGCGCGTCTCCGGCAACAGCGCGAAGCAGCCCAGACTCACCAGCGCGACCCCCGTCAGATACGCCCCCACGCCCCACGGCACCCGGCCGCCCTGCTCGGCGAGAGCTGTCGCCACGATCGGCGTGAGCGCGCCCCCGAGGACCCCGCCGAGGTTGTAGCCGACCGCTGCGCCCGTGCAGCGCACCCGCGGTTCGTAGAGCTCGGGCAGATACGCGGCGATCACCGCGAACATCGTGACGAACGCGAGCAGGGCGCCCAGGAATCCCACGAACATCAGCAGCGGCTCACCCGTCGACAGCAAGGCCACCATCGGGAACATCCACACGGCCGCCGCCGCACACCCGGCCAGACACAACGGCCGCCGCCCGTAACGGTCGCCGAGCAGCGCGGCCACCGGCGTGAGAGAGCCCTTCACCAGGACCGCGGCCATGATGCAGGCCAGCATCACGGTACGGCCCACCTCCAGCCGTTCCGTGGCGTAGGCGAGGGACCAGGTCGTGACGGCGTAGAAGATCGCGTACCCGACCGCGAGCGCGCCGGCGGTGAGCAGGACGAGCCGCCAGTGGTGGCGCGCCACCTCGACGAGCGGCACGCGCGCGTGGTCGTCGAGCTCGAGGAAGCTCGGGCTCTCGGTGAGCGAGGAGCGCAGCCACAGCCCGGCCAGGGCCAGCGCCCCGGCCGCCCAGAACGGCACTCGCCACCCCCAGGCGGCGAACTGGGCCTCGGTCAGCGTCGCCGACAGCACCAGCATCACACCGTTGGCGAGCAGGAAGCCCACCGCGGGGCCGATCTGCGGGAAGCTCGACCACAGGGCGCGCCGCTCGGGTGGCGCGTGCTCGGCCGTCAGCAGTACGGCTCCGCCCCACTCCCCACCCAGGCCGAGGCCCTGCAGGAACCGCAGCACGAGCAGCAGCAGGGGAGCGGCCACCCCGATCGAGTGGTACGTCGGTACACAGCCCACCGCGACCGTGGCGCCGCCGGTCAGCAACAGCGAGGCGACGAGGACCGGCCGCCGCCCGTGCCGGTCCCCGATGTGCCCGAACAGCACCGAACCCAACGGCCGGGCGACGAACCCGACCCCGAACGTGCCGAACGCGGCCAGTGTCCCCGCGAGCGGCGAGAACGTCGGGAAGAACAGCGGCCCCAGCACCAGTGCCGCCGCGGTCCCGTAGACGAAGAAGTCGTAGAACTCGATGGCCGTGCCGGCGAGCGAGGCGGCCGCGAGCCGCGGCATGGAAGGCGCCCTTACGGTGCGTACGTCGTGCATGCCGCGTCAACCACCCACGGTCACCACGGGTTACGGGGGCCTGCGGTGGCGGGCCTCCAGGCTCAGTACGTGACGGTGATGCGCCGGGCGGGGCCGTCGACGCGGACAAGACCGCCGTAGGGAATGACCAGTTGAGGGTCGGTGTGGCCGAAGTCGACGTCGAGGACGACCGGGGTCTCGGGGGCGTACGCCCGCATGGCGCGCAGCACGGCCTCGCGCTGGTCGGCAGCGTAACGAGCCGCGTCCTCGGGACCGTTGGGCCGTTCGAAGGACCATGTCCTCGCGCGGCCCATCAGCAGCGCGGAGAACCGCTGGAGGAGCCCGCGCTCGCCCATGTTCCTGAGGGTCCAGAAGACCTCGTTGGCGCTGGGCATGTCCTCCGACGTCTCCAGGAGCAGCACACCGCCGTCGTACTCGCCCAGATCGTGCGAGATCTCGCGGTCGGCCATCAGCAGCCAGCCCACGATCTCCAGGCAGCCGCCCCACGTCCGGCCCTCGACCACGCGGTCGGCGTTGACCCAGGTCCAGCCGGTGCCCGGCTTGCTCTCCGGCTCCGCGTCGAACGTCGCCGGGTCCGCCCAGTCGCCGTTGACGTCGTTCCAGCGGTCGGCGGGCCGCAACTCGTACTCGCCGGAGGTGAACAGAGCGGCCCGCAGACTCGCGGCGGTCTGCGGGTGCATGGCGCCGGGGCGGCCCAGCTCGCACATCACCGTCGAGCCGTGGTACCCGACGATCCCCGTGTTGCGCAGGTACATCAGCAGGTTGGTGTTGTCGCTCATCCCGAAGAACGGTTTCGGGTTCGCCCGGATCAACTCCCGGTCCAGGAAGGGCAGCACGGTGATCTGGTCGTCGCCGCCGATGGAGGCCATGACCACCTTGACGTCCGGGTCGGCGAAGGCGGCGTTGAGGTCCGCGGCCCGCTCCTGCGGGCTCGCGCCCATCCTGCGGGTCGTCGGGTACTCGACGGGCTCGAGACCGTACTCCTCGCGCAGCCGCGCCAGGCCCAGTTCGTACGGGCGTGGGAAGAGGCCGGGCAGGCCGGCGCCGGCGGAGACGACCGCGATACGGTCGCCGGGCACGGGCTTGGGCGGGTACGAGATCGTCGTCATTGCAGGAGGGTAGGGGCGATCACCGCGTCGGCGCACCGTGATAAACCGGGTCCGAGCAGCGGTCCTCACGCGATCGCCCACCCTTCACCGGACCGGAGGAACCGTGCCCCGCACCCTGGCCAACGCCCCGATCATGATCCTCAACGGCCCCAACCTGAACCTGCTCGGTCAGCGCCAGCCGGAGATCTACGGCTCCGACACGCTCGCCGACGTGGAGGCCCTGTGCGCTAAGACGGCGGCCGCGCACGGCGGCACCGTCGACTTCCGGCAGTCCAACCACGAGGGCGAGCTGGTCGACTGGATCCAGGAGGCGCGTCTGAACCACTGCGGGGTCGTCATCAACCCCGGCGCCTACTCGCACACGTCGGTCGCGATCCTGGACGCACTCAACACCTGTGACGGACTGCCGGTGCTGGAGGTCCACATCTCCAACATCCACCAGCGGGAGTCCTTCCGGCACCACTCGTACGTCTCCCTGCGCGCCGACGGCGTCATCGCGGGCTGTGGCGTGCAGGGATACGCGTTCGGCGTGGAGCGGGTGGCGGCGCTGGCGGGGGCGGGACAGGCCGAGGGGTAAGCCCCGTCCTCCTGGAGGGCGCCTGTTACCGGCGCCACCCGCTCCACCTACAGGCGCCCCGCCTCACCTACAGGCGCCGCGCCCCACCTACAGGCGCCCCGCCTCCACGATCCGCCGAAGGAAGCGCTGCGTGCGCTCCTGCCGCGGGTCGCCGAAGATCTGCTCGGCCGTCCCGTGTTCCAGCACCACGCCTCCGTCCAGAAAACAAACCTGGTCGGCGACGTCACGCGCGAAGCCCATCTCGTGCGTGGCCAGCACCATCGTCATCCCGTCGTCCTTGAGGTCGCGGACGACGGTGAGCACCTCGCCCACGAGCTCCGGGTCGAGGGCGGCGGTGATCTCGTCGAGCAGCAGCAGCCGGGGGCGCACGGCGAGCGCGCGCACGATCGCGACCCGCTGCTGCTGACCGCCGCTGAGCCGGTCCGGGTACTCGCCCGCCTTGCCGCCGAGCCCGAGCCGCTCCAGCAGCTCCCTGCCGCGCTCCTCGGCCTCCGCGCGGGAGACCCCGTGCACCCGCCGCGGGGCGAGCGTGATGTTCTCCAGCACGGTCATGTGCGGGAAGAGGTTGTACGCCTGGAAGACCACACCGATACGGCGGCGCACCGCGTCCTGGTCGACCCGCGGATCGGTGATCTCCTCGCCGTCCAGCCAGATCGCCCCGTCGTCGATCTCCTCCAGGAGGTTGGCGCAGCGCAACAAGGTGGACTTGCCGGAACCGGAGGCGCCGATCAGCGCGGTCACCGTGTGCGGGGCGACCTCCAGGTCCACGTCCCGCAGGACGACCGAGCCACCGAACGTCTTGCGGACGGACTCCATCCGCAGCACCGGTGCGTCCGCGTCGCTCATGTGGTCCCTCCCTGGGCCCGCTGCCGGTCCATCCGGGCCGTCACCCAGTCCGTGAACCGGGTCATCGGGATGGTCAGCGCGACGAAGACCAGGCCCGCGACGATGTACGGCGTGTAGTTGAGGCTGCGGCCCACGATGATGTCGGCGGCCCGCACGGCGTCCACCGCGCCGCCGATCGACACCAGGCCGGTGTCCTTCTGGAGCGACACCAGGTCGTTCAGGAGGGGCGGCACCTGGCGTCGTACCGCCTGCGGCAGCACCACGTGCCGCAGCGTCTGCCGGCTGGAGAGGCCCAGCGAGCGGGCCGCCGCACGCTGCGAGGGGTGGATGGACTCGATGCCGGCGCGGAACACCTCGGCCACATACGCCGAGTACGTCAGCGTCAGCGCCGTTCCGCCCAGCAGCACCGGGTCGACGGTCACGCCCTGGAGCCGGAGCGCCGGCACGCCGAGGACGACGATCATCAGGTTGATGATGAGCGGAAGCCCGCGGAAGAAGTCCGTGTAGGCGGCGGCGAGCACGCGCAGCGGGAAGAACACCGGGCCGCGCAGGGTGCGAGCGATCGCGATGAGCATGCCGAGGACGAGCACGGCCACGCCGCAGATCAGCAGCAGCCGGAGATTCAGCCACAGCCCTTCGAGGACCTTGGGGAGCGCCTCGCGCGCGTACTCCGCGTCGAAGAAGGTCTCCTTGGTGCGCGGCCAGCCGGGCGCGTTGACGACGACCAGGTAGAGCACCACAGCCGTGACGAGCGTCGAGAGGGCGGCGAGCGCCGTGGCCCGACGGGAGCGGGCGCGCTGGTGGCGCTCCCGCGCGAGCCGTCGCTCGGAGGGCGTGTACGAGTCCCCCGGGTCCGGCGACGACGCGCCCGACTCGTCCTTCGTGAGCGTCACTTGAGCACCGGGGCGTCGACGGCGTCGGACAGCCACTGCTGCTCGATCTTCGCCAGGGTGCCGCTCTCGCGCAGGGTGTCGACGGCCTCGGTCACGCAGGAGGTCAGCGGGCTGCCCTTGTCGAGGACCAGGCCGAACTGCTCCGGCGTACCGCCCTGGTTCTCGAACTGCCCGACGATCTCGGCGTCCGTCACCTCGGCCGCGGTGATGTAGAACGCGGTCGGCAGGTCGACGACGATGGCGTCCACCTGGCCGTTCTTCAGCGCGGACTTGGCCTGGTCGTTCTTGGCGTAGGCGGCGGCCTCCTGGGTCGGCTTCACCACGTCCGCGATGTAGTTGAGGCTGGTCGTGCCGACCTGTGCGCCCAGCTTGAGGCCCTTGAGGTCCGCGATGCTCGTCGCCTTCGCCGCCTTGGTGCCCTTGAGGGCGATGACGGCCTGGCGCACGTCGTAGTAGCCGGACGAGAAGTCCACGGCCTTCTTGCGCTCGGCGCTGATCGACACCTGGTTGATGTCGAAGTCGAACGTCTTCTCCCCGGGCGCGAACGCCTTGTTGAACGGCACGCTCTGCCAGACGACGGCACTCTTGTCGTAACCGAGCTGCTCCGCCACGGCATACGCGACCGCGGACTCGAACCCCTTGCCGTTGGCGGGCTTGTCGTCCTTGAACCAGGGCTCGTAGGCCGGTTCGTCGGTGGCGATCGTCAGCTTGCCGGAGGTCTCGGTGGCCAGCTTGCCCTTGGCGCACGTGGTGCCGGCCGCCGACCCCGAGGGCGTGGCGGCCGAGTCCTCCTCGGGCTGCGGGGCGCAGCCTACGGCGGTGGCGAGCAGGGCTATGGTCGCGGCGGCGACAGCGCGGCGCAGTGTGCGAGGGGCGAGGTGCATGGCGGGAGATTGACAGCCGGTCGCCCCGTTTGTCGAGGTCACGACGGGATCTGTCCGCATACTGGGAACAGGTGTTGCGTTCTTGTGAACGCCCCCTGTGAACGCCCCTCTGGCGCGTCGCCGGGGCCGCCGGCCGAGGGCGGGGATCGGAAGACCGGCGGCCCGTGCCGCGCAGGAGCCGTCTTCCTGTGCGGGGCTGTCACCAGTTGACCGCGCAACGATGTGCGCCGGGAGCGTGCGCGGGGCGCCGACGCGAGCGATCGGTTCACACGGGGCGCGTGTGGGCGGTCTACGCGGGGCGCGTGCGAAGGGGTGCACGCCGGGGGCGCGAAGGGGTGGCATGTGTGGGCGCGTTGCATACGGGGCGTGCGAGGGGGACACGTGCCGGGTGGGAGGGGCAGGGAGGTTCCACGCTGGGCGTGTGCCGTGTGCCGTGTGCCGTGTGCCGTGTGCCGGGCGGCCGGCAGCGGCTACGCGCCGGGCCTGCGGTCGGTCGTCCCGCGGTTGGCGTACAGGCGTGCGTGTGCGCCGCCTGTCCCGCGGATCACCACCCGCGCGCGTGCCACTCCGGCAGGTGGGGGCGTTCGGCGCCGAGCGTGGTGTCGTTGCCGTGGCCCGGGTAGACCCACGTCTCGTCCGGCAGCGCGTCGAAGATCTTCGTCTTCACGTCGGCGACGACTTCCAACCCGCCGCGAACGTCGCCAACATGAGCGTCGGTCAGGCGCTGGACGCCACCGCCGCCCCCCGGTGCAGCTCACCCGCGTACGGACCGCCGTCGGCCGCCCCGGCGAGCATCCGTTCCGCTGAGCACCCGCCCCGGTGAGCGGCCGATCAAACAACGTCGTGTGCCCAGGTGCTACCCGAACATTCATGTGAGGCACATCACCACTGGAGGGGCATCTGTGGATGCTCAGACAGCAAGGGACACCACCTTCACTTTTCCAAATCGTGAACGCGGCTTGACCCTGGTTTCGAAGGGGAACGCATTCCAGATCCGTTCGATAACGGCATGTGATTACCTTAGCTGTGTGTGATCGAAGTGCGGAATTATGTAGTCCGCACCGTCTCGCAGGGATGATGTGAAGGCGCATCGGGGAATGCGCCTTTCATTCATGCAGCATCGAACCATGCTGGTTGTTCGATTCTGCATGCCCAGGGGAGGGATTCACGTGAAGCGTGTTCACCGGACGCTGTCGCTGGCGGCGGCAGGATTCGCAACGGTATTGGCATGCGCGGGCACCGCGTCCGCGGGGGCGGGGCCGACGCCGGCGGACCGGCAGCCGCCCATGTCATCTGTGCCGGTGGAGGCGGGTAATCCGCTGTCCGCACGTGCTCAGGCCGCCGGTGTGTGCTCGGACGCCTATCAGATCGGCACGACGTCGTACGCCTACCGGGGTACGGAGCAGATCGCCTCGGTCAAGCAGTTCTACTCGCCCGAGTGCAAGGAGAACTACGGCTACGTGTGGGTGTGGAAGTCGTTCCTGGACAAAGGGATCAACTTCGACGTCCAGGTCGGCGTGTGGTCCTACGACCGCGAGACGCTGTTGGGCGCTCGCACCGAGTTCGACACGCACAACCAGGAGTTCTGGGGCAACGGCGCCGACACGGTGGATGACTGCACCTCCGGCGACGGCACCCTGACCATCGCCGACGAGCAGGGCGGCTATTCCGCCAGGACGTCCAAGCGCTGCTGACCCGATCGCGGCTGCCCGTCGATTCGATACGCGGTGCCCAACCGCCGGCCCCGCGCTGATCCAGTGCGTCGTCCTGGGCCGGGGTCGCCACGTAAGGCAGACACCGAGCGCGGGTGACAGCCGCCCACCGGCTGCCACCCGCCGAGGTCTGCCTCCCGTCAACCGGCTGTGAAGGCCCGAACGATCCAACGATCCAAGGAGAGACCGTCATGCACTCCGTCATGCCCGAAAACAAGGCGCCCAGAAGCGGCATCAGACGCGGCAGACGTACCGTCTCCACCGCCGCAGTCGCCACAACCACCGGCGCGGCACTGTTACTTGCTCTGTTACCCATGCAGGCGTCAGCGTCGCCCGGCCTCGACGAACCGTCTCCGAAGCCGAACTCGTCCTCCCCCGTGGGGCAGACCAAGGCGCCCAGAAGCACGCCCATCGGGGTCGCGGGCAAGGACCGCGAGCTGGTGACGGCCGGCATCCTGCAGTCCACCTTCCAGGGCCTGGGGATCGGCCAGGTCCCGTGGTCGGAGTTCCACGAGGCCCCGCTCTCGGACTCGGTCGGTGCGCAGGTCAACTACGGCAACGGCAACCTGCTGGTCAGCGTGAACGCCTTCGACATCGCCGACGCCGGCCCCGGCCTGTCGCTGGGGCACGCCTACAACGGCCTGAACACCAGTTGGAAGGCGACGACCGGCAGTGACTACCTGATCCACGAGCCCAACACCACGTCGGTGTACGTGCAGGGCCCCTCCAGCACGATCGCCGTGTTCGAGCGGGACGGCTCGAACTTCACCCCGGCCCCCGGCTACAAGCAGGACCTGACCGAGTCCTCGGACAAGAAGTCCTTCACGCTCACCTCCCGCAACAACGGGCAGAAGACCACCTTCACCCGCTCCGGCACAACCGGGGACGCACGGGTGAGCAAGGTCGAGGACAAGAACGGCAACGCCACCACCATCGCCTACTCCGGCGCCTTCACCTCGAAGATCACCGCCGCCTCCGGCCGCACCCTGACCTTCGGCAACGACGGCCAGCAGATCACCAAGGTCACTGACAACACCGGTCGGTTCGCCACCTACACGTGGTCCGGGGACGATCTGAAGACGTTCACCGACACCGACGGCAAGACCACCGTCTTCGACTACGACACCTCGCACCGCATGACGAAGGTGACCACCCCGGAGGGCCGCGAGACCCGCTTCACCTGGGGCACCAACCGGCTCGCCTCGATCACCCGCGTCGTCGACAAGACCGCCGGAACCGGTGCCACCACCGCCTTCCGCTACATCCTCCCGCAGCCCGGCAGCGAGGGAGAGGGTGTCGTCCGGATCACCGACCCGCGCGGCAAGAACACCGAGAAGACGGTCGACGCCCGCTGGCGAGTGAAGAAGACCACCGACCCGCTGGGCCACGAGCGTTCCAAGTCGTGGGGTCCGGACAACAATGTCACCAGCGCGGTCGACGGGATGGGGGTCGGATCGACTCCGGGTAACACCGTGAAGTTCGACTACGACGACTCCTTCAATCCGAAGTCGGCGACCCAGCCCACCGGCGCGCAGTCCACGATGGCCTGGACCCAGAAGGCCGGCGGCCACTACCCCGAGACCCTCACCTCCGCCAGCGGCGACAAGGTCACCAATGGCTATGACACCTCGGGCAACATGATGTCGCAGACCGACACCACCACCGGTTCCGACGGCGCGAAGTGGACCTACGACTACAACCCGAAGTCGGGAGCGATGGACTGCGGGGGGCTGCCCGGCCAGCGCTGCTCGGCCACCGACCCCGAGGACCACAAGACGTCGTTCACCTACGACTCCAAGGGCAACCTGGCCAAGGTCGACCGTCCCTCCGCACAGGAGGACATCACCTACACCTACGACGATCTGGGCCGCACCGACACTGTCACCGACGGCCGCGGCGTGAAGACGGTCTACACCTACGACAAGCGCGACCGACTCAAGACCCAGACCAGTGACGGCAAGACCGCCACCTTCACCTACGACGCCGACGGCAACATCAAAACGCGCACCACCCCGGCGGGCACCAGCAGCTACACCTACGACGAGCAGAACCGCGAACGCATCCGCACCCTGCCCGCCGGTGGTACCAGTTCGGTGACCTACGACGCCGCCGGCAACGTGAAGACCACCACCGATCCGGGCGGCACCACCACGTACGACTACAACGACGCCAACCAGCTGGCCACCCTCACGCAGCCGGGCGGCGCGACAACCACCTACGACTATGACAAGAACGGCGACCGCACCACCACGACCTACCCCGGCGGAACGGTCCAGAAGACGGACTACGACAAGTCCAGCCGCGCCGAGAAGATCGAGGTCAAGAACGGCTCCACCGTCCTGTCCACGATCACCTACGACTACGACAAGTCCGGCAAGGACACTGACAAGATCTACAAGCGGACCACGGACGGCGCCGCCCTGGCCTACACCTACGACTCCAAGGGCCGCCTGACCAAGGCCGTGGAGACCAAGGACGGCTCCACCACCGCCGGCTGGGCCTACTGCTACGACAAGTCCGGCAACATGACCGGCCGTTCCACCGGCACCAGCCTGCCCGCCTGCGACAACGCCCAGTCCGTTCGCGAGTACAACAACGCAGGCGAACTGACCTCCCTTGGTGGTAACACGAGCTTCTCCTACGACGGCGACGGCAACGAGACCTCAGCGGCCTCTCCCACCGGTACCCGTACGAGCGGCCAGTGGACACCCTTCACCCAGCTGTCCGACCTGACAGCCTCGGGCGCTGCCTCGAACTACACCTACGCCGGACTCGACCACAACGACCGCCTCACGCGCGGCAGTTCGACCTTCACCAACGCCGCGACGGGCATGACGCGCGAGAATGCCACCGGTTTCGTTCGCGAACCGTCGGGCACGTTGACAGCCATGACCACCGGCGGGGCAAGCCAGTACTACCTCACCGACGTCCAGGGCAGCGTCATCGGCCTCGTCGACGCCTCCGGCAAGCGCACCGCGACCTACAGCTACGGCCCCTACGGCGAGGCCCGCACCACCACCGGCACCAACCAGCCCTACCGCTACACCGGCACCTACCTCGACCCCAGCGGCCTGTACAAGATGGGCGCCCGCTACTACGACCCCCAGCTCGGCCGCTTCACCCAGCCCGACCCCTCCGGCAAGGAAAGCAACCCCTACGCCTACGCCGCCGGAGACCCCATCAACCGCACCGACCCCAGCGGACTACTTTCACTGGGCGAAGGACTCGGCCTGGCAGGAACCGTAGTTGGACTTGTCGCCCTGGCCCCGGTATCGGCGCCCGTGGCAATCGGAGCGGCCGCAGTGGGCACCGGCTTGAGTGTTGCGGGGTCCATCGCATCGGGCAATTCTGCAGGGGAAACTGCAGCGGTCGGAATCCTGGGACTAGGGACGGGTGGCGTCGGAGCCGCGACAAAGCTGGCTGGTATAGGGGGAAAAACAGGCCTGGGGGTTGACCTCGGATACACCGCATTGGGTTACTTCGGCGGTGCAGGAATAACGGGCGGATGGCTCTGAAAGGTGAAAACAAGTGGACCTAGCGGTAGTGGGCATCGGGTTCGAGGACAACACAGCAGCCACCGTCATCCTCGGAGCGATAGTCATGGTGGTGGCATTCGCCCTGCTCTACTGGCGACTCAAGCGTGAAAAGAAGTAACGAGACGCTCTGATCTGGTACAGCCACTACACACGGGAGCCCCCGGCCGACTCTCGGCCGGGGGCGGCTCAGCTACGGCGGCCAAGCGCTGGGGTTTGCCTCCATCTTCGTACCCGGCGGCGCGCTTTCCTTGAGGCCGAGAACCTCCTCGCCGTAGAGCGCATCCCCGGCCGCATCGGCGTCCGGCCGACATTCCTGGGTATGAACTTCGCCCTCTCCCACATGACCTTGAGGGCGGGCCTTCATGAGCACTCAGCAGCCGCATTCGTCGAATCGCGCGCATCGTCACGCCCGCCCTGCCCGCAGCTGCGGCGGCGGGTGCCGATGTCGCTGTCCAGGCGGCGATCGCGGCGGGTGCGGGGCTCTTCGGCTGACCGCTTTTGTGCGGTGGCTGCCGGCTCCGACCGACTGCCAGAGACGCGGCTATTTCCTTGAGAGCACCAGGGCGGCGATGCCGCTGATCTACCAGCCCCGCTTGTGCCACTCCCCGAGGTGAGGCCGCTCGGCGCCGAGTGTGGTGTCGTTGCCGTGGCCCGGGTAGATCCAGGTCTCGTCCGGGAGTGCGAAGACCTTCGCCTCCAGGCCCGACATCAGCGACTCGAAGTCCTGGGGACGTGTTGTCCGCCCAGGCCCCCCCGGGAAGAGGCAGTCGCCCGTGAACACGTGGGGATGGCCGTGCGGGTCGTCGTAGACGAGCGCGATCGAGCCGGGAGTGTGGCCGACGAGATGACGCGCGGTCAGCTCCACGTGCCCCACCCGGATCGTGTCGCCGTCGTCGACCAGGACGTCGGTGGGTACGGGGATGCCGCCGGCGTCCTCGCGGCCCGCGTACGTACGGGCGCCGGTGGCCTCGACGATCCGGGCGAGGGCCTGCCAGTGGTCGCCGTGCTGGTGCGTGGTGACGACGGACGCGATGCCGTCGGCGCCGATCGTGCCGAGCAGCGCCTCCGCGTCGTCGGCCGCGTCGATCAGCAGTTGCTCGTCTGTGGCCCGGCAGCGCAGCAGATAGGCGTTGTTGTTCATCGGGCCGACCGCGATCTTGGTGATCATCAGGTCCTTCAGCTCGTGCACGTGCGCCGGGCCGCCGACCGTCACCTGTCCGCTGTACGTCATGGCGGCAGCCTATAGCGGGCGGGGCGGGGGAGGGCTGTCGAGGTGTCCCGTCGGCCCTCCCTGGCGAGGGCCGGTCCTACAGCGGCGGGAGGTCCGGCAGACGGCCGCCCTCGACACCGAGGGGAGAGCCGTCCCGGCGCCCGGCGAGCCAGCCGAGCAGGTCGGCGGGGGAGCCCGTCACCGTGACCACGAGGGCCTCCGCGACCCGGCCCGTGGTCCACGCGTGCGTGCCGTCCGTGAGGCGGGTCGGCGGTACGTCGGGGTGACCGGAGAAGCGGTCGGCCAGGAACTCGATCTCCCGCTGGATGAACTCCGCCGGAAGATCCTCCAGCTCGTACCCGATGCCGAGGTCCACGTGGTGCAGCTCCACCTCCACCCAGCGCCGGAACGGCACCCGCGCCGCGGCGTCGGTGACCCCGTTGCGCAGCTGCACGACGCGCGACCAGTCGGCGGGGACGGCTCCCACCTCCTGGAAGCGGGCGGCGCTGTCCCGGACGTCCGCGAGCTGCACGTCGAGGGGGCGCGGGGCGTCCCGCTCGATGTCGGCGTCCCGGGCGTCGCCGCTGACGTACATGGGGCGGCCCTCCAGGACGTTCACGAGGGCGTCCGCGTTGCGGGCGAGGTGGGCGAGAACGTGGCCGCGGGTCCAGCCGGGAAGTCGTGACGGCTTGGTCACAGACGCGTTGTCCAGTTTGGCGGCTGCGGTGAGCAGCCGTTCCGTCGCGTCACGTACAGACGCCAGGTCATGCGCGTGATCAATCATGCTGCTGACATTAGTCCCGCCACACCTTTGGGTGAAGGTGGTGAAGCGGTGCCGTTAATCGAAAGCACGTGCTATATGGTCGGGAGCGGCGTCGGGCATGCTGGATGGTCCGGGATTGTTGTCCCATTCGGGAATCCGACCGGCGTTGTCAGTGGCTCCCCCTAGTGTGAGAAGACACGGGGGCCTCGCCCCTGTCACCACTCTCAAGAAAGGTGCGGACCGGCGTGGCCGACCGTCTCATCGTCCGTGGCGCGCGCGAGCACAACCTCAAGAACGTCTCGCTCGACCTGCCGCGTGACTCGCTCATCGTCTTCACGGGCCTGTCCGGGTCGGGCAAGTCCTCCCTGGCCTTCGACACGATCTTCGCCGAGGGCCAGCGGCGCTACGTGGAGTCGCTCTCCTCGTACGCCCGCCAGTTCCTCGGCCAGATGGACAAGCCGGACGTCGACTTCATCGAGGGCCTGTCGCCCGCGGTCTCCATCGACCAGAAGTCGACCTCCCGCAACCCGCGCTCCACGGTCGGCACGATCACCGAGGTCTACGACTACCTGCGCCTGCTCTTCGCGCGCATCGGCAAGCCGCACTGCCCCGAGTGCGGCCGGCCCATCTCGCGCCAGTCCCCGCAGGCCATCGTCGACAAGGTCCTGGAGCTGCCGGAGGGGAGCCGCTTCCAGGTGCTGTCCCCGCTGGTGCGCGAGCGCAAGGGCGAGTTCGTCGACCTCTTCGCCGACCTCCAGACCAAGGGGTACAGCCGCGCGCGCGTGGACGGCGAGACCATCCAGCTCTCCGACCCGCCCACGCTGAAGAAGCAGGAGAAGCACACCATCGAGGTGGTCATCGACCGCCTCACCGTGAAGGACACCGCCAAGCGCCGCCTCACCGACTCGGTGGAGACGGCCCTCGGCCTGTCCGGCGGCATGGTCGTGCTCGACTTCGTCGACCTGCCCGTGGACGATCCCGAGCGCGAGCGCATGTACTCCGAGCACCTGTACTGCGCCTATGACGACCTGTCCTTCGAGGAGCTGGAGCCCCGCTCCTTCTCCTTCAACTCGCCCTTCGGCGCCTGCCCCGAGTGCACCGGCATCGGTACGCGCATGGAGGTCGACCCGGAGCTGATCGTCCCGGACGAGGACAAGTCCCTCGACGAGGGCGCCATCCACCCCTGGTCGCACGGGCACACCAAGGACTACTTCGGCCGCCTGGTCGGCGCCCTCGCGGACGCGCTGGGCTTCCGGACCGACATCCCCTTCGCGGGCCTGCCGCAGCGCGCCAAGAAGGCCCTGCTCCACGGGCACAAGACCCAGATCGAGGTCCGCTACCGCAACCGGTACGGCCGCGAGCGGGTCTACACCACGCCCTTCGAAGGCGCCGTCCCCTTCATCAAGCGCCGGCACAGCGAGTCCGAGAGCGACGCCAGCCGGGAGCGCTTCGAGGGCTACATGCGAGAGGTGCCCTGCCCCACCTGTGAGGGCACCCGACTGAAGCCGATCGTCCTCGCGGTCACCATCATGGGGAAGTCGATCGCCGAGGTCTCCGGCATGTCCATCAGCGACTGCGCGGACTTCCTGGGCGAGCTGAAGCTGAACGCCCGCGACAAGAAGATTGCCGAGCGAGTGCTGAAGGAGGTCAACGAGCGGCTGCGGTTCCTGGTCGACGTGGGCCTGGACTACCTGTCGCTGAACCGCGCGTCCGGCACCCTCTCCGGCGGTGAGGCCCAGCGCATCCGCCTCGCCACCCAGATCGGCTCCGGGCTGGTCGGCGTGTTGTACGTCCTCGACGAGCCGTCCATCGGTCTGCACCAGCGCGACAACCACCGGCTGATCGAGACCCTGGTCCGGCTGCGGGACATGGGCAACACGCTCATCGTCGTCGAGCACGACGAGGACACCATCAAGGTCGCCGACTGGATCGTCGACATCGGCCCCGGCGCCGGTGAGCACGGCGGCAAGGTCGTGCACAGCGGCTCCCTGAAGGAACTGCTGGCCAACGAGGAGTCGCAGACCGGGCAGTACCTGTCCGGCAGGAAGGCGATCCCGCTGCCGGACATCCGCCGCCCGCAGGACCCCTCCCGTCGCCTCACGGTGCACGGGGCCCGGGAGAACAACCTCCAGGACATCGACGTGTCGTTCCCGCTCGGTGTGTTCACCGCGGTCACCGGCGTCTCCGGCTCCGGCAAGTCCACGCTGGTCAACGACATCCTGTACACGCACCTGGCGCGCGAGCTGAACGGCGCGAGGAGCGTTCCGGGACGCCACACGCGCGTGGAGGGCGACGACCTCGTCGACAAGGTCGTGCACGTCGACCAGTCGCCCATCGGCCGCACCCCGCGGTCCAACCCGGCGACGTACACCGGTGTCTTCGACCACGTCCGCAAGCTGTTCGCCGAGACCACCGAGGCGAAGGTCCGCGGCTACATGCCGGGCCGCTTCTCCTTCAACGTCAAGGGCGGCCGCTGCGAGAACTGCGCGGGCGACGGCACGATCAAGATCGAGATGAACTTCCTCCCGGACGTCTACGTCCCGTGCGAGGTCTGCCACGGTGCCCGGTACAACCGGGAGACCCTGGAGGTCCACTACAAGGGCAAGTCCATCGCCGAGGTCCTGAACATGCCCATCGAGGAAGCCATGCACTTCTTCGAGGCCGTGCCGGCGATCAACCGCCACCTCAAGACGCTCAACGACGTCGGCCTCGGCTACGTCCGTCTCGGCCAGTCCGCGACCACACTGTCCGGCGGTGAGGCCCAGCGCGTGAAGCTCGCCAGCGAGCTCCAGAAGCGCTCGACCGGCCGCACGGTCTACGTCCTGGACGAGCCGACCACCGGTCTGCACTTCGAGGACATCAGCAAGCTGCTGAAGGTCCTCTCCGGTCTGGTCGACAAGGGCAACACGGTCATCGTCATCGAGCACAACCTCGACGTGATCAAGACGGCGGACTGGATCGTCGACATGGGTCCCGAGGGCGGCGCCGGCGGCGGCCTCGTCGTCGCCGAGGGCACCCCCGAGGAGGTCGCCGGGGTCCCCGCCAGCCACACCGGCAAGTTCCTGCGGGAGGTCCTCGGTGCCGACCGGATCAGCGACGCCTCTTCCGTGAAGGCCCCGCGCAAGACGGCGGCCAGGAAGACGGTCGCGGCCAAGTCGACGGCGAAGAAGACGGCCACGGCCAAGACGGTCACGGCCAAGACGGCGGCGAGCAGGACGACCGCCGCCAAGTCGACCGCGAGCAAGCGTGCCACCGGCACGGCGGCGGCCAAGAAGACGGCCGGTGCCACGAAGAAGGCGGCTACCGCCAAGAAGGCGACGCGGGCCCGCAAGGCCTGAGGTCTGTCGGGAACGGATCCCGAGAAATCCGGAAAAGTTCGGCGCCCCGTGGGAACTCCCCGCGGGGCGCCGGTCGTTGCAAGATCAGCCGCCCGTTCCCTGCGGCTGCACCGCACCTTGACTCCTGAACAGTGGAATCGGCGAAGGTGCCGAACGTCTCCTACCAGGTCCCGAGTTCGGAGGCGTACGGCGGCTCCGCCCCTGCCCGGGAGCAGGTGATCGCGGCTGCCCGCGCCGCGTATCGCAACAGCCTTGTCCAGCCGTCGGCGCCCAGTCCCAGGAGCGCCTCGGCGGACAGGGCGTCCTGGGCGGACAGAGCGTGCAGGAGCGCCGCGTTCACGGTGTCGCCGGCCCCGATCGTGTCGACGACGTCGACCTTCTCGCCCGGCACGGAGTGCACCGAGCCGTCCCGCGTGTACGCCGTCAGACCGTCACCGCCCCGTGTGATCACGACGGCCGAGGGCCCCTCCTCGAGCCACTCGCGCGGTGTGCCCCCCAGCCACAGCGCGTCCTCCTCGGAGAGCTTGAGCAGTGACACCGAGGGCAGCCAGCTCTTGAACCGGGCCCGGTAGGCGTCCGGATCGGGGATGAGCCCGGCCCGGATGTTCGGGTCGAGCGCGGTGAACACGCCCTGCTCGGCCGCGGTCCGCAGCAGCTTCTCGTAGGCGCCGGCCCCCGGCTCCAGGACGAGCGAGCAGGTACCGAAGGACACCGCGCGCGTGCCGGCGGGAAGCTCCGAGGGGGCCGTGAACAGGCGATCGGCGGTGCCCTCGACATAGAAGGAGTAGGCGGCCGACCCGCTCGCGTCGATCGTGGCGACCGCCAGGGTGGTCGGCTCCGGACCGCGCTGCACTCCCGACACGTCCACCGAGGCCTGCCGCAGCCCGTCGAGCAGCGCCTCGCCGAACGCGTCGGAGGAGGTACGGGAGCAGAAGGCGGTGGCGGAGCCGAGCCGACCGAGAGCGACGGCCGTGTTGTACGGGCCACCGCCGAGCGCCGGCGTCAGCCCCGCCAGGGCTCCCGTGCCCTGCGGTACCAGGTCGATGAGGGCCTCACCGGCGACGACGATCACGAGCGGATTCCTTTCTCGCACTTGCGGGACCGCGCGGCGGCGCGGCCATGGATGAGGGCGGCGACAACTCCCCCTCGGGCGGTCGGAGTTCGGAGCCCACGGCGTCCCCGCGCGACTGGACCTCGGACAGCCCGGCTCCTTCGGGCACCCCGGCTCTTTCGGGCGCCCTGGCCCCTTCGGATACCGAAGTCCCCTCGGGCACTCCGCCCCCTTCGGACGGCCGCCGTTCGGACGCCCCGGCCCCCTCCGGACATCCGCACGACGTCCGATGCACGAACGCACAGGGCAGCCGCACCGTCCGGGCGGGCCGGTCCGGATCGGCCAGGCGTTCCAGGAGCACTCGCACCGCCTGGGCCCCGATCTCCCTGCTGGGCTGGGCGATCGCGGTGAGCCGCGGGGAGAAGAGGTCGGCCCAGGCGAAGTCGTCGAAGCAGCACAGCGCGATGTCGCCGGGCACGGAGACCCCGTGGTCGCGCAGGGCGCGCAGCGCGCCGATGGTCATCGCGTTGTTGGCGGTGACGAGCGCCGTCGGCGGATCGGCGCGGGACAGCAGGGCGGCGGTGGCGCGCTCGGCGCCGGCCGACGCGGAGTCGCCGTGGACCACGAGCCCCTCGTCGTAGGGCAGCCCGGTGGCCGCGAGCGCGGCACGGTAGCCGGCGATCCGCTCGCTGCTGGTGCTGAGCCCGGCCAGTCCCGCCACCAGCCCGATCCGCCGGTGGCCGAGCCCGGCGAGATGGGCGACCAGCTCGCTGGTGGGCGCGGTGTTCTCGGCGCAGACCTGGTCGAAGCGGGGCTCGGCGTCGACGACCCGGTCGAGGAGCACGGTGGGTACGCGATGGCGGCCGAGATACGAAAGCAGCTCGGCGGGATCCGCGGAGGGTGCGACGATCATGCCGTCCACCCGTCGCTCGTGCAGCAGTTGGGCGACCTTGCGCTCATGGGCCGGGTCGTCGTGCGGGTCGGCGATGAGCAGGCTGTAGCCGTGTGCCAGGGCCTCGGCCTCGACGCCCTGGAGGATCTCCGTGAAGTACGGATTGCTGATCGCCGACACCGCGAGCCCGATCGAGCGGGTTCGGGAGGTCACCAGTGAGCGGGCGAGGGTGTTGGGGGTGTAGCCGAGCTCATCGATGGCGTCCAGCACGGCCTGGCGGGTCCGGGGCAGCACCGGCCGGGTGTCGTTGAGGACGTGCGACACGGTCGCCACGGACACGCCCGCGCGGCGGGCCACGTCGGCCATGGTCGGCATGAAGCCCCCTCCGGATCTCTTCCAGGCCCGGAACGTACCTCATCCGGCACCGGACGTAAACGCTTGCGCAAGCGTTTACGCGGCCTGGAGTAGGCCCAGGCTCCGGCCCGCCGTGCTGATCGCAGGTGACCCCCGTCCGGCCTCTCGGGGCGGGTGACCCCCGCCTGGCCTCTCGATGCGGGTCGAGCCCCATGTCACACGGGGCCTCCCCTGTTCCCTGGGCGCCTGCCGCCCCTGCCCGCGCACTTGGCACGCCGCCGACCCCCGCCTCACTCCCTCGGCGCGCCCCGCCCCCTTGCCTGACTGTTCTGAGCCTGTCCCCGCCTCATCCCCGGCCCCGCACGCCCCCTTACTCCCAGTCCCAGCCGATCCCCACGATCCCTGTCCGGACGCGCGGCTCGACGATGTGCACCGAGCGGTGGGTCCCGGTGAGGGCCAGGTCCTGGCGACCGCTGCGGGGGGCCGCCGCGGAGTGCTGGGTGAACCGGTGACAGCGTGCGGGCAGGGCGTTCTCGTCGAAGCGCACCTGGAGCGCGTACTGCCCGCCGGAGGGCCCGAAGCCTCGGACGTACTCGCGGGAGACGCCGGCGGTGCCGTCCTCGACGCCGTAGCGGAACAGGTAGGTGTCGCCGGCCCGCAACCAGGTGTCGAAGAGCAACTCGGCCACGAGGACACCGGTGCCGTGGTGGAGGCGGACCCGGCCCGTGCGGCAGTTCTCCAGGGCGTGCACCTGCATCCGCTCCGGCGCGCACCCCGGGTCGCCGTGGTGGACGGCCACGAAACGGTCGACGCCGTCCTTGTAGGCGCGCACGATGTGGTGGGACTCGCGTCCGAGGAGTTCCCGGCGGGCGCCGATCCGTACCCGCTCGTGGTGGCCGAGGGTGTGCAGCCCGCCGTCAGGCGGGGAGTCGAGCTCGGCCAGCAGCCGCTCCAGGGCGCCGGAGGCCTCGATGAGGGACCGGTAGGAGCGGACGGCGGGGCGTTGGCCGGAGGAGTGGGCGTCGGCTTCGGCCAGCAGCCGTATCAGCGACTCCTCCGGCAGCTGGAGTATCTCCTCGAGCGCCCGCACCGCGCGCAGCGACTCCGGGCGCTGCGGGCGCCGCGCCCCCTGCTGCCAGTAGCTCAGGCTCGTGACGCCGACCTTGACCCCGTAGCGCGACAGATGGTGCTGCACGCGCTGGAGCGGCAGTCCCCGGGCGGCGATCGCGGCCCGCAGGGCGACGTGGAAGGGGCCGCCTCGCAGGGCCGTGTCCAGTTCGGTGTCCGCGACGGCGGAGACGTCCCCGTGCTGTGTGGCGTGCGGCATGCAGGGGCCTTTCTGTGTGTTCACGACGGCTGGTCAGACCGTTCGCGCGGATTCGCACCGGGGCCGCCCTGGCTGTGTGGGGGCGTCTTCACATCCGTAAGCCGTTCTTCACGGCCCCGAGTTCCCCCGCATTGAAGCGTGTTGACCAAGTCCCGACAACACCTCATGCCCAACAGCCGCGCACTCCTGGCCGGGATGTGCCGGGAGGGGCCGGCTCGACGCCCTCGGGACGCGCTACAGCAGCGCCGCCGACCAGCTGCCGCAGCGCAGCGCTCCGACCCCCTGCCGCAGCGCGGCGCCCCGCCGCCCCGCTACCGCAGCGCCCACCCGCCCCGCCGTCCCCCGACAGCTGCCGTGAACGCGAGGTCGTCGCCGTGCTCACGCTCCTGGAGGTCCGCCGGGGTACGGGAAGGCGGGCCGCGTGACGGACCCCGGCCGGCCGCGGCCTCGGACGCTCCCTGACGTGGGCCCTCCTCGGCCGGACCCGGTGCCCGGCGTCGTCCACAGCCTCGCCGGAGTGTCAGCGCCCGCCAGTAGGGTGTGAGACATGGCCGACCCCTCCAGCTACCGCCCCAAGCCGGGACAGATCCCGGACTCTCCGGGGGTGTACAGGTTCCGTGACGAGCACCGCCGGGTGATCTACGTCGGAAAGGCGAAGAGCCTGCGCCAACGCCTGGCGAACTACTTCCAGGACCTGGCGGGCCTGCACCCGCGCACGCGCACGATGGTGACCACCGCCGCGTCCGTGGAGTGGACGGTGGTGTCCACGGAGGTCGAGGCCCTGCAGCTGGAGTACTCCTGGATCAAGGAGTACGACCCCCGGTTCAACGTCAAGTACCGCGACGACAAGAGCTACCCGTACCTCGCGGTGACGATGAACGAGGAGTTCCCGCGCGTGCAGGTGATGCGCGGTCACAAGAAGAAGGGTGTCAGGTACTTCGGGCCGTACGCGCACGCGTGGGCGATCCGCGACACCGTCGACCTCCTGCTGCGCGTCTTCCCCGTCCGCACCTGCTCGGCCGGCGTCTTCAAGAACGCCGCCCGCACCGGCCGCCCCTGCCTGCTCGGCTACATCGGCAAGTGCTCGGCGCCCTGCGTCGACCGGGTCTCGGCCGAGGAGCACCGGGAACTCGCCGAGGAGTTCAGCGACTTCATGGCCGGCCGGACCGGGACGTACCTGCGCCGCCTGGAGAAGCAGATGATGGAGGCGGCCGAGGAGATGGAGTACGAGCGGGCCGCCCGCCTGCGCGACGACATCGAGGCCCTGAAGAAGGCCATGGAGAAGAACGCGGTCGTGCTCGCCGACGCGACCGACGCCGACCTCATCGCGATCGCCGAGGACGAGCTCGAAGCGGCCGTGCAGATCTTCCACGTCCGCGGCGGACGCGTGCGCGGTCAGCGTGGCTGGGTCACCGACAAGGTCGAGGAGATCACCACCGGCGCCCTCGTCGAGCACGCCCTCCAGCAGCTCTACGGCGAGGAGACCGGCGACTCCGTCCCCAAGGAGGTCCTCGTCCCCGCGCTGCCCGATCCCGTCGAGCCGGTCCAGGAGTGGCTCACCGGACGCCGCGGGTCCAACGTCTCCCTGCGCATCCCGCAGCGGGGCGACAAGAAGGCCCTCATGGAGACCGTGCAGCGCAACGCCCTTCAGGCTCTCGGACTGCACAAGACCAAGCGCGCCTCCGACCTGACCACGCGCTCGCGTGCCCTGGAGGAGATCGCCGAGGCCCTCGACCTCGACAGCGCCCCGCTGCGGATCGAGTGCTACGACATCTCGCACCTTCAGGGCGACGACGTCGTGGCCTCCATGGTCGTCTTCGAGGACGGTCTGCAGCGCAAGAGCGAGTACCGCCGCTTCCAGATCAAGGGCTTCGAGGGCCAGGACGACGTCCGCTCCATGCACGAGGTGATCACCCGCCGCTTCCGGCGGTACATCGCCGAGAAGGAGAAGACCGGCGAGTGGGTGGACGACGGCTCCTCCCAGGTCGACTCCCGGGTCGACCCCCCGGCCGGCTTCCCGGACGGCTCCGCGCAAGGCGGCTCCCTCGGCGACACCCTGGACGCCGCCGGCAACACCCTGACCGAGGACAACGGCCGCCCCAAGAAGTTCGCCTACCCGCCCCAGCTCGTCGTCGTCGACGGGGGGCAGCCGCAGGTCGCGGCCGCCAAGAGGGCCCTGGACGAGCTCGGCATCGACGACATCGCCGTCTGCGGTCTCGCCAAGCGCCTGGAGGAGGTGTGGCTGCCGGGGGAGGACGACCCGGTCGTCCTGCCCCGCACCAGCGAGGGCCTCTATCTCCTCCAGCGGGTCCGTGACGAGGCTCACCGCTTCGCGATCAGCTACCAGCGCACCAAGCGGGGCAAGCGGTTCCGGGCCAGCCCCCTCGACGACGTCCCGGGGCTCGGGGAGACGCGCAAGCAGGCGCTTCTGAAACATTTCGGCTCGTTGAAGAAACTTCGCTCTGCCACCATCGACCAGATCTGCGAGGTACCCGGCATAGGCCGCAAAACGGCTGAGACCATCGCCGTGGCCCTCGCCCAGGCGGCACCGGCCGCACCCGCGGTGAACACAGCTACTGGAGAGATCATGGAAGAGGAACCCGGCACCATGGGTTCCACAGGGGAGCCCGTGACGGCGGGCACCCCGGACGAACGACGGGGGCAGGAGACATGAATGTGAACGAGCACGACGGACAACAGAGCCACACCGGAGACGGAGCACAGGTGAGCACGGGCGCGACCACCGACAACGCCGGGATCCCCGACGTGGCCATCCCCGAACTGGTAATCATCTCCGGGATGTCCGGGGCCGGCCGGTCGACCGCCGCCAAGTGTCTGGAGGACCTCGGCTGGTTCGTCGTCGACAACCTGCCGCCCGCGCTGATCCCCACCATGGTGGAGCTCGGCGCCCGCTCCCAGGGCAATGTCGCCCGGATCGCGGTCGTCGTCGACGTCCGGGGCCGCCGCTTCTTCGACAATCTGCGCGAGTCCCTCGCCGACCTCGAGGCCAAGCACGTCACCCGGCGGATCGTCTTCCTGGAGTCCTCCGACGAGGCCCTGGTCCGCCGCTTCGAGTCGGTGCGCCGCCCGCACCCCCTCCAGGGCGACGGCCGCATCGTCGACGGCATCGACGCCGAACGCGAGCTGCTGCGCGAGCTGCGCGGCGACGCCGACCTGGTCATCGACACCTCCAGCCTCAACGTCCACGAACTGCGCGCCAAGATGGACGCCCAGTTCGCCGGCGAGGAGGAGCCCGAGCTCAGGGCGACCGTCATGTCCTTCGGCTTCAAGTACGGCCTCCCCGTGGACGCCGACCTGGTCGTGGACATGCGCTTCCTGCCCAACCCGCACTGGGTCCCGGAGCTGCGCCCCTTCACCGGCCTCAACGAGGAGGTGTCGGCGTACGTCTTCAACCAGCCCGGCGCGAAGGAGTTCATCGACCGCTACTCCGAGCTGCTCCAGCTGATCGCCGCGGGCTACCGCCGCGAGGGCAAGCGGTACGTGACGATCGCGGTCGGCTGCACGGGCGGCAAGCACCGCTCCGTCGCCACCTCCGAGAAGCTCGCCGCCCGACTCGCCTCCCAGGGCGTGGAGACGGTGGTCGTACACCGGGACATGGGACGGGAATGACCGGACGTTCTCCGCGGCTGAGCAGGCTGCGCCGGGTCGTGCCCGAGGGACGCGCGACCCGGCCCGTGGAGGCCCGCGGCGCCAGGCCGCGCCGCCGCGGTGCCCAGCCCAAGGTCGTCGCCCTCGGCGGCGGCATGGGCCTGTCCGCCTCGCTCGCCGCACTGCGCCGGATCACCGGCGACCTCACCGCCGTCGTGACCGTGGCCGACGACGGCGGCTCCAGCGGGCGCCTGCGCGACGAGCTGGGTGTGCTGCCCCCCGGCGACCTGCGCAAAGCCCTGGCGGCGCTGTGCGGCGACGACGACTGGGGCCAGACCTGGTCCCGGGTCATCCAGCACCGCTTCCACTCCCAGGGCGACCTGCACGATCACGCGGTCGGCAACCTGCTGATCGTCGCCCTGTGGGAGCAGCTCGGCGACCACGTCCAGGCCCTCGACCTGGTCGGCAGACTGCTCGGCGCGCACGGGCGCGTGCTGCCCATGTCGGCCGTGCCCCTGGAACTCCAGGCCCTGGTCAAGGGGCACGACCCGGAGCGGCCCGAGGACGTGGACACCGTCCGGGGGCAGGCCACCGTCGCCCTCACCCCCGGCGAGGTGCAGTCCGTGCACGTCGTACCGCACGACCCGCCCGCCGTCCCCGAGGCGGTGGCCGCCGTCCTGGACGCGGACTGGGTGGTGCTCGGCCCCGGCTCCTGGTTCTCCTCGGTCATCCCGCACCTGCTGGTCCCCGAGCTGCTGGACGCGCTCACCCAGACGAAGGCGCGCCGGGTACTCTCGCTGAACCTCGCGCCGCAACCCGGAGAAACCGATGGCTTCTCCCCGCAGCGTCATTTGGAGGTTTTGGGACGACACGCCCCTAAACTCGCCCTGGACGTGGTGCTGGCCGACCAGGCCGCCGTGCCCGACCGTGACTCGCTGACCGATGCCGCCAAGCGGCTCGGCGCCGCGGTCGAGCTGGCCCCGGTGGCCCGGCCCGACGGAACCCCGAGGCACGACCCGGAGCTGTTGGCCGCCGCGTACGACCGTATTTTTCGGATGCATGGAAGGATCGGCCCATGGCGATGACGGCAGCGGTGAAGGATGAGATCTCCCGGCTCCCCGTCACCCGTACCTGCTGCAGAAAGGCGGAGGTCTCCGCCATTCTGCGGTTCGCCGGCGGCCTCCACCTGGTGAGCGGGCGCATCGTGATCGAGGCGGAGCTGGACACCGCGATGGCGGCTCGTCGGCTCAAGCGGGACATTCTGGAGATCTTCGGGCACAGCTCGGAGCTGATCGTGATGGCACCGGGCGGACTGCGCCGCGGCTCGCGGTACGTGGTGCGCGTGGTCGCCGGCGGTGACCAGCTGGCCCGCCAGACCGGCCTGGTCGACGGGCGTGGCCGGCCGATCCGCGGTCTGCCCCCGCAGGTCGTCTCCGGCGCCACCTGCGACGCCGAGGCCGCCTGGCGCGGGGCCTTCCTGGCGCACGGCTCGCTGACCGAGCCGGGGCGCTCCTCCTCCCTGGAGGTGACCTGCCCGGGTCCGGAGGCCGCGCTCGCCCTGGTCGGCGCGGCCCGCCGGCTCTCCATCGCCGCGAAGGCCCGCGAGGTGCGCGGCGTGGACCGGGTGGTCGTCCGGGACGGCGACGCGATCGGCGCGCTGCTCACCCGGCTCGGCGCCCATGAGTCGGTGCTGGCCTGGGAGGAGCGCCGGATGCGCCGCGAGGTGCGCGCGACGGCGAACCGTCTCGCCAACTTCGACGACGCCAACCTGCGCCGCTCGGCCCGCGCGGCCGTCGCCGCCGGAGCCCGGGTCCAGCGCGCGCTGGAGATCCTCGGCGAGGAGGTCCCCGAGCACCTCGCGGCCGCGGGGCGCCTGCGCATGGACCACAAGCAGGCCTCCCTGGAGGAGCTGGGCGCGCTCGCCGACCCGCCGCTGACCAAGGACGCCGTCGCGGGCCGTATCCGCCGACTGCTGGCCATGGCCGACAAGCGGGCCCAGGACCTCGGCATCCCGGGCACGGAATCGAGCCTCACCGAGGAGATGGCCGACAACCTCGTGGGCTGATCCGCTCTCAGAAAGCCGGTGTCGCTGCTCCCTTGGAGTGACGGCACCGGCTTTCGCGTGTGTGTGAGGACCCCTTGACTGGATCATGAACTGTCATGAGCCTGGCATCTGTTCGCTGCTGTGGCGGACCAACGCAAGGGGGGCACATGAGACGAAGAGCGAGACCGATCCTCGCTGTGGGCGCGCTCCTTCTCGGCGGCGCGGGCATCGCACCCATCGCCCAGGCCGCCGAGAGCGCCGGCTCTCCCGATCCGAACGAGATCAAGGTCTTCCGGGCCGAGGTCACCAACAAGCAGGTACCCCTGCTGCTGGCGGCCGGTCAGGACGGCCATGAACTGACCGAGCAGGTACCCGCCAGGGGCACCGCGACGGTCGAGGTCTACCTCACCGACCAGCAGGCCGACAAGCTGGAGAAACAGGGCGTCGAGCTCACCGAGCACACCCTGACGGCCCAGGCCGAGAAGCGGGTCGAGGCCGCCGCCGAGGGCGTGTACCGCCCGTACAGCGGCGCCGGGAACCTCAAGGAGGAGATCCTCCGCACCGGACAGGAGAACCCCGGTCTCACCAAGGTCGTCTCCATCGGCAAGACCGTCAACGGCCAGGACATCCTCGCGCTCAAGCTCACCAAGAACGCGAAGAGGACCAAGGACGGCGCCAAGCCCTCCGTGCTGTACATGTCCAACCAGCACGCCCGTGAGTGGATCACCCCGGAGATGACCCGGCGGCTGCTCCACCACTACATCGACCACTACAAGACCGACAAACGCATCAAGAAGATCGTCGACACCACCGAGCTGTGGTTCGTCGTCTCCGCGAACCCCGACGGCTACGACTACACCTTCCGGAGCGACGACACCCGCCTGTGGCGCAAGAACCTGCGGGACAACAACACCGACGGCACCATCGCGGTCGGTGACGGCGTCGACCTCAACCGCAACTTCTCCTACAAGTGGGGCTACGACAACGAGGGTTCGTCACCCACCCCCACCAGCGATACCTACCGCGGTCCCGGCCCCGGCTCCGAGCCCGAGACGAAGGCCATCGACGCCTTCCAGAAGCGGATCGGGTTCACGTACGGCATCAACTACCACTCCGCCGCCGAGCTCATCCTCTACGGCGTCGGCTGGCAGGTGGCCACCGACAGCCCCGACGACGTGCTCTACAAGGCGCTCGCCGGCACCCCCGACAACCCCGCCGTCCCCGGCTACCGGCCGCAGGTCTCCTCGGAGCTGTACACCACCAACGGCGAGGCGGACGGCCACGCGTCGAACGTCAACGGGCTGGCGATGTACACCCCCGAGATGTCGACCTGCCAGACCGCGTCGGACCTCGACCCGAACGACCGGTGGAACGCGTCCGACTGCCAGTCGGTCTTCCACTTCCCGGACGACGAGAAGCTGATCCAGCAGGAGTTCGAGAAGAACGTCCCGTTCGCGCTCTCGGTCGCCGAGTCGGCCGTCACTCCCGACCGGCCGAAGTCCTCGCTCGGACTGACGGCCGCCGACTTCACCCCGAAGCCGTTCACCACGTCGTACTCCCGCGGCGCGGACCAGGAGGTCGCCGTCGTCGTACGCAGGTCCGTGCGCGACAAGGAGCTCAGGTACCGCGTCAACGGCGGCAAGGTCGAGGACATGGCGCTCAGGGCCTGGAAGGGCGGCGAGACCTACGGCGGTGACGACAACCTCTACTTCGACGAGTACCGCGCGAAGGTCGCCGACGGCGATCCGGGCGACAAGGTCGAGGTGTGGTTCACCGGCCGGACCAGGAGCGGGAAGCGCACCTCCAGCGAGCACTTCACGTACACGGTCGCCGAACGCCCGCGCGCGGACACGCTCGTGGTCGCCGAGGAGGGCGCGACCGCGGCCCAGGCGCAGACCTACGTCGAGGCGCTGAAGGCCAACGGCCGCAAGGCGGTCGTCTGGGACGTGGCGGCCCAGGGCGCGCCGGACGCGCTCGGTGTCCTGGACCACTTCAGGACGGTCGTGCACTACACGGGCGCGAGCGTCCCCGGCAACGCCACCCAGCTCCAGCTGCGCGCCTTCCTCAACGAGGGCGGCAAGCTGATCGAGGCGGGCGAGCGGGCGGGCGGCACCGTCGACCTCGGCGGCGGCACCCTGTCGAACGACTTCAGCCAGTACTACCTGGGCGCGTACTCCCGTACGTCCCTGCCGGGCGTGACGGCCTTCCAGGGCGCCGGCGCACTCGCCGGGGCCGGCGGTCCGCTCGGGGCCGCCCCGGGCAACCCGCTGGACACCGCCGGGTCCTTCAGCGTCACCTCGGACAACCTGCCGGTCGCCACGTTCCCGCAGTTCGCCAGTGCGGGCGCGGGCACCTACCCCGGCACGGTCAACCCGTACGGGCCCTACGAAGGCGCCTCCATGGCGGCCGTCACGCACACCGACTACGCCTGGAACCGGCTCACCCGCACCATCGACCTCACCCAGGTGACCGCCGCACAGGCGCCCACGCTCCGCACCCGCCTGCTGTGGAGCACCGAGGAGGGTTACGACCACGCCGTGCTGGAGGCGCACACGGCCGGCAACGACGACTGGACCACGCTCCCGGACAAGGACGGCAGGACCAGCAGCGCCGTACCGGCGGAGTGCGAGGCCGGGTACTTCATCGCGGCCCACCCCGCGCTCAAGCGGTATCTGACGCTCGGTGCGGACGCCTGCACGCCCACCGGCACCAGCGGGCGGTGGAACAGCTTCACCGGCGCGTCGGCCGGCTGGCAGGAGGTGTCCTTCGACCTCTCCGCGTACGCCGGGAAGACGGTCGAGGTCTCCCTCAGCTACATCACCGACCCCGGTTCCGGCGGTCGCGGTGTCCTCGCCGACAACGCGTCCGTGGTCATCGGCGGCCAGGCCACGGAGACCGAGGGCTTCGAGACGTCGCTGGGCGCCTGGAGCGTTCCGGGGCCGCCCGCGGGCAGCCCGCCGGTCGTGAAGGACTGGGCGCGCACCGGGGAGCTGTTCAAGACGTACGGCGCCACCACCACGGACGACACCGTGCTGCTGGGCTTCGGCCTGGAGCACGTCACCGCGGCGGCCGACCGTGCGGCCCTGATCCGCAAGGCGCTCACCGCGGTCGGAGGGTGAACACGGCGGTCGACGACGGCTGACCCTCCGTAACCGTTTCGAGTGAACGGGTCTTCCGGCCCGGGCGGTCCGTACCCCTACTGGCGGGTACGGACCGCCTGCCCATGTATGCGGCATCTCGATGTCACTCCGGAGGCATCGGAGAGGTAGGGTCGTAGGCGGTCGGGGACATCCCAAACAGAGCTCGCCGGCACCGCATGGCCGGCTACCAACGAGGAGATCGGTTCGTGACGATCCGCGTAGGCATCAACGGCTTCGGTCGTATCGGTCGCAACTACTTCCGCGCGCTGCTGGAGCAGGGCGCTGACATCGAGATCGTGGCTGTCAACGACCTGGGTGACACTGCCACCACCGCTCACCTGCTGAAGTACGACACCATCCTGGGCCGCCTCAAGGCCGAGGTCACCCACACCGCCGACACCATCACGGTCGACGGACACACCATCAAGGTGCTCTCCGAGCGCAACCCCGCCGACATCCCGTGGGGTCAGCTGGGCGTCGACATCGTCATCGAGTCGACCGGCATCTTCACCAAGAAGGCCGACGCCGAGAAGCACATCGCGGGCGGCGCCAAGAAGGTCCTCATCTCGGCTCCGGCCAAGGACGAGGACATCACCATCGTGATGGGCGTCAACCAGGACAAGTACGACGCGGCCAACCACCACGTCATCTCCAACGCGTCCTGCACCACCAACTGTGTGGCGCCGATGGCCAAGGTCCTCGACGAGAACTTCGGCATCGTCAAGGGTCTGATGACGACGGTCCACGCGTACACCAACGACCAGCGCATCCTGGACTTCCCGCACTCGGACCTGCGTCGCGCCCGCGCCGCCGCCGAGAACATCATCCCGACCACGACGGGCGCCGCCAAGGCCACCGCCCTGGTCCTCCCGCAGCTCAAGGGCAAGCTCGACGGCATCGCGATGCGCGTCCCGGTCCCGACCGGCTCGGCCACCGACCTGGTCGTGGAGCTCCAGCGCGAGGTCACCAAGGACGAGGTCAACGCGGCGTTCAAGAAGGCCGCCGACGACGGCGACCTCAAGGGCATCCTCGTCTACACCGAGGACCCGATCGTCTCCTCGGACATCGTGAGCGACCCGGCCTCCTGCACCTTCGACTCCTCCCTGACCATGGTCCAGGAGGGCAAGTCGGTGAAGATCCTCGGCTGGTACGACAACGAGTGGGGCTACTCCAACCGCCTCGTCGACCTCACGGTCTTCGTCGGCAACCAGCTCTGACCGACAGAGCAGGCAGCTTGATGTGAGTCAGGGCCCGGGCGGCGCAGGGACGCGCAGCCCGGGCCCTGACTCGCGTACAGAACGGCCCTCTTAGGATCACGAGCGATCCGAGTACCACACCCTCCTCGGGAGTCCCTTCCATGAAGACGATCGACGAACTCCTCGCCGAAGGAGTAGGCGGCAAGCGGGTCTTCGTCCGCGCCGACCTCAACGTGCCGCTGGACGGCACGACCATCACCGACGACGGCCGTATCCGCGCCGTGGTGCCCACCGTGAAGGCGCTGGCGGAGGCGGGCGCCCGCGTGGTCGTCGCCTCCCACCTGGGCCGCCCCAAGGGCACCCCGGACCCGGCCTTCTCCCTCGCGCCCGCGGCCTCCCGCCTGGGTGAGCTGCTCGGCGCCGACGTGGCCTTCGCGACCGACACGGTCGGCGAGTCCGCCACGGCCACCGTCGCCGGCCTCACCGACGGCCGGGTGGCGGTCATCGAGAACCTCCGCTTCAACGCCGGCGAGACGTCCAAGGACGACGCCGAGCGCGGCGCCTTCGCCGACCAGCTGGCCGCCCTCGCCGACGTCTACGTCGGTGACGGCTTCGGCGCGGTGCACCGCAAGCACGCCTCCGTGTACGACCTCCCCGCCCGGCTGCCGCACGCCGCGGGCTACCTCATCGCGAACGAGGTCGCCGTCCTGAAGAAGCTGACGGACGAGGTCCAGCGGCCCTATGTCGTCGCCCTCGGCGGCGCCAAGGTCTCCGACAAGCTCGCCGTCATCGACCAGCTCCTCGGCAAGGCCGACCGCATCCTCATCGGCGGCGGCATGGCGTACACCTTCCTCAAGGCCAAGGGCCACGAGATCGGCAAGTCGCTCGTCCAGGAGGACCAGATCCCGGCGGTCCTCGAGTACATCGAGCGCGCCGAGAAGACCGGCGTCGAGCTGGTGCTCCCCGTCGACGCGGTGGTCGCCCCCGCGTTCCCGGACCTCAAGACCAAGGCCCCGGCGGACGCCACCACCGTCGCCGCGGACGCCATCCCGGCCGACCAGATGGGCCTGGACATCGGCCCGGGCTCCGGAAAGCTGTACGCCTCGAAGATCGCCGACGCCGCCACCGTCTTCTGGAACGGCCCCATGGGCGTCTTCGAGCACCCCGACTTCGCCGAGGGCACCAAGGCGGTCGCCCAGGCCCTCCTCGACTCCCCGGGCTTCACGGTCGTCGGCGGTGGCGACTCCGCCGCGGCCGTCCGCATCCTGGGCTTCGACGAGAACGCATTCGGCCACATCTCGACCGGCGGCGGCGCCTCCCTCGAATACCTCGAGGGCAAGACGCTCCCCGGCCTCGCCGCACTGGAGGACTGACCCTTTATGAGCACGCGCACGCCGCTGATGGCGGGCAACTGGAAGATGAACCTCAACCACCTCGAGGCCATCGCGCACGTCCAGAAGCTCGCCTTCGCCCTCGCGGACAAGGACTACGAGGCCGTCGAGGTCGCCGTCCTGCCGCCCTTCACCGACCTGCGCTCCGTGCAGACCCTGGTCGACGGCGACAAGCTCAAGATCAAGTACGGCGCCCAGGACATCTCGGCGCAGGACTCCGGTGCCTACACCGGTGAGATCTCCGGCTCGATGCTGGCCAAGCTGAAGTGCACGTACGTGGCCGTCGGCCACTCCGAGCGCCGCCAGTACCACGCGGAGACCGACGAGATCGTCAACGCCAAGGTCAAGGCCGCCTACAAGCACGGCCTGACCCCGATCCTGTGCGTCGGCGAGGAGCTGGACGTCCGTGAGGCGGGCAACCACGTCTCCCACACCCTCGCCCAGGTCGAGGGCGGTCTGAAGGACCTCCCCGCCGAGCAGGCCGAGTCCGTCGTGATCGCCTACGAGCCCGTGTGGGCCATCGGCACCGGCAAGGTCTGCGGCGCCGAGGACGCCCAGGAGGTCTGCGCCGCCATCCGCGGCAAGATCGCCGAGCTGTACACCCAGGAGCTGGCCGACCTGGTCCGCATCCAGTACGGGGGCTCCGTGAAGTCGGGCAACGTCGCCGAGATCATGGCGCAGGCCGACATCGACGGTGCGCTCGTGGGCGGTGCCTCGCTCGATGCCGACGAGTTCGTCAAGATCGTGCGCTTCCGCGACCAGTAAGTATGCGGTAGCGGCGATCCGTCGTACCCTTGCGGGGGCACAGCCCGGTGGCTGTGCCCCTGTCGTCCATCCAGATCCGAGGAAGTTGGTCCAGCCGTGGTTATGGGGTTCTCGATCGCCCTGATCGTCTTCAGCGGGCTGATGATGCTGCTGGTGCTCATGCACAAGGGCAAGGGCGGCGGCCTCTCCGACATGTTCGGCGGCGGCATGCAGTCCTCCGTCGGCGGCTCGTCCGTCGCGGAGCGCAACCTCGACCGGATCACCATCGTGGTCGGTCTGCTGTGGTTCGCGTGCATCATCGTGCTCGGCCTTCTCATGAAGACGAACAACTGACCGGCACGCACTTTCCGTACGTAAGGCCCCATGTTCGGTACGCGCCCCTGAGCGCGGCCTATCATGGGGCTTGCGTCTAGGTGTGAGGGTTGTAACTCCAACCACTGGACGTGCGTTGGGCCTTACGTAGACTGAGGCGCTCGCAACGAGGCGAAACGCCGACTCGCTTCGCGGCACCATCACGCAGGGAGTTACGACCGTGGCAAGTGGCAACGCGATCCGAGGAAGCCGGGTCGGGGCGGGGCCGATGGGCGAGGCCGAGCGTGGCGAGTCCGCGCCCCGGCTGCGCATCTCCTTCTGGTGCTCCAACGGGCACGAGACGCAGCCCAGCTTCGCCAGCGACGCGCAGGTCCCCGACACCTGGGACTGCCCGCGCTGCGGCTTCCCCGCCGGACAGGACCGGGACAACCCGCCGGACCCGCCGCGCACCGAGCCGTACAAGACGCACCTGGCGTACGTACGGGAGCGGCGCAGCGACGCGGACGGCGAGGCGATCCTCGCCGAGGCGCTCGCCAAACTGCGGGGCGAGATCTAGGAATTGACAGCCGGCCAGGCACCGAGAGGTGCCTGGCCGGAGCTGTTCTCGCCCCCGATCCGTCGCCGTGGTCCCGGTTGTCCACAGCCCGGACCGAGTGTCAGTGGCGACCTCTACGGTTTGTGCATCGCTTCGGTGCGGACGAATCGTGAGGGGGAGCTGTGGCGACGGTTCAGGCTGCGGGTGTACAGGTGCCCGCGTGGCGTGGGGGATTTGGGCGGTTGTGGAGCGCCGCCGTGCTCTCCAGTTTCGGTGACGCGCTGCGGACGGCGGCGTTGCCCCTGCTGGCCGCCACCCTGACCGACGAGCCCCTGGCGATAGCGGTGGTCACCGCCTGCGGCTATCTGCCCTGGGTCGTCTTCGGGCTGCTCGGCGGCGCCGTCGCCGACCGCGTGGACCAGCGGCGCGCGATGTGGATGGTCGACGCCGTACGAGGCCTGCTGGTCGCCGGATTCGCGGTGGCCGTCGCGCTCGGGCAGGCCTCCATCGGTCTGCTGATCGCGCTGGCCTTCGCCCTGACCACCCTTCAGACGTTGTTCGACAACGCGTCCACCGCCCTGCTGCCCGCACTGGTGGACGGCGAGGCCCTCGGCAGCGCCAACGCCCGCCTGATGACCGGGCAGAGAATCGCCGGCGGGCTGCTGGGCGCCCCGATCGTGCCCCTGCTGCTGGTGGTCGGCGCACCCGTGCCCTTCGTCGCCGACGCCGCCACCTTCCTGGTGGCCGCGGCCCTGGTGGCCTCCCTGCGCACCGCCGGCCCCGCCCGGAAGCCGAGACCGGCCGGCAGCACCCTGCGCCGGGAGATCGCGGAGGGGCTGCGCACCCTGCGCGGGGACCGGGCCCTGCGCGGTCTGTGCGCGGCCACGGCGCTGTGCAACGTCGGAGTGGGCGCCCTCATCGCCACCATGGTGCTGCTGGCGACCGACTGGGTCGGCGCGGGCCACGCCGGGTTCGCGGCGGCGACCACCGCCTACACCGTGGGCTCCCTGGCCGGGGGAGCGCTCAACCGCCCCCTGGTCTCCCGCGCCGGTCGGGTGCGGGCGATACTCCTCGCCGGGACCGTGCAGATCGGCGCGCTCGTCGTGATGGGGTCGGTGCGCAGCCTGACCGCGCTGGTGGCGGCGATGGCCGTCTTCGGACTCATGGGCATGGTGTGGAACGTCAACACCACGACCCTCATGCAGCAGCGCAGCCCCGCCGAGATGCTGGGCCGGGTCAGCTCGGCCTTCCGCACCCTGGCCGTCGCCGGCGCACCGCTCGGCGCGCTGCTCGGCGGTGTCGTCGCGACCGCCTGGGGCCTCAACACCCCGGCGCTGCTCGCCGCCGGGTTCTTCGTCCTGTCCGTCGTCTCGTTGACACCCGCGCTCAAGCCGGACGTACCTGAGGTCGCGCCGCGCGAGGGTGCCACGACAGCCCATGTCCCGCGCTGATCAACAGCTGTTGACGGCGAACTTGCGCCGTCTGGAGCATCGACTCCTTCGACCCCGGCGCTTGTCGCCAAGTGCCGGGAGCTGCGCGGTCGTTGACGGTCGCCGTCCGTAGGGAAAGTGGGCGGCGCATAGCTGTCCGCTTCCCGTAGAATCCCCGACGATCATGGAAGCCATGGCTCGGGGGAGGGCGAAGTGGCTGGTTCGCAAGGCGGTTGGACGGGCGGCGCGCTGACGGCGGGACCGCTGTGGAAACCGAAGTACGCGGCGCGCGCGGTGTTCCACCCGGCGTGGATCCCTCAGTCCGTCGACCCGGCGGTGGAGCAGCTGAAGAAGATCCGCCTCGTCGCCGGGACGGTCGCGGCGATCGGCGTCTACACCGTCGTCGAGGGCGGTTTCGCCTTCGAGGAGATGCTGGAGAACATGCTGACGGCGTCGGTCGTCCTGCTGTTCATCACACCGCTGACGGTCGCCGTGATGCTCTTCGTGTGGCGGCGGGCCGACGGCTCGGTGAGCGGCCTGAAGCCGTCGCTGTTCAACTCGCTGAAGCTGCTGCTGCTCTTCGTGGGTTCGATCGTGCTCACGGTCGTGATGCTGCGAGCGGCGGGCGGCGCCGGGTTTTTCGTCCTGCTCCTCGGCCCGCTGGTGCTGTGGATGATCGGTTTCGTGGCCCGCGGCGCCTGGCACGTCGGCGCGAACTTCTTCGGCACCGCGGGTGTGCACCGCGCTCTGCCGCCCCTGCTCGCCTCGGTCACGGCCTGGCTGATGGCCATTCCCGACCTTGTCACGGGCGACCTGCACGGGCTGGGCCTCGGTATGGGCGTCCTGTTCATCCTGGGCGCCCCGACGACGGTCACGGCGATCGCGCTGCTGGAGATGCGGCGCCTGGACCGCCGGTACGGCATCCGACTGGCGGCCCACCCGGCCACCCTGCCCCGGCTCACCCCGCCCCCGCCGATGCCCCCGAACGCCCCGCCGATGCCGCCGGGCGGGCCGACGCCCCCGTACGCGCCGCCGTACGCGCCGCCGCAGGGAAATCCGTACGGGCCGCCCGCCGGGAGCCCGTACCACCCGGGCAATCCCTACAACCAGGGCAGTCCTTACGGGCCGGGGCCGCACGGGCGCTGAGGCGGTGTGCGGCTGGACGGCCTCACCGACGCCCGCCCGGTCTTCCGCGCCCTCCTCCAGCGGGCCGGGAGAGATCCCGGCCCGCTGGAGGCACTGGAGCGGTCGGGCCGCTGTCGCTGTGCAGCGGGCCCGGTCCGCTCAGGGCGATGCCGGCGGGTACAGCGAGCGCGGCAGTTGGGAGGCCGCCGCCGAGTCCAGGAGCCAGAGCGTGCGCCGGCGGCCCCGTGCGCCGGACGCCGGGGCCTGGATCTCACCCGCGCCCGAGAGCGCGATCGCCGCGGCACCGGCCTTGTCCTCACCGGCCGCCAGGAGCCACACCTCACGGGCGGCCCGGATGGCGGGCAGGGTCAGGGTGACCCGGGTCGGCGGGGGCTTCGGCGCGCCGTGCACACCGACCACCGAGCGCTCGATCTCCCGTACCGCCGGCAGCTCCGGGAACAGCGAGGCGACATGCGTGTCCGGACCGACGCCCAGCATCAGCACGTCGAAGGTCGGCACCGCGCCGTGGTTCTCGGGGCTCGCGGCGCAGGCTAGTTCCTCGGCGTAGGCGGCCGCGGCGGCGTCGACATCGGCGCCGTACGGACCGTCCGAGGCGGGCATGGCGTGCACCCGCTTCGGGTCGAGCGGCACCGCGTCCAGCAGGGCCTCACGGGCCTGCGTGACATTGCGGTCCGGGTCGCCCTCGGGCAGGAACCGCTCGTCGCCCCACCACAGGTCGAGACGGCCCCAGTCGATCGCGTCCCGCGCGGGGGCCGCCGCCAGGGCGGCCAGCACGCCGTTGCCGTTGCGGCCGCCGGTGAGGACCACGGACGCCGAGCCCCGGGAGGCCTGCGCGTCCACGATCTTCGTGATCAGGCGGGCCGCGGCGGCCTGCGCCATCAGTTCCTTGTCGTGGTGCACGACCAGCTGTGGAGTGCTCACTTGGCCGCCGCCTTCCTCGAAGAAACCGTGGCCCGCTTGGCGGCCGCCTTCTTCGCGGGCGCCTTCGCGGCCTTCTCGACGGGCGTCCCGACCGCCTCCGCAGCGGTGGCCTCGGCCACGGGCGTCCCGGCCGCGGCGGCAGCGGGGTTGAGCCGCTCCACGCCGAACCGCAGCGCCGAGGCGTACGTGTCGTCCGGGTCGAGCCGCCGCAGCTCCTCCGCGATCAGCTCGGCCGTCTCGCGCCGCTTGAGCGCCACCGCACGATTCGGCTGGCCCTCGATGGACAGTGTCGCCAGCGAGCCGTCGGCGCGGTCCAGGGTGATCGGGCCGTGATCGGTGTCCATGCGGACCGCGGTGAGCCCGGGGCCCGCCGACAGCGAGCGCCTGACCGGGACGTCCAGCCGGTCCGCGAGCCACATCGCAAGGAGCTCACAGCTCGGGTTGAACTCCTCGCCCTCCACCTCGACGGCGTTGACGTCGACGGTGACCTGGTCCAGGGCCGCGGCCAGCATCGAGCGCCAGGGCGTGATGCGGGTCCACGACAGGTCGGTGTCGCCGGGCGTGTAGGTGTCCGCGCGGGCACCGAGGTCCCGCACCGGCTGCTCGGAGGCGTAGGTGTCGGTGACCCGGCGCTGGGCGAGCGCGCCCAGCGGGTCGTTCGCCGGGTCCAGCGGGGCGTCCACCGGCCACCAGACGACCACGGGGGCGTCCGGCAGCAGCAACGGCAGGACGACGGACTGGGCGTGCTCGACGACCTCGCCGTGCAGCCGCAGCACCACGGTCTCGCCGGTGCCCGCGTCCGCGCCCACCCGCACCTCGGCGTCGAGGCGGGACTGGGTGCGGTCGCGGGGGGTGCGGGAGACGCGCTTGACGACCACGAGCGTGCGCGAGGGGTGCTCGCGCGACGCGTCGTTGGCGGCCTTCAGAGCGTCGTACGCGTTCTCCTCGTCCGTGACGATGACCAGCGTGAGCACCATGCCGACGGCCGGCGTGCCGATGGCCCGACGGCCCTGCACCAGCGCCTTGTTGATCTTGCTGGCCGTGGTGTCCGTGAGGTCTATCTTCATGGCCGGCGCCAGCTCCGTCCCTCTCGTGCGAGCATTTCGTCCGCCTCGACCGGGCCCCAGGTGCCGGCCGGGTACTGGGCCGGCTTGCCGTGCTGGTCCCAGTACTCCTCGATCGGGTCGAGGATCTTCCAGGACAGCTCGACCTCCTCGGTGCGCGGGAAGAGGTTGGAGTCGCCGAGCAGGACGTCGAGGATGAGCCGCTCGTAGGCCTCGGGGGAGGACTCGGTGAACGACTCGCCGTAGGCGAAGTCCATCGACACGTCCCGGATCTCCATGGACGTGCCCGGCACCTTCGAACCGAAGCGGACCGTGATGCCCTCGTCGGGCTGGACGCGGATGACGATCGCGTTGGAGCCCAGCTCCTCGGTGGCCGTCGAGTCGAAGGGGGAGTGCGGCGCCCGCTGGAACACCACCGCGATCTCGGTGACGCGGCGGCCCAGACGCTTGCCGGTGCGCAGGTAGAAGGGGACGCCCGCCCAGCGGCGGTTGTCGACCTCCAGCTTGATCGCGGCGTAGGTGTCCGTCTTGGACTTGGCGTTGATGCCCTCCTCCTGGAGGTACCCGACCGCCTTCTCACCGCCCTGCCAGCCCGCCGCGTACTGACCGCGCACGGTGTCCCGGCCCAGGTCCTTCGGCAGCCGGACCGCGCCGAGCACCTTGGTCTTCTCGGCGGCCAGCGCGTCCGCGTCGAAGGAGGCGGGCTCCTCCATGGCGGTGAGCGCCATCAGCTGGAGCAGGTGGTTCTGGATGACGTCACGGGCGGCGCCGATGCCGTCGTAGTAGCCGGCCCGGCCGCCGATGCCGATGTCCTCGGCCATCGTGATCTGTACATGGTCCACGAACGACCGGTTCCAGATCGGCTCGAACATCTGGTTGGCGAAGCGCAGCGCCAGGATGTTCTGGACGGTCTCCTTGCCCAGGTAGTGGTCGATGCGGAAGACCTGGTCCGGGGCGAAGACCTCGTGGACGACCTGGTTGAGCTCCTCGGCCGACTTCAGGTCGTGCCCGAACGGCTTCTCGATGACCGCGCGGCGCCAGGAGCCGGAGGACTGGTCGGCGAGACCGTGCTTCTTCAGCTGCTGGATGACCACGGGGAAGGAGCGCGGCGGCACCGACAGGTAGAAGGCGAAGTTGCCGCCCGTGCCCTGGGCCTTGTCGAGCTCCTCGATGGTGCCGCGCAGCCGCTCGAAGGCGTCGTCGTCGTCGAAGGTGCCCTGGACGAAACGCATCCCCTGGATGAGCTGCTGCCAGACCTCCTCGCGGAACGGCGTACGGGCGTGCTCCTTGACGGCGTCGTGGACCTCCTTCGCGAAGTCCTCGTGCTGCCACTCCCGCCGGGCGAAACCGACCAGCGAGAAACCCGGCGGCAGCAGACCCCGGTTGGCGAGGTCGTACACGGCGGGCATGAGCTTCTTCCGGGACAGATCGCCCGTGACGCCGAAGATGACCAGGCCCGACGGCCCCGCGATACGCGGGAGCCGTCGGTCGGCGGGGTCACGAAGCGGGTTCGCCCCGGAACCGGAAAAGGCCGGCAAGGTCTCAGTCCTCCGAGGGGGCGAGGCGCTGCAACTCCGCCTCGGTCGACTTCAGCAGGTCGTTCCAGGCCGCCTCGAACTTCTCGACGCCCTCGTCCTCGAGGAGCTGCACGACCTCGTCGTAGGAGATCCCGAGCTTCTCCACGGCGTCGAGCTCGGCACGGGCCTGCTCGTAGGTACCGGCGACGGCGTTGCCGCGGATCTCGCCGCTCTCCTCGGTGGCCCGCAGCGTGGCCTCCGGCATGGTGTTGACCGTGTTCGGCGCCACCAGCTCGTCGACGTACAGGGTCGCCTTGTAGGCGGGGTCCTTCACGCCGGTCGAGGCCCACAGCGGGCGCTGCTTGTTGGCCTGCGCCTTGTCGAGGGCGGCCCAGCGGTCGGAGGAGAAGACCTCCTCGTACGCCTGGTAGGCGAGGCGCGCGTTGGCGAGGCCGGCCTTGCCGCGGGCGGCCTTGGCCTCGTCGGTGCCGAGCGCGTCGAGGCGCTTGTCGATCTCGGTGTCCACGCGGGACACGAAGAAGGACGCCACGGAGTGGATCTTCGACAGGTCCAGGCCGCGCTCCTTGGCCTTCTCCAGACCGGCCAGGTAGGCGTCCATGACCTCGCGGTAGCGCTCCAGCGAGAAGATCAGCGTGACGTTGACGCTGATCCCGAGGCCGATGACCTCGGTGATCGCCGGGATGCCGGCGCGGGTGGCCGGGATCTTGATGAGGGTGTTGGGACGGTCCACCAGCCAGGCGAGCTGCTTGGCCTCGGCGACCGTCGCCTTGAGGTTGTGGGCCAGGCGGGGGTCGACCTCGATCGACACCCGGCCGTCCTGGCCGCCGGTGGCGTCGAAGACCGGGCGCAGGATGTCGGCGGCGTCCCGGACGTCCGCCGTCGTGATCATGCGGAGGGCCTCTTCGACGGACACCTTGCGGAAGGCCAGGTCGGAGAGCTGCTGGTCGTAGCCGTCGCCCTCGGAGATCGCCTTCTGGAAGATCGAGGGGTTGGTGGTGACGCCCACGACGTGCTGCTGGTCGATCAGCTCGGCGAGGTTGCCGGACGTGATCCGCTTGCGCGACAGGTCGTCCAGCCAGATCGCGACGCCTTCTTCGGAGAGGCGCTTGAGTGCGTCTGTCATGGAATTACATCTCCTACGTGTCGTGTGTGAGCGTCAGCGCTGTGCGTCGGCGAGGGATTCCCGCGCCTTCGCGGATACGTTCTCCGCAGTGAAGCCGTACTCGCGGAAGAGCACCTTTCCGTCCGCCGAAGCACCGAAGTGCTCCAGGGAAACGATGCGACCGGCGTCCCCGACGAAACGGTGCCAGGTGAGACCGATACCGGCCTCGACCGCGACGCGCGCCCTGACGGAGGGCGGCAGAACCCTGTCCCGGTACCCCTGGTCCTGCTCCTCGAACCATTCCACGGACGGCATGGACACCACCCGGGTCGGCACACCGTCGGCCTCCAGCTGCTCGCGCGCCTCGACGGCCACGTGCACCTCGGAACCGGTGGCGATCAGGATGACCTCGGGGGCACCGTTCGACGCCTCGAAGAGGACGTAACCGCCGTTCGCGGCATCCTCGTTGGGGGCGTACGTCGGCACGCCCTGACGGGTCAGCGCCAGGCCGTGCGGGGCGCCCTTGCCGTAGACCTTGGTGTAGCGCCTGAGGATCTCGCGCCAGGCGATGGCCGTCTCGTTGGCGTCGGCCGGGCGGACCACGTTCAGGCCCGGGATGGCGCGCAGCGAGGCCAGGTGCTCGACCGGCTGGTGGGTGGGGCCGTCCTCGCCGAGACCGATGGAGTCGTGCGTCCACACATACGTCACCGGCAGGTGCATCAGCGCCGAGAGCCGGACGGCGTTGCGCATGTAGTCGGAGAACACCAGGAAGGTGCCGCCGTAGATGCGGGTGTTGCCGTGCAGCGCGATGCCGTTCATCTCCGCGGCCATGGAGTGCTCGCGGATGCCGAAGTGGATCGTGCGGCCGTACGGGTTCGCCTCCGGCAGCGGGTTGTCCGCAGGCAGGAAGGAGCTGTCCTTGTCGATCGTGGTGTTGTTCGAGCCGGCCAGGTCGGCGGAACCGCCCCACAGCTCGGGGATCACCGCGCCGAGCGCCTGCAGCACCTTGCCGGAGGCGGCACGGGTGGCGACGGCCTTGCCGGGCTCGAAGACCGGGAGCTTGTCCTCCCAGCCCGCGGGCAGCTCACCCGCGACGATGCGATCGAACTCGGCGGCGCGCTCGGCGTTGTTGTTGCGCCACTCCTGGAGCTGCTTCTCCCACTCGGCCTTGGCGTCGCGGCCGCGGTCCAGGGCACGCCGGGTGTGCGCGATGACCTCGTCGGCCACCTCGAAGGTCTGCTCCGGGTCGAAGCCGAGGACGCGCTTGGTGGCCGCGACCTCGTCGTCGCCGAGCGCCGAGCCGTGCGCGGCCTCGGTGTTCTGCGCGTTCGGGGCCGGCCAGGCGATGATCGAGCGCATCGCGATGAAGGACGGCTTGTCGGTGACCGCCTTGGCCTTCTGGATGGCGTCGAAGATCGCGACCGGGTCGAGGTCGCCGTTGGCCTGCGGCTCGACGCGCTGCACGTGCCAGCCGTACGCCTCGTAGCGCTTGGCGGTGTCCTCGGAGACGGCCGTCTCGGTGTCGCCCTCGATCGAGATGTGGTTGTCGTCCCACAGCAGGACCAGGTTGCCCAGCTTCTGGTGCCCGGCCAGCGAGGACGCCTCGCCGGAGATGCCCTCCTGGAGGCAGCCGTCACCGGCGATGACGTAGACGAAGTGGTCGAACGGGGACTCGCCGGGGGCGGCCTCCGGGTCGAACAGACCGCGCTCGTAGCGGGCGGCCATGGCCATGCCCACCGCGTTGGCGACGCCCTGACCGAGCGGGCCGGTCGTCGTCTCGACACCCTTGGTGTGGCCGTACTCCGGGTGACCGGGGGTCTTGGAGCCCCAGGTCCGGAACGACTTGAGGTCGTCCAGCTCCAGGCCGAAGCCGGCCAGGTACAGCTGGGTGTAGAGGGTCAGGGACGAGTGGCCCGCGGACAGCACGAAGCGGTCACGCCCCACCCACTCCGGGTCGGCGGGGTCATGCCGCATCACCTTCTGGAAGAGGGTGTAGGCGGCGGGAGCCAGGCTCATCGCCGTACCGGGATGGCCGTTGCCGACCTTCTGTACGGCGTCGGCGGCCAGGACGCGGGCGGTGTCCACGGCCCGCTGGTCCAACTCGGTCCACTCGAGGTCTGTGCTGGTCGGCTTGGTGCTCACCCTGGGTCAGGGCTCCTCTCCACATGTCACGCATGTCGAAATGCCGGTGCACGGGACGCCCCGGCCGTTGTCGAGCCTACCCCCGTATGTACGTGCGTTTTTTCGCGTCATTCCAGACTGCCGGGAGTCGTGACGATCCGCCTCCCGACTGGGCCGTCACCTATTTGGCAACTGAATACGGACCCGCTCGTTCGAGTGCTCAACCGAGTGCCGACCGGCTCGTCCGGCAGCCACCCGATCGGGTGCCGACCGGCTCCTGCGCGCGGCGCCGACCGGCGCCTCGGCGGTGTGCGGATCCGCTCGTACGGGGGCGCCGCCCAACACGACCCCACCCCCGCGAATGTCGGGGTATGGGCAACGTCTACAGTGGCGTGGTACGCGCGAGCCTTTACCGGGACTTCACAGGGTGGGGCTTGCTGGGATGTCTCTGTAGGGGTGTGCGTGACGGCCGTCGAATCCCGTCCAGCCGGGGTGCTGGGGGAGAGCAAGAGCTCGAGTCACCGGCCGTTCGGGGCCCGTGTCAAGGCATTCGTGGCGCTGACCAAGCCCCGGATCATCGAGCTGCTGCTGATCACCACGGTCCCGGTGATGTTCCTCGCCGAGCAGGGGGTGCCAGACCTGACGCTGGTGCTCCTCACCTGCGTCGGCGGCTACCTCTCCGCGGGCGGCGCCAACGCGCTCAACATGTACATCGACCGCGACATCGACGCGCTCATGGACCGCACCTCGCAGAGACCGCTGGTCACCGGCATGGTGTCGCCGCGCGAGTGCCTCGCCTTCGGCATCACCCTCGCGATCGTCTCCACGCTGCTGTTCGGCCTCGCCGTCAACTGGCTGTCCGCCTGGCTGTCCCTCGGCGCGCTGCTCTTCTATGTCGTCGTCTACACGATGATCCTCAAGCGCCGCACCTCGCAGAACATCGTGTGGGGCGGCATCGCCGGCTGCCTGCCGGTGCTGATCGGCTGGTCCTCCGTCACCAACTCCATGTCGTGGGCGCCGGTCATCCTGTTCCTCGTGATGTTCTTCTGGACGCCGCCGCACTACTGGCCGCTGTCCATGAAGGTGAAGGAGGACTACGCGCGCGTGGGCGTGCCGATGCTGCCGGTGGTCGCCTCCAACAAGGTGGTCGCCAAGCAGATCGTGATCTACAGCTGGGTCATGGTCGCCGTCTCGCTGCTGCTGACCCCGCTCGGCTACACGGGCTGGTTCTACACGCTGGTGGCGGCGCTGGCCGGCGGCTTCTGGCTGTGGGAGGCGCACGGGCTGCAGAACCGGGCCAAGGCCGAGGCGACGGGCGCGAAGCTCAAGGAGATGCGCCTGTTCCACTGGTCGATCACCTACGTGTCGATCCTGTTCCTCGCGGTCGCGGTGGACCCGTTCCTGCGCTGACACCCCCAAGACGCCCCGACGGCCGGGGTGCGTGGTCAAGGCCACGCACCCCGGCCGTCGCCGTTTGATCTACCCGTCGGTAGCATCCTGGGCATGGCAGACACGCAAGCGGTTGACGCGAAGGCCGAGCGCACGGCGGCCAGACTGGCCAAGCAGATCAGCGCCTTCTCCAAGGCACACGGCGGCGCCGAGGGCCAGGTGGCCTACCTCGGCGACCGCGGCGCCCGGATCGCCCTCGTCGGCGAGGACGGCGAATGGGGCAACCTGGTGGCCCCCAGCACCGAGATCGCCCGGAACGCCGTCGAGAAGGCCGGCATCACCCTGCACGAGGACTTCGACGGCGAGTTCGCGGCGAAGGTGCGCACGGGCCCGTACGAGTGGACCCGGATGGCGGGGATCCAGCTCGGCGGCCCGAAGAACCCCTGACACGCCCCGCTTTCACACCGGGTGTGTGACAGCAACACCTGACGCCCCGTTCACCCGTTAGGCCCCGTAGCAACGACACGGTCCAGCCACGGGAGCCCGGATGATCGAGACGCCGTCCCTCGTGGACCAGTACTGCCACGGCGTACTGAGGACAGAGCTGGGCCTCGGCACCTTCGAGGCCCAGCTGGCCCGTACCGAGGGGCCGCCCGCCCCCGGTACGACCCTCTTCGACACCCAGACCGGATTCGCGGTGCGGCGGCTGTGCCCCCCGCTGCTCGGCCTGGAACCGCACTGCCCGCCCGCCCGCTATCTCGCCCGGCGCCGTGAACTCGGCGTACTGGAGGCGGGGCGCAGGCTGCTGCGGGGCAGCGGCATCACGACGTTCCTCGTCGACACCGGGCTGCCCGGTGATCTGACCGGCCCGGACGAGATGGCGCGGGCCTCGGCCGCCGAGGCCCGCGAGATCGTGCGGCTCGAACTCCTCGCCGAACAGGTCGCCGACACCTCCGGCACCGTGGAGTCCTTCCTCGCCAACCTCGCCGAGTCCGTGCACGGCGCGGCGGTCGGCGCGGTCGCCTTCACCTCCGTGGCCGGCGTGCGGCACGGACTGGCGCTGGCGCCCGAGCCGCCGGGGCCGGGGGAGGTGCGGGGCGCGGCGGGCCGCTGGCTGGCGGACCGCAGGGTGGGCGGCGAGCTGTCCGACCCCGTGCTCCTACGGCACCTGCTGTGGATCGCCGTCGCCTCGGGGCTGCCCCTGCAACTGCACGCCGGGCTCGGCGAACCGGGCCTGCGCATCGACCGCACGGACCCCGTCCTGCTGACCGACTTCGTCCGCGCCACGGCCGGGCTCGGCACCGACCTGGTCCTGCTGCACGGCTACCCGTACCACCGGCACGCCGCCCACCTGGCCGGGGTCTTCCCACATGTGTACGCCGACTCCGGCGCCGCCCTCGTGCGCACGGGCGCCCGCGCCGCCACCGTCCTCGCCGAGATCCTGGAACTGGCCCCCTTCGGCAAGATCCTCTTCTCCAGCGGCGCCCAGGGCCTGCCCGAACTGCACGTCGTGGGCGCCCGGCTGTTCCGCGAGGCGCTGGCGCGGGTGCTCGGCACCTGGGTCGCCGAGGGGGCGTGGTCGCTGGCGGACGCGCAGCGCGTCGCGGGGCTGATCGCGGCGGGGAACGCGCGCCGGGTGTACGGGCTGGAGTGACGCCTGGTTCACAGCCGCGGGCCGACTGTCCAGACTGGACGGATGCAGACCGACGACTTACTCACCGCACGGACCCGCACCGACGCGTTGCTCGACCGTTTCCTCGCCGGCCTCGCCCCGCTCGACCCGGTCGCCGTCTGGGCGCACGGCTCGCTCGCGGGCGGCGACTACCAGGAGGGCCGCAGCGACCTGGACCTGATCGCCGTACTGGAGGAACCGCCGCTGTGGCGGCTGGCGACGCTGCACGCCCGGCTGCGGGGCGAGCCCCTCGCCGCGAAGCTGCACTGCACCTATCTGACCCCGGACACCCTCGACGGCCCCGACCGGCGCCATCTGACCTGGGCGCACGAGCATCTGTTCAAGCGGCCCGTCACCCCGGTGACCCGGCGGGAACTGCACACCTTCGGACGGGTGCTGCACGGGAAGGCGCCCGCCGGACTGCTGCCACCGGTGTCGGACCTGGAGCTGGACGCGTTCGTCGTCCGTGACCAGCGCGACTTCTGGCGGCCCATGGTGGACAGGGCGGAGCTGTGGCGGCAGGACCCGTGGATCGACGTGGGCCTGACGACCTTCGCCCGCGCGACCGCCACCCTGCGCCGGGGACAGCTCATCTCCAAGCGGGAGGCGCTGGACCTGCTGCCGGAACTCGGCGCGCCCGTCGAGGTGGTCGAGGACATCCGGCGGCGGCGCTACGACGAGCGACCGGCACCGCCCACCAAGCAGTGGACGGCGCGCAGGGGAGAGCTGGCCAGGGGCTACCTGGGGCCCGCGATCGACGAACTGGTGGCCGCGTACGCCTGATCCGGCAGCCGGATCTCCGGCGCCGGGCGCTCCCGCAGCGCCAGCAGCACCCGAAGGACCCCGATCCACACCAGGCACGAGCCGAACATGTGGACGCCGACCAGGATCTCGGGCAGGTCGGTGAAGTACTGGACGTAGCCGATGACGCCCTGGGCGAGCAGGACCAGGAACAGGTCGCGGGTGCGGGCCAGGGGGCCCTTCGGGGCGTCGACGGCCTTGAGGACGAACCACAGGGCGAACGTCAGCGTGACGACGATCCAGGCCAGGACGGCGTGCAGCTTGCTGACGGTCTCCCAGTCCAGCGGCATCCGCTCGACCTCGCTGGAGTCGCCCGCGTGCGGGCCGGAACCGGTCACCACGGTGCCGACCGCGATCAGCAGCACCGACGCGCCGACCAGGACCCACACCAGCTGCTGCACCGACGTGCCGACCAGCGGACGCGGCTGTCCGTCCCCCTCCCGGGTGCGCTGCCACATCACGGTGGCCACCGCGATCAGGGCCGTCGACAGCAGGAAGTGCGCGGCGACCGTGTACGGGTTGAGGCCGACCAGGACCACGATGCCGCCGAGGACCGCGTTGCCCATCACGACCCAGAACTGCGCCCAGCCCAGCCGGGTCAGTCCGCGCCGGTACGGCTTCTCCGAGCGCGCGGCGATGATCGCCCAGCCGACGGCGGCGCACAGCACGTACGTCAGCATGCGGTTGCCGAACTCGATGTAGCCGTGGATGCCCATCGCGGCGGTGTTGTTGATCGAGTCCTCGGTGCACTTCGGCCAGGTCGGGCAGCCGAGGCCCGATCCGGTGAGCCGCACCGCCCCGCCGGTGACCACGATGACCACCGACATGACGAGCGCGGCGAGAGCCGCCCGCTGCACCGTCCGGGGGTCCGGGGTCCAGCGCGCGGCGATGAAGGCGAGCGGGTTGCGCACGGCTGCCGTGGCGTCGGCGCGGGTCATCTTTGGCACGGGGTCCATCGTAGGGGGCTGCTTGTGCACGCGTTCACGAGGGGTTCGTGAGACGCGCTACTCCCAGCGGAAGAACTTTCCCGCCGCCGCGAGTCCGACCACCGCCCACACCGCGAGAATCCCCAGGTCGCCCCACGGCATCCCGGCCCCGTGCTGGAGCACGTCCCGCAGGCCGTCCGAGAGGGCCGAGATGGGCAGCAGGCCGAGGACGTCCTGGGCGCCGGAGGGGAACTTGTCCATCGGCACGATCACTCCGCCGCCCACGAGGAGGAGCAGGAAGACGAGGTTGGCGGCGGCCAGGGTCGCCTCCGCCTTCAAGGTGCCCGCCATCAGCAGGCCGAGGCCCGAGAAGGCGGCCGTGCCGAGGATCAGCAGGAGCAGGACGGCCGCGGGGTTGCCGTGCGGTGACCAGCCCAGGGCGAAGGCGATCACCGTCAGCAGGACGATCTGGAGGACCTCCGTGACCAGCACCGACGCCGTCTTCGCCGTCATCAGGGCCCAGCGGGGCAGCGGCGAGGCGGCGAGGCGCTTCAGGACGCCGTAGCGGCGTTCGAAACCGGTGGCGATGGCCTGGCCGGTGAAGGCCGTGGACATGACCGCGAGGGCGAGGATGCCGGGGGTGAGGAAGTCCACCGCCTCCCCCGCGCCGGTGTCCACGACGTCCACCGAGCTGAAGAGCACCAGCAGCAGGGTCGGGATCACCACCGTCAGCAGGAGTTGCTCGCCGTTGCGCAGCAGCATTCTCGTCTCGAGCGCGGCCTGGGCGGCGATCATGCGCCCCAGGGGGGCCGCGCCCGGCTTGGGGGAGTACACCCCGGTGCCTGTGGTCGTCATGAGCGCAGCTCCCTGCCCGTGAGCTCCAGGAATACGTCTTCCAGCGTGTGCCGCTCGACGGAGATCCGCTCTGGCATCACCCCGTGCTGCGCGCACCACGACGTCACCGTCGCGAGCAGCTGCGGGTCCACCTTGCCGCCGACCCGGTAGGAGCCCGGGGTCAGCTCCACGGCCGTGCAGTCGGCCGGGAGGGCCTTCAGCAGGGAGCCCACGTCCAGGCCGGGGCGGCCGCTGAAGCGGAGGGTGTTCTCGGCGCCGCCGCGGCACAGCTCCTCGGGGGAGCCCTGGGCGATGACCCGGCCCGCGTCGATGATCGCCACGTCGTCGGCGAGCTGTTCGGCCTCGTCCATGTGGTGCGTGGTGAGGATGACCGAGACGCCGTCCGCCCGCAGGTCGCGCACCAGGTCCCAGGTCGCGTGGCGGGCCTGCGGGTCCAGTCCGGCCGTCGGCTCGTCGAGGAACACCAGCTCCGGGCGGCCCACGACGGCCATCGCCAGGGCCAGGCGCTGCTGCTGACCGCCGGACAGCCGGCGGTACGTCGTTCTGCCGCAGCCGCCCAGACCCAGCCGCTCGATCAGCGCGTCCACGTCCAGCGGGTGGGCGTGCAGCCTGGCGACATGGCGCAGCATCTCCTCCGCCCGCGCGCCCGAGTAGACGCCGCCGGACTGGAGCATTACGCCGATACGGGTGTGCAGGTCGCGGGAGTGCCGGACCGGGTCGAGGCCCAGGACGCGCACCGTGCCGGAGTCCGGCCTGCGGTATCCCTCGCAGGTCTCGACGGTGGTCGTCTTGCCCGCCCCGTTGGGGCCGAGCACGGCGGTCACACCGGCCCGGGCCACCAGGTCGAGACCGTTCACCGCGGTTCTGTCGCCGTACCGCTTCACCAGGGCCTGGACCTGGACCACGGGCTCACTTCGCATGACTCAAGAGTCTAGGTACGTTCCCGGGCCCTCAGGCGGCCGGGTACGGGAACTCCTCCTCCGGGGGGCGGTGGGTCGCCAGCCACCGCTCCGCGTAGGCCACGGCGTCCGCCACCGGGAACAGCCGGGCGTCGGCCGCGCCCACCGTGCCGCGCACGACCGGACGGTCCCGTTCGAAGTCGTGGCCCAGTTCGTCGAAGCGGTCCGAGGAGATCGCGACCTCGGTCACCGTCTCCCAGCCTGCCGGGCCCGGGCGGCCGACCCGTACCAGCGGCGACGGGATGCGGTACTCGGCGAGGTGGAAGCTGGTGCAGGTGTCGTATCCGGCGCCGAGGAGCAGCACGCGCGCGGGGAGCGCCTCCAGGCGGGCGAGGGGGCTGCGTTCGCCGAGCCGGCAGTCGGTGGCGTGACCGTCCAGCACCTGGGCGGCGCGCGGGCCGAGCGCCGCGAACGAGGTCTGCGGGTGCGCGCTGCGCAGGGCGCCCGGCCAGGTGCGGACGGTCTCCGGGAGCACGCCGACCCCGCGCGAGGGCGTGAGAAGGGGGTCGTAGGGCGGCATGGCGGTGCGGATCGTGTCCCACCACTCCTCGGGCACCGGCGGGTTTGCCCACAGGGCGGGGTCGGAGAGGTCGCCGGTCTGGGTGGGGACGACGAGGGTGCCGTCCGGTCCGAGGGCGTCGAGCAGCGCCTGGACGACGGCCACGGGGCCGCCGCAGACCCAGCCGAGCGACTTAAGGGAGGAGTGGACGAGGAGGGTCTCGCCGTCCTGGACGCCCAGTTCGCGCAGGTCTGCGGCGAGGGTGCCTCGGGTGACAAGAGGGCCGGTCGGAGGGGGTGCGGACATGGTTGAGGAGTGTCCCGGAAGGGGCTGGGTGATGCCACCGATTTGATCGATCAAAGATCGTTCCCGCAGGTCAGGTTAGCTTTACCTAAGTGACGCACCGCACCGTCCGAGGCCCGGACGCGGCTTGCCGGGCCTTGAGGAATTACGCAACAATGGCGTTGTGAAAAACGTCGGCGAGGCTCGGGAGACCCCCACGGGGACCCGGCAGGAGGAACTCGCGACCGGTGAGCGGTCCACCCGCAACCGGGTCGCGCGCTCCATCCTGGACCACGGGCCCTCGACCGTCGCCGAGCTGGCCGGCCGGCTGGGCCTGACCCAGGCCGCCGTACGCAGGCATCTCGACGCGCTGGTCGCCGACGACGTCGTGACGGCACGCGAGCAGAAGGTCTACGGAGCGCGGACCCGCGGTCGTCCCGCCAAGGTCTTCGCGCTCACCGACTGCGGCCGGGACGCCTTCGACCAGTCCTACGACAAGCTCGCCGCGGACGCCCTCACCTTCATCCGGGAGCGGTTCGGCGGGGACGAGGCCGTCGTCGCCTTCGCGCGCGCCAGGATCGCCGAGCAGGCGACCGCGTACCGCAGGGCCATCGAGTCCGCCGCCCCCGAGGAGCGCACCGAAGCCCTCGCCAAGGCCCTGAGCGCGGACGGGTACGCTGCTACGGCGCGCAGCGCACCGGTCGGCGAGCAGCTGTGCCAGCACCACTGCCCCGTCGCCCACGTCGCGGAAAAGTTCCCGCAGCTCTGCGAGGCGGAGACCGAGATCTTCTCCCAGCTGCTCGGCACGCACGTCCAGCGACTGGCGACCATCGCGCACGGTGACGGCGTCTGCACGACGTTCATCCCCAAGATTTCCCACACCACACACAACGCATCCGCAAGCACGGCCGGGAGGAACCCCGCATGACTCTCCCCACGGAGACTGCCCACCCTGAGCTCGAGGGCCTGGGTAAGTACGAATACGGCTGGGCCGACTCCGACACGGCCGGCGCTTCCGCGCGGCGCGGTATCAACGAGGACGTCGTCCGCGACATCTCGGCCAAGAAGAACGAGCCGGAGTGGATGACCAAGCTCCGCCTCAAGGGCCTGCGCCTCTTCGACAAGAAGCCCATGCCGAACTGGGGCTCGGACCTCTCCGGCATCGACTTCGACAACATCAAGTACTTCGTGCGGTCCACGGAGAAGCAGGCGGAGTCCTGGGAGGACCTGCCCGAGGACATCAAGAACACGTACGACAAGCTCGGCATCCCCGAGGCGGAGAAGCAGCGCCTCGTCGCCGGTGTCGCGGCCCAGTACGAGTCCGAGGTCGTCTACCACCAGATCCGCGAGGACCTGGAGGAGCAGGGCGTCATCTTCCTGGACACCGACACCGCTCTCAAGGAGCACCCGGAGCTCTTCAAGGAGTACTTCGGCACCGTCATCCCGGTCGGCGACAACAAGTTCGCGTCTCTGAACACCGCGGTGTGGTCCGGCGGCTCCTTCATCTACGTGCCGAAGGGCGTGCACGTGGAGATCCCGCTCCAGGCCTACTTCCGGATCAACACCGAGAACATGGGCCAGTTCGAGCGGACGCTGATCATCGTCGACGAGGACGCCTACGTCCACTACGTCGAGGGCTGCACGGCCCCGATCTACAAGTCGGACTCCCTGCACTCCGCGGTCGTCGAGATCATCGTGAAGAAGGGCGCCCGCTGCCGTTACACGACCATCCAGAACTGGTCGAACAACGTCTACAACCTGGTCACCAAGCGCGCCGTGGCGTACGAGGGCGCGACCATGGAGTGGATCGACGGCAACATCGGCTCCAAGGTCACCATGAAGTACCCGGCCGTCTACCTGATGGGCGAGCACGCCAAGGGCGAGACCCTCTCCATCGCCTTCGCGGGCGAGGGCCAGCACCAGGACGCCGGCTCCAAGATGGTCCACATGGCGCCGAACACCTCCTCGAACATCGTCTCCAAGTCGGTGGCGCGCGGTGGCGGTCGTACGTCCTACCGCGGTCTCGTCGAGATCGGCGAGGGCGCCCACGGCTCCAAGTCGAACGTGCTGTGCGACGCGCTACTCGTCGACACCATCTCCCGCTCCGACACCTACCCCTACGTGGACGTCCGCGAGGACGACGTGTCCATGGGCCACGAGGCGACCGTCTCCAAGGTCTCCGAGGACCAGCTCTTCTACCTGATGAGCCGAGGTCTGACCGAGTTCGAGGCGATGGCCATGATCGTGCGCGGCTTCGTCGAGCCCATCGCCAAGGAGCTGCCGATGGAGTACGCCCTCGAGCTCAACCGGCTGATCGAGCTGCAGATGGAAGGCGCGGTCGGCTGACCGCCCCTTGCAGAAGCAGCAGCAGATTTCTGACGTAGGAAGAGAGCAGACCGACAGCCATGGCTGAGGCTCAGAACATCCCGGTGGGCTCCACCACCGCCGGCTCGATCGCGGTGGCGGCCGAGTCGACCGTCGCCACGCGCATGAGCGCGCCCCCCTCCTTCGACGTGGCGGACTTCCCGGTCCCGCACGGGCGTGAGGAGGAGTGGCGGTTCACCCCGCTGGAGCGCCTGCGCGGGCTGCACGACGGCACCGCCGTCGCCACCGGCGACGCCGTGAAGGTCGACGTGCAGGCCCCCGAGGGCGTCACCGTCGAGACCGTCGGCCGCGACGACGCCCGCCTGGGCAAGGCGGGCACCCCGGTGGACCGCGTCGCCGCCCAGGCGTACTCCGCCTTCGAGAAGGCCGGTGTCATCACCGTCCCCAAGGAGACGGTGCTCACCGAGCCGATCCGGATCGCCGTGCACGGCGAGGGCGGCACCACCTTCGCCCACCAGGTGATCGAGCTGGGCGCCTTCGCCGAGGCGGTCGTCGTCATCGACCACACCGGTGACGCCGTGCTCGCCGCCAACGTCGACTACATCCTGGGCGACGGCGCCAAGCTGACCGTCGTCTCCGTCCAGGACTGGGACGACAAGGCCGTGCACGTGGCCCAGCACAACGCGCTGATCGGCCGGGACGCCACCTTCAAGTCGTTCGTGGTCACCTTCGGCGGCGACCTCGTCCGCCTGCACCCGCGCGTCGCGTACGCCGGTCCCGGCGGCGAGGCCGAGCTGTTCGGTCTGTACTTCACGGACGCCGGCCAGCACCAGGAGCACCGTCTCCTGGTCGACCACAACACCCCGCACTGCAAGTCGAACGTCGTCTACAAGGGCGCGCTCCAGGGCCAGGACGCGCACGCCGTGTGGATCGGTGACGTGCTGATCGAGGCCAAGGCCGAGGGCACCGACACCTACGAGATGAACCGCAACCTGGTGCTCACCGACGGCGCCCGTGTCGACTCCGTGCCGAACCTGGAGATCGAGACCGGCGAGATCGTCGGCGCCGGACACGCCTCCGCGACCGGCCGCTTCGACGACGAGCAGCTCTTCTACCTGATGGCCCGCGGCATCCCGGCCGACGAGGCCCGCCGCCTGGTGGTCCGCGGCTTCTTCGCCGAACTGGTCCAGCAGATCGACGTCGACGACATCGAGGCCCGTCTGCTCGAGAAGATCGACGAAGAGCTGGAGGCGTCCGTCTGATGGCCTTCGTACGCGCCTGTGGGCTGAGCGAGCTGGAGGAGGACACCCCGAAGCGGGTGGAACTCGACGGCACGCCGGTCTCGGTCGTCCGTACCGAGGGGGAGGTGTTCGCGATCCACGACATCTGCTCGCACGCGAACGTCTCGCTCTCCGAGGGCGAGGTGGAGGACTGCCAGATCGAGTGCTGGCTGCACGGCTCCGCGTTCGACCTCCGCACCGGCAAGCCGTCCGGCCTTCCCGCGACGCGCCCCGTCCCCGTATACCCCGTAAAGATCGAAGGGGACGATGTGCTCGTCTCCCTTTCCCAGGAGTCCTGAGGCACCCATGGCAACGCTTGAAATCCGAGACCTGCACGTCACCGTCGAGGTCGAGAACGGCACGAAGGAAATCCTCAAGGGTGTCGACCTCACCGTGAAGCAGGGCGAGACGCACGCCATCATGGGCCCCAACGGCTCCGGCAAGTCGACGCTCGCCTACTCGCTCGCGGGTCACCCGAAGTACACGATCACCGGCGGCACCGTCACCCTCGACGGCGAGGACGTCCTGGAGATGGAGGTCGACGAGCGCGCCCGCGCCGGCCTCTTCCTGGCGATGCAGTACCCGGTCGAGATCCCCGGGGTCTCGGTCTCCAACTTCCTGCGCACCTCCGCCACCGCCGTCCGCGGCGAGGCCCCCAAGCTCCGCCTGTGGGTGAAGGAGGTCAAGGAGGCCATGCAGCGCCTGAACATGGACCCCGCCTTCGCCGAGCGCAACGTCAACGAGGGCTTCTCCGGCGGTGAGAAGAAGCGCCACGAGATCCTCCAGCTCGAACTGCTCAAGCCGAAGATCGCGATCCTCGACGAGACGGACTCCGGCCTCGACGTCGACGCCCTTCGCGTCGTCTCCGAGGGCGTCAACCGCGTCCGCGAGACCGGCGAGGTCGGCACCCTGCTGATCACGCACTACACGCGCATCCTGCGCTACATCAAGCCCGACTTCGTCCACGTCTTCTCCGGCGGTCGCATCGTCGAGTCCGGCGGCGCCGAGCTCGCCGACAAGCTGGAGAACGAGGGCTACGAGGCATATGCGAAGCTCGACGGAGTCGACACGAAGGGTGGCGTATCCGCGTGACACAGCTGCCGGGCCTCCTCGACACCGAGGCGCTCCGCAAGGACTTCCCCATCCTGGACCGCCAGGTCCACGACGGTAAGAAGCTCGTCTACCTGGACAACGCGGCGACCTCGCAGAAGCCGCGCCAGGTACTGGACGCCCTGAGCGAGTACTACGAGCGCTACAACGCCAACGTCCACCGCGGTGTGCATGTGCTCGCCGAGGAGGCCACGGCGCTGTACGAGGGCGCGCGCGACAAGGTCGCGGAGTTCATCAACGCGCCCTCGCGCAACGAGGTGATCTTCACCAAGAACGCCTCCGAGTCGCTCAACCTCGTCGCGAACATGCTGGGCTGGGCCGACGAGCCCTACCGCGTGGACCACGAGACCGAGATCGTCATCACGGAGATGGAGCACCACTCCAACATCGTGCCGTGGCAGCTGCTGGCGCAGCGCACGGGTGCGAAGCTGAAGTGGTTCGGCCTGACCGACGACGGCCGGCTCGACCTCTCCAACATCGACGAGATCATCACCGAGAAGACGAAGATCGTCTCCTTCGTGCTGGTGTCGAACATCCTCGGCACGGTCAACCCGGTCGAGGCGATAGTGCGCCGCGCGCAGGAGGTCGGCGCACTGGTCTGCATCGACGCCTCGCAGGCCGCGCCGCACATGCCGCTGGACGTACAGGCCCTGCAGGCCGACTTCGTGGCCTTCACCGGTCACAAGATGTGCGGCCCGACGGGCATCGGCGTGCTGTGGGGCCGCCAGGAGCTCCTGGAGGACCTGCCCCCGTTCCTCGGTGGCGGCGAGATGATCGAGACCGTGTCGATGCACTCGTCGACGTACGCTCCCGCCCCGCACAAGTTCGAGGCGGGCACCCCGCCGATCGCGCAGGCGGTCGGTCTGGGCGCGGCGATCGACTACCTGAACTCGATCGGCATGGACAAGATCCTCGCCCATGAGCACGCGATCACCGAGTACGCGGTGAAGCGGCTCGGCGAGGTCCCCGACCTCAGGATCATCGGCCCCGCCACGGCCGAGGACCGGGGCGCGGCGATCTCCTTCACGCTCGGGGACATCCACCCGCACGACGTGGGCCAGGTACTGGACGAGGAGGGCATCGCGGTCCGTGTGGGTCACCACTGCGCCCGCCCGGTCTGCCTCCGGTACGGAATTCCTGCGACCACGCGAGCGTCGTTCTATCTGTACTCCACGCCGGCCGAGATCGACGCCTTGGTCGACGGTCTGGAGCACGTACGGAACTTCTTCGGCTGAAGGGCTGGTCGTGAAGCTTGATTCGATGTACCAGGAAGTCATCCTGGACCACTACAAGAACCCGCACGGGCGGGGCTTGCGGGATGGCGACGCCGAGGTGCACCACGTCAATCCGACGTGCGGCGACGAGATCACGCTGCGCGTGAAGTACGACGGCACGAAGATCGAGGACGTCTCCTACGAGGGCCAGGGCTGCTCGATCAGCCAGGCCTCGGCCTCCGTGCTCAACGACCTGCTGGTCGGCAAGGAGCTGGCGGACGCGCAGAAGATCCAGGAGACGTTCCTGGAGCTGATGCAGTCCAAGGGCAGGATCGAGCCCGACGACGCCATGGAGGAGGTGCTGGAGGACGCGGTCGCGTTCGCCGGTGTCTCCAAGTACCCGGCCCGGGTCAAGTGCGCCCTCCTCAGCTGGATGGCGTGGAAGGACGCGACGGCCCAGGCCCTGGGTGGGGCCGACGCCGAAAGGAAGACGGCATGAGCGAGACCCTTGAGATGAAGCCGGCCTCCGAAGAGGAAGTCCGCGAGGCCCTGTACGACGTCGTCGACCCCGAGCTGGGCATCGATGTCGTCAACCTCGGCCTCATCTACGGCATCCACATCGACGACGCGAACATCGCGACGATCGACATGACCCTGACCTCGGCGGCCTGTCCGCTGACCGACGTCATCGAGGACCAGGCCAAGTCCGCCACGGACGGCCTCGTCAACGAGCTGCGCATCAACTGGGTCTGGATGCCGCCGTGGGGCCCGGACAAGATCACGGACGATGGCCGGGAGCAGCTTCGGGCGCTCGGGTTCAACGTCTGAGTTCACCAGGAGAAGCGGCGGCGCCCCGAGGGGTGCCGCCGCTTTTTCGGTTGTTCAGGCCAGTCCGCCGACCAGCTGGAACGCCGAGTCGGCGCGGTACAGGTCGCTGTTCTGGTAGGGGTCAAGGTGCAGCTGGAAGTTCTGGTGGCGCAGGAAGCGGCCCGGGTAGTTCACCGACTCCAGCATGGTCGCGCCGTGGACCGGCGAGGACCGCGGGCAGAAGGTGGCGTCCTGGCGGAACAGGGACGAGCCGTCGTCGCGCTCGGCGACCAGGACGAAGCCGCGGTGGCGCAGGTGGGTGCCGTCGTGGGTGGCGAAGGAGTAACAGGAGCCGTTCGCCAGGCCCTTGACCAGCTTGAAGGTGGAGTCCGCACGGGACTGCGAGCCGCCGACCCGGTCGAGCTTCACATAGCCGCCGCTCACGTGCCAGTAGCGGTCCGGGTAGTTGACCGAGCGCACCGAGCGGTAGGTGGCCGCCGGCTTCGGGGTGGCCGGGGAACTCGGGTGCGACGAGGGGGCCTTGGACGACGGCTCCGGGGCCGGTGAGGGCGTGGAGCCCTGCTGGCGCGGGGCGGACGTGGTGGCCTCGGCCGTGATCAGACCGCTCTTGCCCTTCGGCGGGACGGTCTCGGTGCCGGTCGGGGTGGCGAAGGAGATCAGACCGTCCGACGACGTGGTGTCCCCGGCGGCCGGGCCCGACAGGGTGTCAGGGCCCTTGTCCGTCCAGGCGATCGCCCCGACGCAGGCGGCGATCGTGGCCACCGCCAGCACGCCCGCGAGATAGAGCCGTCGGGTCCCGGGGGCCCGGGAGGTGTCGGGATTCCACCCGTTCTCCCATGGCTGAGAAGGACGGTTCTGGGTTTCTGGCATGCGCGGTTCCTCCGGCGGAGCCCATGGAACAGGCCGCGGATGTGAGGGGGGTTAGGTTGAACGGTGAAGCAGACGGCACAGTAGTGGACGGTGTGCTCAGCAAGCAGCCCCTTTGAGAGAGCGGTTTCCAGATCGTTTCCTCGACGAACCGGGGGGCGTCACCGCCCGGGTCTGCGCGATCGTCGTTGTGTACGGTCGTACACAGCGTTGTGTACGCTCGTACACATGGGATACGTGCTGCTCGCCGGAGCCATCGCCGCCGAAGTGGCCGCGACGACCGCCATGAAGTACAGCGAGGGCTTCAGCCGGCTGCTGCCGTCACTGCTGACCGTCCTCGGCTACGTCGTCTCCTTCGCGCTGCTCGCCCAGACCCTGAAGTCGGTGTCGGTCGGCACCGCGTACGCGATCTGGGCCGGGGTCGGCACCGCGACCATCGCCACCATCGGCATGGTCTTCCTCGGGGAGGGGATGACGACCGCCAAGGCCGCCGGAATCGTGCTGATCATCGTCGGGGTGGTCGTGCTGAACCTGGGCGGGGCGCACTGATGGCCCGGCGCCACGACCCCGAGCGGCGGCAGCGGATCATCGACGCGGCGATCCGGGTCGTCGGACGCCAGGGACTGGCGGGGCTCAGCCACCGCAGCGCCGCCGCCGAGGCGGACGTGCCGCTCGGCTCCACGACGTACCACTTCAAGACCCTCGACGAGCTGATGGTCGCCGCGCTGCGGCAGGCGAACGAGGGCTTCGCCAAGGTGATCGCCTCCCGGGGCGGCCTGGAGGACCCGGACGCGGATCTCGCCGCCGAACTCGCGGGATGGCTGGGGGAGTGGCTCGCGGGGGACCGGACCGGCGTGGAGCTGGAGTACGAGCTGTATCTCGCCGCCCTGCGGCGCCCCGCGCTGCGGCCGGTCGCCGCGGAGTGGGCCGAGGCCCTCGCCGAACGGCTGGCCCGCCGCACCGACCGGGTCACCGCGCGGGCGCTGGTGGCGCTGATGGACGGGATCTGCCTCCAGGTGCTGCTGACGGACGGGGAGTACGACGAGCAGTACGCGCGGGAGGTGCTGGGGCGGGTCGTCTCCGCAGGCACGAGTGCCGCCGCCCCCGGACGCCCGGGCCTCTGACCGGCGGCGCCGCGCCGACACGCGCGTGGTGTCCGGTACCGAGCAGCCCGGCGCCCGGGTCCGGTTCGGTACCTGAGACGCCGGCTCGCTGGTTGGCCTCCTCGGGCTCCGGACGGTTAGGTTGCCCTCATGACCGACACGACTGCACCCAGCACCACCGGGGCGGTGGCCGCCGGCCTCGCCACGATCGCCGCCGACGGCACTGTTCTCGACACCTGGTTCCCCGCGCCCGAGCTGAAGGCGGAGGCCGGTCCGTCCGGTACCGAGCGGCTGTCCGCCGAGACGGCCGTCGAGCTGCTCGGCGAGGGTGCCGCGAAGGCGATCGGGCCGGACGCCCGGCGCGGCGTCGAGGTGGTCGCGGTCCGTACGGTCATCTCCTCGCTGGACGCGAAGCCGATCGACGCCCACGACGTCTACCTGCGGCTCCACCTGCTCTCGCACCGGCTCGTCAAGCCGCACGGCCAGAGCCTGGACGGCATGTTCGGCTTCCTCGCCAACGTCGCCTGGACCTCGCTCGGCCCCGTCGCCGTCGACGACGTCGAGAAGGTGCGGCTCAACGCGCGCGCCGAGGGACTGCACCTCCAGGTGACCTCGATCGACAAGTTCCCGCGCATGACGGACTACGTCGCCCCCAAGGGCGTCCGGATCGCCGACGCGGACCGGGTACGGCTCGGCGCGCACCTCGCCGAGGGCACCACCGTCATGCACGAGGGCTTCGTCAACTTCAACGCGGGCACGCTCGGCACCTCCATGGTCGAGGGCCGGATCTCCGCCGGTGTCGTCATCGGTGACGGTTCCGACATCGGTGGCGGCGCCTCCACCATGGGCACCCTGTCCGGCGGCGGCAACGTCATCATCTCCATCGGCGAGCGCTGCCTCATCGGCGCCGAGGCGGGCGTCGGGATCGCGCTGGGCGACGAGTGCGTGGTGGAGGCGGGGCTCTACGTCACCGCCGGCACCCGCGTCACCATGCCCGACGGCCAGATCGTCAAGGCCCGCGAGCTCTCCGGCGCCTCCCACATCCTCTTCCGCCGCAACTCGGTCACCGGCACGGTCGAGGCCCGCCCGAACAACGCGGTCTGGGGCGGCCTGAACGAGATCCTGCACAGCCACAACTGACGCCCCGCGTCCGACGGTGAGCGCCCTTCCGCACTGTGCGGGAGGGCGCTCACCCATGTCCCGGGCACCGGCGGGTCGAATCTCCTCGGGTGGACAGGCATAGCGGCCCGGCTCCGCGCGCGTCACAAGGGGCACAGGGGGCGGGCACAGGGTCCGCCCCGGGGGAAGAGAAGGTGACGATGGATGCCGAAGCGCAGGACAGGTTCCGGGAGTTCGTGGAGCACCGGTCGTCCGCGCTGCTGAAGACGGCCGTGCTGCTCAGCGGCGGGGACCGGCACACCGCCGAGGACCTGCTCCAGAACGCGCTGATCAAGGCGGCCGGCCGCTGGCACCGCATCGACGAACCCGAGGCCTACGTACGGCAGATCCTGTACCGGCAGCAGATCAGCCGGTGGCGGCTGAAGTGGCCCAGACGCGAGCTGAGCGTCGCCGAGCCGCCGGAGGGGCGGGCGGACGCCGACGCCTCGTCCGCCGCCGAGCTGCGTCTGGTGATGCGGGGTGCGCTCGCCCGGCTCACCGCCAAGCAGCGCACCGTGCTCGTCCTGCGCTACTTCGAGGACCTGCCCGAAGCGGACGTGGCCCGCATCCTGGGCTGCTCCGTCGGCACCGTTCGGTCCACCGCCCACCGCTCGCTCGCCCGGCTGCGCACCCTCGCGCCCGAACTGGCCGCCCTGGGTGGCGGCGAGCACGCCGTGCGCCGGACCCGTGACAACGCACCCGTGGAGGTACGTCCGTGAACGTCGAGGAACTTGTGCGGGACTCCCTGCGGGAGCTCGCCGTCGATCAGCCGCCTGCCGGAGCGGGGTTCGCGGACCGGGTGCTGGCCGTCCGCCGGCGCCGCCGTACGCGCAGGCTCGTGTCCGTCGCCGCCGCCACCGCGGCCGTCATCGCCGTCGGCGTGGCGGTGCCGCTGCTGGACCAGGGGCGGGAGGACGTACGGCCCGCGAGCGTCTCCCAGCAGGACGGGATCAGCGCCCACCCCGACCAGTCACCGCCGAGCGACGCGATCGCGGCGGGGCGGTCGGCGCTCGCCGCGTACTGCACGACGGCGCTCGTGGCGAAGAACGACAAGGAGGCGACCCACGAGCGGACCTACTGGCTGCTCGATCCCGACACCGGCAGGTACAAGAAGGACAGCCGGTGGTCCTTCGTCGCCGTGGCACCGGGGCTGAAGACCGCCGCCGTGCTGGAGCGGACCCTGCCCGCCACCCGGATCGGGCTGCTCGACCTCGCGACGGGGGAGGTCGAGCGGTGGATCCCGGTCGGGAAGGGGGTCGCCGGGCTGGCGTTCTCGAACGGCGGGACCGAGCTGGTCGCCACGACGTACTCCGAGCGCCCCGACACGCTCGAGAAGCTCGACGGCGAGTGGACGTCCGTGCACAGGGTGAGCCGGACCGGATTCCTCCTCCTGGACCTGGCCGCGAAGGGCGGGGGTGTCTGGCACCCGGTCCCGAGCTCCTCCGCGGCGGGCCGCGCCGACTTCGCCTTCACCCGTGACGACCAGCACCTGTACGCGGCCGGCGGAGGCCTCGGCACCCTCGTCCGGCCGACGTTCTACGACCTGTCGGGCAAGGAGACCGCCGCGCCCGCGAACGAGAAACACCTGCGGTGGGACGTGCCCGCGCGGCTGTCCCCGAACGGCGAGCTGGCCGCCCTCGGTCCGGTGGAGGCGGTCGAGCCTCCCAGCGCCCCGGGGACCAGGACCATGGCCGTCAAGTCGTACTCCTCCATCAAGGACCCCCTCACCGGCAAGGAGATCACCAAGGTCCGCGGCGCCGAACTGCTCGCCTGGGTCGACGACCAGCGGCTCATCGCCTGGGAGCGGACCACCGGTGACGACGAGCTGTACAAGGACCGGCTCGTGCTGGTCACGATCGGCAGCGACAAGGTCGTACCCCTGAGCGGAGTCCGCGAGCATCCGGAGACCGGCCCGGAGCCGTGGGAGCCCGTCTTCGCCGTGCGCTGATCAGCCGGCCGTCAGCTCCTCGTAGGCCGCCCGCAGCCCGTCGACCGTCTCCCGGTCGGCGGGCAGCAGCGGTGCGCGGACCGGACCCGCGGGCAGGCCCAGGTCGTCGAGGAGGGCCTTCACGGTGACCGTGCCGGGCAGGCCCGCCGACATCGTCAACTCGATGAGGGGCGTGGCGCGTCGCTGGAGCCGGGCCGCGCCGGTCGTGTCGCCCGCGTCGAACAGGTCCAGGACCGCGCGGAGTTGAGCGGGGGCGATGTTCGCCACGGTGCTCACGTATCCGGCGCCGCCCACCGCGTACAGGGCGAGATTGTGCTCGTCGCAGCCCGCGTAGTACGCCAACTCTGTTGCGGCGATGACCTTCTGAGCGGCCAGGAAGTCGTAGGAGCAGTCCTTGACCGCGACGATTCTCGGGTGCTCGGCGAGGCGGAGCATCGTGTCGGGCTCGATGCGGGTGCCGGTGCGGCCGGGGATGTCGTAGAGCGCGATCGGCAGTCCCACGGAGTCCGCGAGGTGCCGGAAGTGCGCCTCCACGGCGTCCTGCGGGGGCCGGCTGTAGTAGGGGCTGACCGCCAACAGGCCGTCCGCGCCCGCCTTCTCGGCCTGGAGGGCGAGTTCCACGGTGTGCCGGGTGTCGAAGGTGCCGACGCCGGTCAGGACCGACGCCCGGCCGCCCACCGCCTCCCGCACCGCGCGCACCAGGTCCGCCTTCTCGGCGTCCGAGGTCGTCGGCGACTCGCCCGTCGTGCCGGACAGCACCAGTCCGTCGCACCCCTCGGTCACGAGCCGCTCGGCGAGCCGCTGGGCGCCGTCGAGGTCGAGGGTGCCGCCCGGCGTGAAGGGCGTGATCATCGCGCAGAGAGCGCGGCCGAAGGGTGGGGCCGAGGGGCCGGGATACGTCATGGGAGTAGTCTCGGCACCATCACCATGAAGCTCCACTTAAATTTCCTACGCTGTATTGATAAGCATTACTGAGAGGACGGGGTCAGGTCCGCCGGGGCAGGCCCTATGTCCAGATGGGGTGCCCATGGGTCACCATGGCCAGGACGGTCATCGGCCCCTGGTCATGGGAGGCGTCATGAAGCTCGGCAAGGCACTCGCCACCGGAGTCGCGCAGGAGCGGGCGCAGACGGAGGCTCAGGGCATCGAAGAGCCGGAACTGCGACTGCCCGAGGAGATCGAGGAACTGACGGCGCCCGAAGAGGCCCCGGCCGCCCGATGAGACTGCGGCTCCCGGAGGAACGCCCTGCGGAGCCGCCGACCGGATACAAGATCGCCCACCCGGTGCTGTCCCACGACGGCACCCGGGCCGGCTTCACCGGTGTGTCGCTGGGCGGCGCGCTGCCGTACGGGGTCCTGGCCGACGCGTCCTGCGTCTACGGCCTGCGGCACCGGGCACCGCACCGCCGCTGCGACTGCGGCTTCCACTGCGTGCACGACCGCTCGACGGCCGAGGCACTGCTGTGCACGGCCGAGCACCGGTCGGCCGTCCTGCTGGAGGTGACGGTGCTCGGCCGCTATCTCCGCTTCGAGCTGGGTTTCCGCTACGCCCGGCAGCGGATCCGCACCGCCACCGTCGGCCCCTGCGCCTGTGGCACGGTGGCCTCCGCGCTGGCCGACGCCGCCTGGGGCCGCCCCGGCTGGCGCGCCCTCGCGCCCTCCTGCGCAGGCTGCCTGCGCGGTCGTACGTCCGTCTCGCTCGCCACGTTCGCCCGGCTGGCCGGGGACGGGCTGCGGGTCGTGGCGGACCGCGGAGCGGTGGTGGTGGACGGCAGGGTGGACGCAGCGGCGGGCGGGCTGGGAGTGCCCGAACTGGCCGCGGAGGCGGCTCTGTTGCAGGCGAGGCTGGACTGGTTCCAGACGCAGCTGGCGAGGCTCGGTGAGCCCGGGCCGGGCGGCGGGACCCACGGGTAGAGGGGACCCCTCCGGGTACCCGGTGCTCCGAACCGAGAGGAGGCGGACACCGTGCCCGGGACCACGAACCCCAACGAACACCATTCGGTCGGTGAACTGGTCGGACAGGCCACCGAACAGCTGTCACGGCTGGTGCGGCAGGAGATGGCCCTCGCCAAGGAGGAGCTGACCGAGAAGGGCAAACGCGCGGGCCGGGGCGGCGGGCTGCTCGGCGCGGCGGGCGCGTTCGCCTACGCCGGTCTGCTCTTCCTCGCCGGCACGTCCGCCGCCGCCCTCTCGCTGGCGCTGCCCGTCTGGGCCGCGGTGCTCATCGTGACAGTGGTGCTGTTCGTGATCGCGGCCGTACTCGCCGCGAGCGGACGCGCTCAGCTGCGTCGTGCCGCGCCGCCGACGCCCGAGGAGGCGCTCGGCAGCGTCAGGGCCGATGTCGAGGAGATCAAGGAAAGGGCGCACCGATGACGAACAGGACGACGCCGGACGTGACGGGCGGGGCCAAGGGCCCCGAGGAGCTTCGCCGGCAGATCGAGCGGACGCGCAGCCAACTCGGTTACACGGTCGAGGAGTTGGCGGGCCGGGCGGATGTGAAGGGACGGGCGATGGCCCGTGCCGCGGACCTCAGGGACAAGGCCGGGGCGATGACCGTGCAGCTGCGCAGCACTGTGGCGCAGGCCGGGCACGTGGTGCAGGACCGGGCCGGCAGGACGGGGCACGTCGTCCAGGAGCGGGCGGCGGCGGTGGGGCACACCGTCCAGGGCAAGGCGAGTCACGCGGGGCACGCGGTGGAGCACAACGCGCCGCGGCCGGTGCGCAGCGTCATTCGGATGGGCTTGCGGAATCCGCGGCCGATGATGGTCGTGGGCGCCGTGGTCGGGCTGATCGTCGTGGAGGAGATGGTGCGCAGGCGCCGGTGAGGCGGGGCGCGCGAGGAGCGGGTGCAGGTGAGTGGGGGACGCCGACCGGTGATCGTCGACCGGTCGGCGTCGTCGTGCGGGTTCACCGGGCCGCCTGCGAGCCGCCCCGGTGAACCCGCACGGCAGGACCGTCAGGCTTCTCGGGCCGCCTTCCACGTGCGGGGCCACTTCCTTGTGTCGCGGGGTTCCACGTAGGGCTCCTCCGTCGGGGACTGGCCCTCGCTGATGGCTCGTTCGCGGGCGAGTTCCGCGTCGAACTCCAGGCCCAGGAGGATGGCGAGGTTGGACAGCCAGAGCCAGACGAGGAAGACGACGGCGCCGGCGAGGGTGCCGTACGTCTTGTTGTAGGAGCCGAAGTTGGCGGCGTAGAGAGCGAAGCCGGCGGAGGCCACGAGCCAGACGAGGGTGGCCAGACAGCTGCCGGGGGAGATCCAACGGAAGCCGCGGCCACGCACGTTGGGGGCGGCCCAGTAGAGCAGGCCGATCATCATGATCACCAGGATCAGCAGGACCGGCCACTTGGCGATGCCCCACAGGGCGATCGCCGCGTCGCCGAGGCCGATCGCGGTACCGGCCCGCTCCGCCAGGGGGCCCGTGAAGACGACGATCACCGCGCTCGCGCAGAGCATCAGCATCAGCGCGACGGTCAACACCAGCCGCAGCGGCGTCAGTTTCCACACGGGCCGGCCCTCGGGAAGGTCGTACACCGCGTTGGACGTCCGGATGAACGCGGCCACATATCCGGAGGCGGACCACAGGGCGGCGAGCAGGCCGACGACGGCCAGCACGCTGCCGGTGCCGCCGGTGTCGCTCAACTGCACCACCGCGTCCCGCAGGATGTCCCGCGCCGGGCCCGGGGCCAGGTCCCCGATGTTGTCCAGGATCTTGTCCGTGGCGCTCTGCCCGACCACGCCCAGCAGGGACACCATCACCAGCAGCGCGGGGAACAGCGACAGCACGCCGTAGTACGTCAGCGCGGCCGCCCGGTCGGAGAGTTCGTCGTCGAGGAACTCCGTCGCCGTGCGCCGCACCACCGCCCGCCAGGACCGTGCGGGCAGCTCGGAGGGACTGTCCGTGTCGTCCTTCTCATCCTCGTCCATGAGCGGGCGAGTCTCCCGAAATCCCGCGGTGAAGCGCGGGCTTGACCTGAATCTCGGTTGAGGTTGGAGGGTGGGCACCGCATCCCTCGCGAGCGAACGGAGAAGTCCACCATGACTCGTCGTACCGACACCCATCCCGACCTGACCGACCCCCGTACCGGCGCCCCGTTCTTCAGCACCTGGCGGGTGGGGATCCCCGAGCGGCAGGCGCGGGCCGTCGAGGCCATCGCCCGCACCTGGGAGAGCCGGCCCTGGGGGAGCGCGGAGCTGCTCGGCTACCACGTCTACGCCGGTCACGACGGTACGACGCTGATGCACCACTCCCAGTGGCGCAGCGAGGAGGGGTACGAGGCCTTCTTCAGGACCCGTCGCCAGGAACGCAACGACGAGATCGACACCGCCGTGCCCGGCATCGAGCGGGTCCGGCTGGAGCGCTACCGGCTCCGGCGCAGTCATCACCGGTCCGCCGGTGACACCCGGGAGCCCGGTCTGGTCGTGACCGTCCGCATCGACTTCGCGCCGGACGCTGCCGAGAAGCGGGCCGACTGGGTGGACCTCGTGGTGGACGCCCTCGGCGGGCCGGACGCCGACCCGGGGCTGATCTCCGCGCACTTCCATCTCAGTACCGATGGCACGCATGTGCTGAACTACGCCGAGTGGGAGAGCGAACAGGCCTACGACCAGGCCATCGGCGGGGCCGAGTCGCCGCAGTGGGAGCGGGTGCGGACGTACCCCGGTGTCCTGGGCTTCACCGGCAGCCGGTACCAGCATGTGCTCGGACTGGTCCCCTGAGCAGGGAGCGCGGGACCGCCTGGCAGGGCCGGCCGAACACGGTGTTCGACCAGCCCTGACCGAGGGGGAGTCACGGCTTGAAGCGCAGCACCTGCGGGTCGTGGTCGCTGATCTGGTCGTTGAACTCCGCGTTGACGTGCACGCTGTCGTACTCGAAGTCGCAGCCGCGCCGGATCGACGGGGAGACCAGGATCTGGTCCAGGACCTGGGCGTTGCCCTGGTAGACGTACGAGTAACGCTCGTTCCTCGGCAGCGACTTGATCGCCGACCACAGGGCGCCGTCGTCCTCCAGGATCTTGGCCGTGTCGGAGAACTCGAAGTCGTTGATGTCGCCGAGGGCGATGACGTCCGCGTTCTTCTGGGTGGCCAGGATGTCCTTGACGAACGTGTTCACCGCGGTCGCCTGGAGGTGGCGCTGGGTCTCCGAGCTGCGCGGCACCGGCTGGGTCGCCGAGGTCAGACCGTAGTCGCCGCCCTTGGAGTTGAAGTGGTTGGCGATCACGAAGACCGTACGGCCGCGGAAGACGAACTCGCCGACCAGCGGCTTGCGGCTGTTCGCCCAGGCCGCGTTGGCCGGGTCGATACGGCCGGGGGAGACCGTGAGGGCCGCCTTGCCCCTCTCCCTCGTCACGCCGACCGCCGTCGTGGCGTCGCCGCCCGCGCGGTCCGTGAAGGAGACCCGCTCCGGGTTGAACAGGAACACCTGGCGGATGTTGCCGCCCGGCTCGCCGCCGTCGGTGCCGTTGACCGGGTCGATGGAACGCCAGTCGTACGTCGGGCCGCCCGCGGCCGCGATCGCGTCGATCAGCTTGCGCACCGTCTGGTCGGCGGCGACCGTACCGTCGTTGGTGGCGCCGTTGTTGTCCTGGATCTCCTCCAGGGACACGATGTCGGGCGACTGGAGGTTGTGCACGATCGCGGCGGCGTGCGCGGCGAAGGTGTCGTCGGACGGGTCGAGGTTCTCGACGTTGTACGTCGCGACCGCCAGCTCGCCGTTCTTCTGCTTCTCGGTCGTCTCGCGGGCCACACCGGCGCTCTTCAGCGTGCCGATCGTGTGGGCGACCAGGGTGTAGCCGCCGAACTGGTTGTAGTCCAACGGGCCGGTGGTCGCGCCCTCCAGGACGTCACCGACGTTCGCCTTGGGGAAGGCGGAGGTCGCGCCCAGGGACTGGATCTGGATCCGGCCGGTGTTCTGCGACGTGTAGGAGCCGTAGACCGTACCGCCGCGGGGGCTCGCGTTCTCCCGAGGCTTCACCGTGACCCACAGCTCGGTGTACGGGTCGGTGGCGCCCACGACGCGCACGTTCGCGACCTGGACGTTCTCGCCCTCCAGGGACTCGTAGTAGTCCAGGGCGTACTTCGACGGCTCCAGGGTCAGACCGTTGATCGAGTTGTTCGCGGCGCTGTCACCCGCCGGGGTGTACGCGGCCGGCACCGACCTCGCGTCGACGACCTTCGCGGCCGGCACGGCGTTCCCGCTGGAGACGACGGTGAACGCCGGCTTGGTGATCTCGGTGATCGACTGGTTGCCGGAGGAGGCGCCGCCGGGGACGTACTCCGAGACCGTGCCCGACACCGTGACGAGGTCGCCGACGGCGACGCCCTTCGGGGTGGAGCTGGTGAAGACGAAGACGCCCTCACTGGTGGCCGGGTTCGCGTCGGCGTCCGGGTCCTGGATCCAGAAGCCCTTGGAGGAGCCGTAGGCACGGATGCCGGTGACGATTCCGGACACATCCGTGACGGCCTTGCCCGCGTACGGGGATATCCGCGTGGTGCCCTGGATGTCGTGGATACGCACGGAGTCCGCGTGCGCGGGGGAGGTCAGGACGAGGGTGGACGCCGCGGAACAGGCGGCGGCGACGGTGAGCGCGGCGAGGCGCGCGGTGGACTTGCTCGGCAACGGGATCCCTCCGGGGACGTACGTGGGCGCCGGGACGAGGGTGAAACGTGTGTGGAGCCGAACCGGTGGGGCGGTGCGACGCGCGTAGAAAATACAGGGAACAGATGACCAGCAGATTTCTACGCGCGTAATCTCCTGCCTGGTCAGGCCACTTGTCAAGGTTTCGGCCATGTACGGGGCCCGACGGAGAGATGAACCGGGCGGCATGGGTGGAAATCCGTCTAGGCTGAGCGGCTGTGTGGTCCGGCGGCTCGGTGGTCCCAGCCGCCGCGCGACCCTGCCGACGAGTGGTACGACGCGTCTCTAGGAGAACCAGCCGATGTCAGACAGCTCCTCCCTGCCGCCGGTGCGGCTGCACCCCGAAGCGGAGCTGGCGCGGGACGCGCTGTCCACGCCCCTGCTGTCCCGGGCCGCCAAGCTCGCCCGCTGGGCCGGACCCGACACCCGCGTCGACGCCGGCGGCGGGCTCGTCGAGGAGCAGCTGCCCGCCGCCGCCGAGGTGCTCGGCCTGACCGGGGACGACGCCGCCGCGTACGCGAGCGAGGCCTGGCGGGTCGCCGTCGACACCGGGCTCGTCGCCCTCACCGACGAGGACGAGGGCAGCGTCACCCCGGGCGAGGACCTCGCCCTGCTGACCGGCGGCACCCCGCACGACGTGCTCGCCGTGTGGCAGGCGGCCCTGGAGACGGTGCTGGCCGACGCGAGCGTGCCCGACCTCGACGACCTGGTCGGGGCCATGGACGACGGCGGCGAGATCGACTTCTCCGCCCTCGACTGGGACCCGGAGGCCGAGGCGGAGTTCCTCGACGGGGTGCTCGGCAACCTGTATCTGCTGACCGTCAACGAGGACGGGCCCGGCGAAGGCCCCGTCCCGCTGCCCGCGCTCGCCGCGTCGATGATCGTCCCCAGCGACATGGGGGAGCCCACCAACGACGTCCTGGAGCAGGTCTCCGACGCGATGATGCGCCTGGACGACCAGTTCCGGCTCCTGGAGCCGGTCGGTCTGGTCGAGTACCAGCCCGTCGACGAGGCGCTCATGGCCGACCCCGACGAGGAGCCCGCCGCTCCGGTCGACGACACCGACGTCTCCCGGTACGGCATGGTGCGCCTCACCCCGCTCGGGCTGTACGGGCTGCGGGCCCGGCTGCTGGAGGCCGGGTTCGAGGCACCCGCGGTCGGGGACCTCGCCGACAAGGGCGCCGACGCGCTGCTCGACGGAACCGCCCACTTCCCGCCCGCCGCCGCCCAGGCCGAGACCGAGCAGTGGCTGGCCCGACGCGAACCCCTCGCCGCGGCACGGGAGTTGCTCGCCGCGGCCCGGGGCGGCGACTCGGGCGCCCCGCTGCGCAGGCTGCGTTGCCAGCAGGCCCTGACCCTCGTCGGCGGCACGGCCGAGCCCGCGCTGCGGGAGGTCCTCGACGACCCCGAGCTCGGCGGTCTGGCCCGGGTCTGGCTGACCGAGCAGGGCGCCTCCGACGTACCCCCGCCGTCAGAGGCGCTGATCTTCTGGCTCACCGTCGACACGGTCGCCGCCCAGCTGGCGGCCGAGGGGAACTCCGACGAACTGAGGGCACTGGTTGAGGGACTCGCCCAGCAGCACAGCGGGTTCTTCACCGCCGCCTGGCGGGTGGACCACCCCGCCACCGCGGACGTGCTCGAGGCGATGGGGCGGCTGCACCCCGACAAGAAGGTCGCCAAGGAAGCGCGGAAGGCGGCGTTCAAGGCGCGCTCGCAGCAGGGGGGGTGACGGAAGCCGCGGCTGCGCCTGCGCTGGCGCTGGCTTTGCGGGCGTTGCGGCGGGGGCGGGGGCGGGGGCCGGTGCGGGGCGCTGCGGTCGGTGGTGGTGCGGCGGTCGGCCGGTTGGTGGTGGCGGCGCGGTGGTCGGCCGGGCGGTGGCGGCGCGGTGGGTGTGGTCGCGGCCGGTGACCGGGTGGCGGAGACGGTGGCAGGGCGCGGCTGTCGGTGTCGGCGCGGCCGTCGGTGTCGGCTGGCAGTGTCGGCTCGGTTGTCGACTCGGCTGTCGGCGACCGGTCGTGGCGGTGCGGTCGGTGTGTGGCCCGGGCCGGGGCTTGGGCCGGGGCCGGTGGACATGGGGTCGCGGGGCTGCGCGTGGGGTGGCGTACGGATTCACGGAAGCGGGGCCGAGGGCGTCGCCCTGTGTTCAACCTCCGTTCAGACGTGGGCGGGACGGTGGCGCCGACCCGAGGTCCCCCACCCTCCCAGGCCACACCCACCGTCTCAGGAGACACCATGTCGCTCACCCGCAGGGACTTCGCCAGGAAGTCCGCGATCACCGGTGCCGGGGTCGCCCTCGCCGGCAGCGTCGGCGCCCTCGCCACCGCGCCGAACGCCCTCGCCTCCACCGACACCGAGAGCGAGGCGGACGGCCACGGTCACGGGCACGGCGGCGTCGGCTACGGGCCGCTCGTGCCCGACCCCGACGGCATCCTCGCCCTGCCCGCCGGATTCACGTACCGCGTCATCACCCACAGCGGGAAGACCAGGCTGGAGTCCGGCGAGTACACGCCCTCCAACCACGACGGCACGGCCACGTTCGACGGCCCCCGCGGCACCACCCTCCTCGTCAACAACCACGAGCTGAAGGGCCCGCGCGCCAACTGGCCGCACCCCGTCCCGCTCACCGAGGGCCTCGTCTACGACCCCGCCGCGTCCGGCGGCTGCACCGTCGTCGAGGTGCGCCCCGACGGACGGGTCGCCGAGTGGGTCGGCATCGCCGGCACCTCCACCAACTGCGCGGGCGGGCGCACCCCTTGGGGCACCTGGCTCACCTGCGAGGAGAACTCCGACAAGGCCGGCACGAACGGCATGACCAAGGACCACGGCTACGTCTTCGAGGTCGACCCCATCGACCGCCGCGCCAACCAGAACCCCAAGCCCCTGAAGTTCTTCGGGCGTTACGACCACGAGGCCGTCGTCATCGACCCCAAGCGCGGCCACGCCTACCTCACCGAGGACGCCGCGAACCCCAACGGCCTGCTCTTCCGCTGGACCCCGCCGAAGGGCTTCACTTACGGCCGCGGCACGTTCCGTACCCTCGCCGACGACGCCGGTGTCCTCCAGGCCCCCAAGTGCTTCGACGCCGGCGGCAAGTTCGTCGACGACCTCTCCCGCGCCACGAAGGTCGGCACGGTCTACGGCGTCGACTGGGTCGACGTCCCCGACCGCGACGCCCGGTCCGTCCCCGTCCGCAAGCAGTTCGCCGACGGCGAGATCACCCGCGCCCGCAAGCTGGAGGGCATGTGGTGGGCCGACGGCGGCGCCTACATCGTCTCCTCCTTCGCCCGCGCCGAGAGCCCCGTCCAGCACGACGGCCAGGTCTGGTTCTACGACCCCAGGCGCCGCACCCTGACGCTGAAGGTCCTACTGGGCGTGAACCCCGACCCGTCCAAGGACGGCACCTTCGACGGCCCCGACAACATCACCGTCTCCCCCTACGGCGGCCTCGTCATCGCTGAGGACGGCGAGGGCGTCCAGCACCTCTTCGGTGCCACCGACAGCGGCCGCACCTACCCCATCGCCCGCAACGAACTCAACATCGGCACCGAAGACCAGCCCGAGTACAGCGAGTTCACCGGCGTCACCTTCTCGCCCGACGGGCGGACCCTGTACGCCAACATCCAGACGCCCGGCATCATGCTCGCCATCACCGGCCCCTGGAAGCGCCAGAAGCGCGGCTGATTAATTCGCTCGCCCGTCCCGCGGCTCCCCTCCTAGAGTGATGAATGTCCAGGTGCGAAGGCAGGACCTACTTCCACTCATAATGGGGCGGCCGCGGGTTCGAGTCCCGCCACCGGTACAACATGCCGGTGTAGCTCAGGGGTTAGAGCACCTAATGTCGGTTCCGCCGACCTGAACTCTGGACACCACAACTTCATGCACCTCCCGGTGCGCAGGCCGCGGCTACTTCTTCTCCAAAAAGAATCCGATGCCGCAGCCGACTTGATCTCGGGAGGCGCAGCTCATGGTGGGTGTCCGGTGCGCAGGCGGCGGATACTTCAGGGAACTGGTCCTCCTCGCGGAGGGTGCGGGTTCAAATCCCGTCATCGGCCCAGGGTCGATGTGGCGGAACGAAAGACGCGCCAGTTTATAGTCACCGCAGTCGAATTCGACCTCGGACACCCTCCTTCTGCTGTGCCTCCCTCCGAACCTTCCATGAATTCGGGGGAATTCAGCATGTCGCGATTCAACAGGCGAGCCGCCAAGGCCCAGCCCACTTCCCGCGTGACGTCCACGGGGCGCCTGCTCCGTACCTTCGAGGGCGGCCGAGGCCGGGAGCGGGACAAGCGCTCCGAGCTCTTCCTGCTCGCTGTCGCCAACTTCGTCGCCCAGAAGACCTTCTACGAGACCGGCGACGACCGTGACGCGCGCTTCGCGAAGCTCGTGCGTGAGCTCGCCGTCTCCGATCCCGAGTGGACGGCCGGTCTGCTCGGCTGGCTGCGCGGCGAGGGCAACCTGCGGACGGCCTCGATCGTGGGCGCCGCGGAGTACGTGCACGCCCGGCTGGCGGCCGGTGCCACCGGCGGCCCGTCCAACCGGCAGGTCGTCGACTCCGTGCTGCGCCGGCCGGACGAGCCCGGCGAGCTGCTCGCGTACTGGACGGCGACCTACGGCCGTAACGTGCCCAAGCCCGTCAAGCGCGGCATCGCCGACGCCGTGCGGCGGCTCTACAGCGGCAGGTCGCTGCTGAAGTACGACACCGCGTCCAAGGGCTACCGTTTCGGCGACATCCTCAACCTGGTGCACGCGTCCCCGGACCCCGACAAGCCGTGGCAGGGTGAGCTGTTCCGGTACGCGCTGGACCGCCGGCACAACCCGGACACGGCCGTGCCGCCCGTGTCGAACACCGTGCTGACCGCGCACCGCGAGCTGATGGCGCTGCCCGTCGAGCGGCGGCGTGCGGTCGTCACCTCCGAGGGCGGTGCCGAGCGGCTCGCGGCGGCCGGGATGACGTGGGAGGCGCTGGCCGGCTGGCTCCAGGGCCCGATGGACAAGGCGGCCTGGGAGGCCGTGATCCCGTCCATGGGTGCCATGGCGCTCGTCCGCAACCTGCGCAACTTCGACCAGGCCGGGGTCTGCGACGAGGTCGCGGCCCAGGTGGCGGCACGGATCAGTGACCCGGCCGAGGTCGTACGGTCGCGGCAGTTCCCCTTCCGGTACCTCGCCGCGTACCAGCACGCGCCCTCGCTGCGCTGGGCGTACCCGCTGGAGCAGGCGCTCGGCCACTCGCTGGCCAACGTGCCCGCGCTGCCGGGGCGGACGCTGGTCCTCGTCGACCGCTCGGGCTCGATGTGGGCGCGGCTGTCGGACCGCTCGGAGCTGAACCGGGCGGACGCCGCGGCGATCTTCGGCACGGCGCTGGCGCTGCGGGCCGAGCGGGCGGACCTCGTCGAGTTCGGCACCACGAGCCGGAACCTGCCGTACGACAAGGGCGAATCGGTGCTGAAGATCCTGGGCCGCTTCGGCGACCTGGGCGGCACCGACACCACCTCGGCGGTGCGGGCGCACTACCGGGGGCAGGACCGGGTGCTGATCGTCACCGACGAGCAGTACGCCTTCAACCGGCACGGCGACCCGACCCAGCAGGTCCCGGCCCATGTCCCGGTCTACACCTGGAACCTGGCCGGCTACCGAGCGGGTCACGGCCCGTCCGGCAAGGCGAACCGGCACACCTTCGGCGGCCTCACGGACGCGGCGTTCCGGATGGCTCCGCTGCTGGAGAGCGCCCGCGACGCCGACTGGCCCTGGGCCGTCTGAGCCCTGACGAGCGTGGCCCGCACTTTCACGGGGAGTGCGGGCCACACCCCTGAGCGGCGCCTGCCGTTTCCGCCTGGCTGCCCGCCCGGGCCCGGGCGGCCGGTCGGCGCCGCACGGGAACGGCACGCTGTTCTGGATCCTGGCGGGTCCGGCCCGCGGGAACCGGGCCGGACCCCTGACGGCTACAGCGCCTGGGCGGCCGGCTTCACCATGCCGCGTACCGTGCGCGACTTCACGAAGTCACCCATCGCCGTCATCTCCCACTCGCCGGAGAACTGCTTGATCAGCTTGGCCATCATCACGCCGGTCTGGGGCTCGGCGCTGGTGAGGTCGAAACGGACGAGCTCCTCGCCGGTGGTGCCGTCCAGCAGCCGGCAGTAGGCCTTGGCGACCTCGGTGAACTTCTGCCCGGAGAAGGAGTTGACCGTGAAGACCAGACCGGTGACCTCCTGCGGCAGCTGCCCGAGGTCCACGGTGATCACCTCGTCGTCGCCGCCGCCCTCGCCGGTGAGGTTGTCACCGGAGTGCCGGATGGCGCCGCCGACGATCTGGAGCTTGCCGAAGTAGCAGCTGTCGACGTGGTTGCGCTGCGGGCCGTACGCGATGACCGAGGCGTCCAGGTCGATGTCCTTGCCGCGGTACGCCGGCTCCCAGCCGAGGCCCATCTTCACCGAGGAGAGCAGCGGGCGGCCGCCCTTGACCAGCGAGACGGTCTGGTTCTTCTGGAGGCTGACGCGGCCCTTGTCGAGGTTGATCTTCCCGGTGCCGGGCGCCTGCGCGGGCGGCGGCGGGGGCGTGGTCACCGGCGGGGCGACCGGCTGGGCCGGGGCGACGGGCTGGGGCGAGGCGACGGGCTGGGCCGGGGCGACCGGCTGGGGCGGGGCGACGGGCGCCGGGGCGGGCTCCTCCACGCTCACGCCGAAGTCGGTGGCGATGCCGGCCAGGCCGTTGGCGTACCCCTGGCCGACCGCGCGGGCCTTCCACGCGCCGTTGCGCAGGTAGATCTCCACGACCACCAGGGCGGTCTCGGCCCCGAGCTGCGGGGGCGTGAAGGTGGCCATGACGGAGTTGTCGTCGGCGCTGCGGATCGTCGCCGTCGGTTCGATGCCCTGGAAGGTCTGGCCGGCGGCGTCCGGGCTGGCGGTGACGACGATCTTCTCGATGCCGGGCGGGAGCGCGGCGGTGTCGACCACGATCGCGTCGGGGGCGGAGCCACCGCCCGCGCGATACGTCACGCCCTGGCCGTTGGGCTGGTTGTAGAAGATGAAGTCGTCGTCCGAGCGCACCTTGCCGTCGGCGGTGAGCAGCAGGCCCGATACGTCGAGCCGCACCGGAGCGGCGACGTCCACTGTCACGCGCGCGGCGGAGAGAGGGATGTTCGAGCCGGGGGTCATAGCTGTCATGCCGGGTGAACGATCGAGCCCGCTTTGCCGTTCCCTTACCTGCGAGCGATCGGGTCAGCGGCGGTTTCTGGGGTGGTTGCGGGCGGTGCGTTCGTTGCCGCGCTTGTAGTTCCCGGTCCAGCGGGCCATGACGAGCTGGGGGTCGGAGGACGATTCGACCTCGGCGAGGAACTGGGCCGCTCGGGGGCCGTGGAGGGTGGTGGCGGGGCGGTGGTGGTGGGTGATGTGGACGGTTCCGTTGGTGTGGGCCTCGTAGTGGAATCCCTGGGGGCTTGGCATGCGGGGATGGTAGGGGGCCGGTGGGGGCGGGCCCCAATGGTTTTCGCCCCCGCCGCCCCTACCCGTCCCGTCCTCGGGGGCTGCCGCCCCCGGACCCCCGCATCGGCCCTGAACGGGCCTCGTCCTCAAGCGCCGGACGGGCTGAGTTTGCCTGGGCCTGCGTCGAGAGGCGATGCCCCCGCAGGAGCTGAGCTTGATTCAGCCTCTCCGGCGTTTGAGGAGCGGGGGTCCAGGGGGCAGCGCCCCCTGGGAGCGGGAGCGGGAGCGGGAGCGGGGGTGAAGGGGCGGTAGCCCCTGGGGATGGGAACGGGTAAGGGCGGCGGGGGCGAGGAAAAGGCCTACGGCACGACCACGATCTTCCTGCCCACGCCCGCCGCGAACTGGTCCAGTGCCTCCGGGTACCGCTCCAGCGGGACGCGGTCGCTGATGAGGATCTCCGGGTCCAGGACACCGTTGGCGAAGAGTTCCGCCGCGCGTTCGAAGCTGTGGAGGACAGCCATGGAGCCGGTGATGGTGATCTCCTGGTTGTAGATGCGGTACGGGTCGATCGTGACCCGGGTCGCGTAGTCCGCCACGCCGAACTGGAGGAACGTGCCGGCCTTCGCCACCCGCTCCAGGCCGTCCTGGATCGCCGCCCCGTTCCCCGTCGCGTCGACCACCACGTCCCAGCCCCGCGGACGGTCCAGCTCGTCCGCGTTCACCGCCGCCGCCGAGACCCCCAGCCGACGGGCCGTCTCCAGACGGGTCGGGTTCACGTCCACCACGTCCACGCTCGCCGCGCCGGTCCGCTTCGCCAGCTCCAGCATCATCAGACCCATCGTCCCGGAGCCGTAGATCAGGACGTGCGCGCCGAGACGGGAGCGCAGGACGTCGTAGCCGCGTACCGCGCAGGACAGGGGCTCCACCAGGGCCGCGTCCTGGGTGCGGACGTGCTCGGGGAGCCGTACGCAGTTCGCCACCGGCGCGACCGCGTACCGCGCCGCGCCCCCGGCCGTGGTCACGCCGATCGCGGCCCAGCGTTCACAGAGGTTGTTGTGGCCGGTACGACAGTGGCGGCACTCGTGGCAGTACAGGGACGGGTCGACGGCCACCCGGTCGCCCACCGACAGTTCCGTCACCTGGGTGCCGACGCCGACCACCTCGCCCGCGAACTCGTGTCCCGGCACGATCGGCAGCTTCGGCGCGAACTCGCCCTGGAGGATGTGCAGATCGGTGCCGCACAGGCCGCAGGCCGCGACCTCCACCACCACCTCGCGCGGCCCCGGCGTCGGGTCCGGGACCTCGGTGACCACTGCCCTGCCGACGGACTCGATGACGGCGGCCCTCATTTCACGGCTCCCAAGGACAGGCCCTGGACGAGTTTGTCCTGGGCGGCGAACCCCGCGGCGAGCACCGGCAGGGAGATGACGAGCGAAGCGGCGCACACCTTCGCCAGGAACAGGCCCTGGCTGGTGATGAAGCCGGTCAGGAAGACGGGGGCGGTCTCCGCGACGACCCCCGTCAGGACCCGGGCGAACAGCAGTTCGTTCCAGCTGAAGATGAAGCAGATCAGGGCGGTCGCGGCGATGCCCGGCAGGGCTATCGGGGCCACCACGCGTGCCAGGATCGTCGGCAGGCGTGCCCCGTCCACCCGGGCCGCCTCGATGATCGCCACCGGCACCTCGGCGAGGAAGGACTGCATCATCCACACCGCGATCGGCAGGTTCATGGAGGTGTAGAGGATGACCAGGAGCCAGATGTTGTCGAGCATCCCGGTGTTCTTGGCGAACAGGTAGATCGGCAGCAGGCCCGCCACCACCGGCAGCATCTTGGTCGACAGGAAGAAGAACAGGACGTCCGTCCACTTCCTCACCGGACGGATCGACAGCGCGTACGCCGCGGGCAGGGCCAGCAGCAGCACCAACAGCGTCGACGCCACCGATGCCACGGTCGAGTTGATCAGCGCGGGCCAGGGGCTCGCGCCGCCGCCCGTGCCGAAGAACTCACGGTAGCCGTCGAGGGTCAGGGCGGCCCCGAAGGAGGGCGGGTTGGTCGCCGCGTCCGCCTCGGAGTGGAAGGACGTCAGGGCCATCCACGCGATGGGGAGGAAGAACACCACCCCCAGCAGCCAGGCCAGCAGACCCAGGCCAACGCCCTTGCGGCGCACGGTCGTTGTGCTCATGCGCGACCCGCCTCCTCACGGAACAGTGACGACACCACGCGCAGGGCGAAGGTCGCGATGACGATCGAGCCGATGACCACCAGGACGCCCGCGGCCGAGGCGAGGCCGTTCTCGTGGGCCTGGTAGAAGCTCTGGTAGACGGTGTAGGGGAGGTTGGCGGTGCCCAGGCCGCCGGAGGTGATCGTGAAGACCGCGTCGAAGTTCTGGACGATGTAGATCGAGCCCAGCAGGGCGCCCAGTTCGAGGTAGCGGCGCAGGTGGGGGAGGGTGAGGTGGCGGAAGATCTGCCAGTCGCTCGCGCCGTCCACCTTCGCCGCCTCGATCTGCTGGGGGTCGCGGCTCTGCAAGCCGGCCAGCAGGATCAGCATCATGAACGGGGTCCACTGCCAGACGAGCGAGGCCTCCACCGCCAGGAGCGGGGTGCGGGAGATCCAGTCGGGTTGTGGGCCGCCCACATAGTGCAACAACCCGTTGAGCAGGCCGTATTCAGGGTTGTAGAGCACGTGCTTCCAGAGCAGCGCCGCCGCCACGGGGACCACGAGGAAGGGGGCGATCAGGAGGGTGCGGACCACCCCGCGGCCACGGAAGCGGCGGTCCAGCAGGAGCGCGAGGACCAGGCCGAGGACCAGGCTGACCAGGACCACGGTCGCCGTCAGCAGGACGGTCGTCCCCACGGAGTGGCGCAGGTCGGCGTCGGTGAGGACCTGGCGGTAGTTGTCGACGCCGGTGAAGCGGCGGGCGTCGGGGTAGAGGGCGTTCCAGTCGAAGAAGGAGATCACCAGCGTGGCCACGAACGGGAGTTGGGTGACCACGATCATGAAGATCAGGGCGGGCAGGAGCGGGGCGCGGGTGGCCCAGGTGCGCAGGCGGGCCGACGGGGGGCGGGCGGTGCGCAGGGGGGTCGCGGCCACGGGGGCCGTCGTGGTCGCTGTCATCGTCCCTCGTACTCCTCGGAGATCTTCTCGGCGAGCCGCTGGGACTTCTCCAGCGCCGACTCCACGGACTGGCGGCCGGCGATGGCCGCGCTGATCTCCTGGGAGACCTTGGTGCCGAGATCGGTGAACTCGGGGATGCCGACGAACTGGATGCCGGGCGCGGGGCGCGGCTGCACCCCCGGGTTGTCGGGCCGGGCGCCCTCGATGGCCTCCCTGGTCATCTCCTGGAACGCGGCGGCTTCCTTGACGTAGGCGGGGTTGGCGTACGTCGACGCGCGCTTGCCGGCCGGGACGTTGGACCAGCCGATCTCGTCGCCGACCAGCTGCTCGTACTCCTTGCCGGAGGCCCAGGAGACGAACTTCCAGGCCTTGTCGGCGTTGCGGGAGGCGTCCTGGATCCCCCAGGCCCAGGTGTAGAGCCAGCCGGAGGACCTGGTCTCCTCGACGGGGGCGGGCGCGTAGCCGATCCTGCCCTTGACGGGGGAGCCCTTCGCCTCCAGGGAACCGGCGGCGCTCGTGGCGTCGTACCACATCGCGACCTTGCCCTGCGTCATGTTGTTCAGGCACTCGGCGAAGCCCGACTGGGGCGCTCCCGACTCGCCGTGTTCACGGACGAGGCCGACGTAGAACTCGGTCGCCCTCTGCCAGGCGGGGGAGTCGAGCCGGGCCTTCCAGTCCTTGTCGAACCAGGTGCCGCCGAAGGTGTTCACGACGGTCGTCAGGGGGGCCATCACCTCGCCCCAACCCGGCAGTCCGCGCAGACAGATGCCCTTCATGCCGGGCTCGGCGCCGTCCAGCTTCGCGGCCAGGTCGGCGACCTGGGTCCAGGTGGGGTGGGCCGGCATGGTCAGACCGGCCTGGGCGAACACGTCCTTGCGGTACATCAGGAAGGACGACTCGCCGTAGAAGGGCTGGCCGTAGAGCTTGCCGTCGTCGCCGGTCAGGGACTGGCGCATGGGCCTCAGAACGTCCTGTTCGTCGTACGCCGGGTCCTTCGCGACGTAGGAGTCCATCTCGCGCAGCCAGCCGTTGCGGGCGTAGATCGGTATCTCGTAGTTGGAGAGGGTGGCGACGTCGTACTGGCCCGCCTGGTTGGCGAAGTCCTGGCTGATCTTGTCGCGGACGTCGTTCTCGGGCAGCACGGTGAAGTTGACCTCGATGCCGGTCTCTTCGGTGAAGCGGGGGGCGAGCTTCTGCAGCTCGGTCATCTGGGGGTTGTTGACCATCAGGACGTTGATGGCGTCGCCGCCCGACCCCGCCCCGCCGGCCCCGGCCCAGCAGCCGGAGAGCAGCGGGGCGAGCAGCGTCCCTGCGGCGGCCAGGGCGAGCCTCGCTCGCGGTGGCCGTCGTCGGCTCTGGGTTCGCATGGATCGCTCCTGGACGTATGGGGAGATTCAGGGCGCCCGTCTGGCAAGGGGGTGCCCTCGGTTGGACTTCTGGACTTCGGGGGACCGGGTGGGTTGGAAAATCAGACTCGGATGACCTGGGGGCCGAGCAGGGAGTAGCGGTGTGCTTCCGCCGAGGGCAGCAGCGTGCTCGTGACGATCGTCTCCAACACGCCGATCTCCGCGAACCGGCAGAAGCTGACCGCCCCGAACTTGGTGTGGACGCCCACGAACACCGTGCGGCGCGCGGCCCGGATCGCCTGCGCCTTCACCTCGCTGACCGCGGGGTCGGGGGTGGTGAGGCCGTGTTCACGGGAGATGCCGTTGGCGCCGATGTAGGCGAGGTCGATGACGAAACCGGCCAGCATCTTCGTCGTCCAGTGGTCGACGGTGGCCAGGGTGCCCGAGCGGACCCGGCCGCCGAGGAGGAGGACGCTGGTGTTCGGGGCCTCGGCGAGGGCGCCCGCGACCGGGAGGGAGGCGGTGACCACGGTCAGGGGGCGGTCCCTGGGCAGGGCCTCGGCGATGAGCTGGGGGGTGAAGCCCTCGTCGACGAAGACCGTCTCGGCGTCGGCGAGCAACTCGGCCGCGGCGGTGGCGATCCGGCGTTTCTCGGGGACGTGGCTGGTGGCGCGGAAGGCGAGTGTCGTCTCGAAGCCGGCGCTCTCCACGGGGTAGGCGCCGCCATGGGTGCGGCGGATCAGGCCGTGGTCCTCCAGGGCGCGCAGGTCTCGGCGCACGGTTTCCTTCGCCACGCCGAGCTGGGTGGCGAGCGTGTTGACGTCCACGGCGCCTGTGGTGCGGGCGGCCCGCACGATGTGCCGCTGGCGGTCCTCTGCGGTGCCGGTCATGTCACCCGCCTTCCCCGGTGGTACTGCCCGTTCGGGCCTTATGGAGGAAGTTCTACAGCGGGTGAGTGGCGGTGACCAGGTCTGTTACGGCGGCGATCGTGACCGGGTGTGCCCGTTCGGGCGGAGCGGGCCTACGGGCTCGGAGGGTGCGGCTGTGTGGCGGCCGCGGGCTCGTCGTGGCTGGTCGCGCAGTTCCCCGCGCCCCTGGACGTGGCGCCGCGCGCCACGATCCACGGCGCCCGCGATGCCCGTATCGACCCGCGGGCCGGTCCGTTCTGTGACCGTCAGTGCGGCCAGATCGGCGGGTCGCTCACGAAGTGGCCGCCCAGGTTGGCGTGGGCGATGTCGTCGGGGTCCAGCTCGCCCTGTTCGGCGATCAGCTTCTCGGCATAGGGCTCGGAGTCGTCCTGCGGGTCGTAGCCGAGCGCCCTGGCGGTGCTCAGGTCCCACCACAGGCGGGTGTTGGCGGAGGAGCCGTAGACGACGGTGTGCTGGACGTCCTCGGCGGTCAGCGCCGCGTGCAGGAGCCGGGCGCCGTCGGCGGGGCTCATCCAGACCGACAGCATGCGCACGCTGGTGGGCTCCGGGAAGCAGGAGCCGATGCGCACCGACACCGTCTCCAGGCCGTGCTTGTCCCAGTAGAGCTGGGCCAGGTCCTCGCCGAAGCACTTGGACAGGCCGTAGAAGGTGTCCGGGCGGCGCGGGGTGTCGATCGGGATCAGCGGCTCGTCGCCCTGGGGGCGCGGGGTGAAGCCCACCGCGTGGTTGGAGGAGGCGAAGACGATCCGCGGCACGCCCTCCTCGCGGGCGGCCTCGTACAGGTGGTAGGTGCCCTCGATGTTCGCCTTGAGGATCTTGTCGAAGGAAGCTTCCAGGGAGATGCCCGCGAGGTGGATGATCGCGTCGACACCCCGTACGGCCTCGCGCACGGCCTCCCGGTCGGCGAGGTCGGCGACGATCGCGTCCGGCTCGCCCTCGATGGGGACCAGGTCGAGCAGGCGCAGCTCGTAGCCGTACGCGGGCAGCAGCTCCCGCATCAGGGTGCCGACCCCGCCGGCGGCGCCGGTGAGCAGAACGGTGCGGGGCGCTGGCATCCTCGGTTCTCCTTGGGGCTGCGGGGGAGGGGCGGTGGCGATCGACGAGCGGCCGACGGCCGCAAGGGCGCACGGCATTCACATTCATGGACAAGTTAAGGATCAGTGCGCGGCCTCGTCAAGGGTGCGGCCTTGACAAGGGTGGTGCGACCGCTGTTCATAACCATAAACTTCAATCAGAATCCCGTACGCTTTCGCTGTCCGCACGCATCCGTTCCTCGTCCCAGGGAGAGCCCGTGACGTCTGCCGACCTCGCCACCCGACTCGGCATCCCCAGCGGCCCGTTGTTCTTCCCCGTCACCGCCTACGCCCCCGACGGCTCCGTCGACCTCGACACCTATCGCGCGCACGTCCGGCGCGGCGTCGACGCCGGGGCCGCCGCGGTCTTCGCCTGCTGCGGCACCGGGGAGTTCCACGCGCTGGCACCGGAGGAGTTCGAGGCCTGCGTCCGAGCGGCCGTGGCGGAGACGGCCGGGCGGGTCCCGGTCGTCGCGGGCACCGGGTACGGCACCGCGCTCGCCGTGCGGTACGCGCGGCTGGCGGAGGCGGCCGGGGCGGACGGACTGCTCGCGCTGCCGCCGTACCTCGTGATCGCCGGGCAGGAGGGGCTGCTGCGGCACTACCGGGAGATCGCCGCCGCCACCGCGCTGCCCGTCATCGTCTACCAGCGCGACAACGCCGTGTTCACGCCGCGGACGGTGGTCGAGCTGGCCCGCACCGACGGGATCATCGGGCTCAAGGACGGCCTCGGCGACCTGGACCTCGTGCAGCGGATCGTCAGCGCCGTGCGCACCGACGTCCCGGGCGACTTCCTCTACTTCAACGGGCTCCCGACCGCCGAGCAGACCCAGCTCGCCTACCGTGCCGTCGGCGTCCCGCTCTACTCCTCCGCGGTGTTCTGCTTCGCCCCGGAGATCGCCCTCGCCTTCCACCGGGCGCTGGAGACGGGCGACACGGCGACCGCCGAGCGACTCCTGGACGGCTTCTACCGCCCGTTCGTCGAACTGCGCGCCGAGGGCCGCGGGTACGCCGTCTCCCTGGTCAAGGCCGGTGTACGGCTGCGCGGGCTCGACGTGGGGGAGGTCCGGCCGCCGCTGCACGAGCCGACCGAGGACCATGTGAAGCGGCTCGCGGGGATCATCGACCGCGGTTACGCGTTGCTGGAGGAGGGCGCGCGGACGGCGCCGCGGGAAGAGGGCGCCCAGGTGGGGGCGCCGTCGGAAGGCGGCACCCGGACGGCGGCGCCGCTGGAGGAGGGCACCAAGTGAAGGCGTCGACATTCGTCTACCCCTGGGACGTCAACGGGGACCCCGAGGCCGCCGCGCGCATCGCCTCCCTCGGTGTGCGGCAGGTGACGCTCGCCGCCGCCTACCACTCCACGCGCGCGTTGACGCCCCGCCACCCGCGGCGCCGCATCGTCACCGCCGAGCACGCGTCCGTGCTGTACCCCACCGACGACCGCTGGCAGGGACGGGAGCTGCGCCCCTACGCGGCCGGTGACTGGGCCCCGGGCGACGCGTTCGGCGAGGCGGCGGCGGCGCTGACGGAGGCGGGCCTGGAGGTGCACTCCTGGGTGGTCCTCGCCCACAACTCCCGCCTGGGCGCCGAACACCCGGACACCTCCGTCGTCAACGCCTACGGCGACCGCTACCCCTGGGCCCCCTGCATCGCCCAGCCCGCCACGCGCGCGTACCTCGTCGACCTGGCCGCCGAGGCGGCGGTACGGCCGGGCGCGCGCGGCACCGAACTGGAGTCCCTCGGCTGGTACGGCCTTCAGCATCTGCACGCCCACGACAAGACCGGCGGCGTCGGTCTCGGCGACGCCGGGATGTACCTGATGGCGCTCTGCTTCTGCGCGGTCTGCCGCGAGGGATACGCCGCCCAGGGCCTGGACGCCGACGCGCTCGCGGCCGCCGTACGGCGGGCCCTGGAGCCGCTGTGGCAGGGCGCGCCGGACGACGGGGGCTGGGCCGGCGTCGAGAAGCTGCTCGGTTCGCAGAACGCGGCGGCCACGCGCGCGTGGCGCGACGGGAGCGCCCGCACCCTCCAGGAGGCGGCGGTCGGGGCGGTGCGCGCGGCGGCCCCGGAGGGCTTCCAGATCCTGCTGCACGCCGACCCGGTGACCTACCACGTCGGCGCCAACCCGGGCGTGGACCCCGCGCACATCCTGTCCGTGGCGGACGGCGTGGTCGTGCCGTGCGCGGGCGGGCCGGGCCTGCTGACGCCGTTCGCCGAGCAGGGCCGTGAGGGCGCGGTGATCGCCGCCAACTTCGGCGTGGTCTCCGGGATGGGCGGCAGCCCCGGCACCCTCGCGGCGGACGCGGCACGCGCGCGTGAGCTGGGCGCCACCGAAATGCGGCTCTACCACGCGGGGCTGGCGTCGGACGGCGACCTGGAGAGGGTCCGCGAGGCTCTCGCCGGCCTCTGAGAGGGCGGGACGGCGCCTCAGGGGGCGCGCGGGGCCGACGGCTTCCCCTGCGCGTTCCCTGCGGCTTCCCTGCGGCTTCCCTGTGGCGACGAGTCTTCCGTACGCCGATGAGTTCCGGGGTCGCCGTCGGTCCATCTTCCGAAGGGCACCCACCCCGACGGGTGCCTGTCCCGGAGGAGCGCGCATGACTCTCGACCTCGGCCCTCAGACCCGCATCGTGGCGCGCCTCGCGCAGGCCGTGCGGGACGAGCAGCTGGCGGACCCCACCCCCTGCCCGGACCTGGCGGTCCGCAATCTGCTGGGCCACCTGCTGGGCCTGACCGTCGCCTTCCGCGACGCCGCCCGCAAGGACCTCGGGCCGACGACCGACACCGACCCGGCGTCGGCCGTGCCGGACATCGGTCCCGGATGGCGCGAGGAACTGCCCAAGGTCCTCGACGAACTCGCCGAGGCCTGGCGGGCACCGGACGCGTGGACCGGGATGACCCGGGCGGGCGGGGTCGACCTGCCCGGCGAGGTCGCCGCCGCCGTCGCGGTCGACGAACTGGTCGTCCACGCCTGGGACCTGGCCCGCGCGACCGGCCTCCCGTACGAACCGGACCCGGCGGCCCTGGAGGCCGCGTACGACTTCCTCCTCGCGGCCACCAAGGACGACGAGTGCGGCGGCGGCATCTTCGGTCCCGTGGTGCCGGTGCCGGAGGGCGCGCCGCTGCTGGACCGGGCGATCGGGCTGAGCGGGCGCGACCCGGGGTGGCGGCGACCGTAGGCGCAGCTGGTATTCAGAGGCGCCGCGGGGAGCGGGCACCTACGCTCCCCGCATGTCTCTCACCCTCACCGTCCTCGGTACCGCCTCTCCGCACCCCGGCCCGGACACGCCCTCCTCCGGCTATCTGCTGCGGGGCGGCGGCGCCGAGGTGTGGGTGGACGCCGGGTTCGGGACCTTCGCGGAGTTGCGGCGGCACACCGATCCGGCGAGGCTCGGCGCGATCTGGATCTCGCATCTGCACGCCGATCACAGCGCCGATCTGCTCGCCGCCGTCTACGGGTTGGCCTACGGAGGGCTCACCCCGCCGAGGCCCGTCCCCGTGTACGCGCCCGCCGGGTGCGACCGGCGTCTGGCCGGGTTCTTCGGGCGGCCCGACACCGGTTTCCTGAGCGGCGTCCTCGACTTCCGGACCCTGTACGACGGCCACGTCGTCCGGCACGGCGATCTCATCCTCACCTCCCGTGCCGTCGCCCACGACGTCGAGGCGTACGCGCTGCGCGCCGAGAGCGCCGGCCGCGTCCTCGCGTACTCCGGGGACAGCGGGCCCTGTGCCGCCCTCACCGAACTCGCCCGCGACGCCGACCTGTTCCTGTGCGAGGCCGACATCGACGCACATCGCGAAGGTGAACAGGTTCACCTCACCCCCGAGGACGCCGGTGAGACGGCCCGCCGCGCAGGGGTCGGCCGCCTTCTCGTCACCCACGTCGGCCCCACCCTCACCCCCGAGGACGCCACCGTGCGCGCCGCCTCCGTCTTCGGCGGCCCCACCGCCACCGCCCGCGTCCGTGAGACGCACGCCGTCTGACGGCAACGTCAACTTCTTCTGTCAGAAGCATTGACGGAACACGGCCCCCCTCCTAGGTTCAACGCGTCGTACTTCGTACGTCATATATGAGACGCGATACGCGAGATCTCATACGCGAGATACGCCCGCGAAGATCCGAGAGGCGCGCATGACCTCTGTGCCCACGCCGATCCCCTCCCGCACGCAGTTCGTGCTGGAGGAGATCAAACGCCGCATCCTCACCGGCCAGTTGACGCCGGGGCAGGCTCTGGTCGAGACCGAGCTCGCCGCACAGTTCGGGGTGTCCAAGACTCCGGTGCGCGAGGCGCTCAAGACCCTGGCCGGCACCGGGCTCGTCGTGATGAACCAGTACAAGGGCGTCACGGTGCGCATGGTGGACGCGGACATGGCGCGCGAGGTCTACGACGTCCGGCTCCTCCTCGAACCCGAGGCCCTGAAGCGGGCGGTGAAGCGCGGCGCCTCCCTCGACGAGGCCCGCGAAGCGCTCACCCGCGCCGACGGGGCGACCGACACCGCCGAACGCTCCCTGGCCAACCGGGAGTTCCACCGCGCCCTGTACCTGCCGTGCGGCAACCCGCTGCTCGGCCGGATGCTCGACGAGGTCCGCGACCAGGCGGCGCTGGTCTCCGCGGTCGCCTGGGCTGCCTCGCCGTCCTGGGAGCGGGAGGCCGGTGAGCACCGGGAGATCCTGCGGCTCGCCCTCGCCGGTGACGCCGACGGCGCGGCCCGCGCCCTCCACGCGCACATCGCGTCGTTCGTGCAACGGGCCTTCCCGGACGCCGGGTCCGAGCCCCAGGGAGAGGACGGTCAGGCATGACAACGACGTTCGAGACCCAGCGGGCGGCCCTGGCCGACGTGGTCGCGATCCCGGTGACACCGTTCGCCGAGGACGGCACCGTCGACCAGGACACCCACCGGGCCCTGCTGCGTCGTCTCCTCGACGGTGGGATCACGACCCTCACCCCCAACGGGAACACCGGCGAGTTCTACGCCCTGACCCCCCAGGAACGGCAGCTCGTCACCGAGTTGACGGTCGACGAGGCCGGCGACCGCGCCGGGATCCTCGTCGGGGTCGGCCACGACGTGCCGACGGCCGTCGCCACCGCCCGGCACGCCCGGGAGCTGGGCGCGCAGATGGTGATGGTCCACCAGCCCGTCCACCCGTACGTCTCCCAGGCCGGCTGGGTCGACTACCACCGCGCGATCGCCGAGGCCGTGCCCGAGCTGGGCGTCGTGCCGTACATCCGCAACGCGCAGCTCGTCGGCGCCCGCCTCGCCGAACTCGCCGACCACTGCCCGAACGTCATCGGCGTGAAGTACGCCGTGCCGGACGCCGCGCGGTTCGCCGCCTTCGCCCGGGACGCGGGTCTGGAGAGATTCGTCTGGGTCGCCGGGCTCGCCGAGCCCTACGCCCCCTCGTACTTCTCGGCGGGCGCCACCGGCTTCACCTCGGGGCTGGTGAACGTCGCCCCGGCCATCTCGCTGAACATGATCGAGGCGCTCCGGGCCGGGGACTTCGCGGCCGCCATGAAGGTCTGGGAGCAGATCCGCCGCTTCGAGGAGCTGCGGGCCGCCAACGGCTCCGCCAACAACGTCACCGTCGTCAAGGAGGCCCTCGCCTCCCTCGGCCTGTGCCGCCGCGACGTCCGCCCGCCCAGCAAGCCGCTGCCCGAGGACGAACGCGCCGAGGTCGCCGAGATAGCCGCCGGGTGGTCCCTGTGAGCGCACCGAGAAAACGCCCCGAGGAACTGCGCAGCCACCAGTGGTACGGCACCGAGGGCCAGTTGCGCACCTGGTCGCACAACGCCCGGATGCGCCAGCTCGGTTACGAGGCCGAGGAGTACCGGGGGCGCCCGGTGATCGCCGTCCTCAACACCTGGTCCGACATCAACCCCTGCCACGTCCACCTGCGCGAGCGCGCCGAGGCGGTCAAGCGGGGGGTGTGGCAGGCGGGTGGCTTCCCGCTGGAGTTCCCGGTCTCCACCCTCTCGGAGACCTACCAGAAGCCGACCCCGATGCTCTACCGCAACCTCCTCGCGATGGAGACCGAGGAACTGCTGCGGTCGTATCCGATCGACGCGGCGGTCCTGCTCGGCGGCTGTGACAAGTCGACGCCCGCGCTGCTCATGGGCGCGGCCTCCGCCGACGTGGCCTCGATCTTCGTGCCCGCCGGCCCGATGCTGCCGGGACACTGGCGCGGGGAGACTCTCGGGTCCGGCACCGACATGTGGAAGTACTGGGACGAGCACCGCGCGGGCAACCTCACCGACTGCGAACTGCGGGAACTCCAGGGCGGGTTGGCGCGGTCCCCCGGTCACTGCATGACCATGGGCACCGCCTCCACGATGACCGCGGCGGCCGAGGTCCTCGGCATGACCCTGCCGGGCGCGTCCTCGATCCCCGCCGTGGAGTCCGGGCACGAGCGGATGGCCGCCGCCTCCGGGCGCCGGGCCGTGGAGCTGGCCTGGACCGGCCTCAAGCCCTCGGAGATCCTCACCCGGGACGCCTTCGAGGACGCCGTCACCACGGTGCTCGGACTCGGTGGCTCCACCAACGCGGTGATCCATCTGATCGCGATGGCGGGCCGGGCCGGGACCAAGCTCACCCTCGACGACTTCGACCGCGTCGCCCGTACCGTCCCGGTGCTGGCGAACGTGCGGCCCGGCGGACAGACGTACCTCATGGAGGACTTCCACTTCGCCGGCGGACTGCCCGCCTTCCTCTCGCGGATCACCGACCTGCTGCACCTGGACCGGCCGACCGTCAACGGCACGCTGGGGGAGCAGCTCGAAGGTGCCGTCGTGCACGACGACGACGTCATCCGCACCCGTGAGAACCCGGTGGCCGCCGAGGGCGGGGTCGCCGTCCTGCGCGGCAACCTCTGCCCGGACGGCGCCGTCATCAAGCACATCTCCGCCGAGCCGCACCTGCTCAAGCACACCGGTCCCGCCGTCGTCTTCGACGACTACAGGACCATGCAACGCACCATCAACGACGAGTCGTTGAACATCACCGCCGACAGTGTGCTGGTGCTGCGCAACGCGGGACCCAAGGGCGGCCCGGGCATGCCCGAGTACGGCATGCTGCCCATCCCCGACCATCTGCTCAAGCAGGGGGTGCGGGACATGGTCCGGATCTCCGACGCCCGGATGAGCGGCACGAGTTACGGCGCGTGTGTGCTGCACGTCGCCCCCGAGTCGTACATCGGCGGACCGCTCGCCCTGGTCCGCACCGGCGACCGGATCACCCTGGACGTCGAGGCACGCGCTCTCCATCTGCACGTGGACGACGCGGAGTTGGAGCGGCGCAGGGCCGAGTGGACGCCGCCGCCGGTCCGTTACGAACGGGGCTACGGCGCGCTCTACAACGAGCAGATCACGCAGGCCGACACCGGCTGCGACTTCGAGTTCCTCGCCCGCCCGGGCACGGTGGCGGACCCCAACGCGGGCTGAACCACAGCGAACAGCGCACCGGCACGACCAGCACAGCTCTGCACATCGAGAAAGCGCTTCCCGACACCAGGAACGCGTCGGGAACGCACCACGAACGCACCACGCAAGCCGTACGAGAACGGAGAACTGTCATGGCCCAAGCCGCAGCCGTGGCGAAACCGCCCGCGCCACCCCGGCGGCGCCGTGCCTCCGCCACCCCGCGCAGGCTTCCCTACCTGCTGATCGCCCCGGCCGCCCTGCTCATGCTGGGCTTCATCGCCTACCCGGTGATCAGCGTCTTCTACTACAGCCTGCAGAACTACAACCCCACCAAGCCCTGGCGGAACGGGTACGCGGGCTTCGACAACTTCGTCCACGCCTTCACCGAGGACCCGATCTTCTGGGACACGCTGGTCTTCAGTGCCAAGTGGGTCTTCGTCGAGGTCGGCCTCCAGCTGCTGTTCGGTCTCGCGCTGGCGCTCATCGTCAACCAGACCTTCGTGGGCCGCTCGCTGGGCCGGGCGATGGTCTTCTCCCCGTGGGCCGTCTCGGGCGTGCTGACCTCCGCGATCTGGGTCCTGCTCTACAACTCCCAGACGGGCATCACCCGTTACCTCGCCGACATGGGAATCGGCTCCTACGGCACCAGCTGGCTGTCGGACACCTCCACCGTGTTCCCGGCGGCGATCGTCGCCGACCTGTGGCGCGGCGTCCCCTTCTTCGCGATCCTCATCCTCGCCGACCTCCAGTCCGTCTCGAAGGACCTGTACGAGGCCGCCGAGGTCGACGGCGCCGGCAAGATCAAGCAGTTCTGGCACATCACCCTGCCGCACCTGAAGGACGCGATCGTCCTGTCCACGCTGCTGCGCGCGGTCTGGGAGTTCAACAACGTCGACCTGCTCTACACCCTCACCGGCGGCGGACCCGCGGGCGAGACGACGACCCTGCCGCTCTACATCGCCAACACCTCCGTCGACGCCCACAACTTCGGCTACGCGTCGGCCCTGACCACGGTGGCGTTCGTGATCCTGCTCTTCTGCTCGATGGTCTACCTGCGCCTGAGCAAGTTCGGAGGCGACGACAAGTGATCACCAAGGAAGCCACCCCCCTCGCCCCCGCCCCGCAGGCGGCCGAGCCCACGCCGCCCCGGCCGAAGAAGCACCAGCGCTCCTGGGACGAGGTCCCCCGCTGGCACATCTACCTGCCGCTGTCGATCTACCTGCTCTTCACCCTGATCCCGTTCTACTGGATCCTCCTCTTCGCCGTCCGCCCGTCCGGCTCGACCTCACTGGTGCCCTGGCCGATCACCTTCGACCACTTCGAGAAGGTCTGGACGGAACGGCAGTTCGGTACCTACTTCGAGAACAGCGTCTACGTCGGGCTCGCCACCCTGGTGATGACCACCCTCGTCGCGCTGGCCGGCGGGTACGCCCTCGCCCGGTTCAACTTCAAGGTCAAGCGGGCCTTCATGCTCGGCCTGCTGTGCTCCCAGTTCGTGCCGGGCGCGCTGCTGCTGGTGCCGCTGTTCGAGATCTTCGCCGAGCTGAAGATGATCAACTCGCTGACCAGTGTCATCATCGCCGAGACGGTCTTCCAGCTGCCGCTGTCGATCATCCTGATCAGCAACTTCATCAAGAACGTGCCGTACTCCCTGGAGGAGGCGGCCTGGGTGGACGGCTGCAACCGCTTCACCGCGTTCCGGATCGTCGTGCTGCCCCTGCTGCGGCCGGGTCTCATCGCCGTCGGCTCCTTCGCCTTCGTGCACTCCTGGAACCACTTCCTGTTCGCCCTCATGTTCCTCAACAACCAGGACAAGCAGACCATCCCGGTCGGTCTCAACACCCTGATGGGCGCCGACAGCGTCGACTACGGGGCACTCGCCGCGGGCGGCATCATCGCGGCCGTACCCGTCGTGATCGTTTTCGCCTTCATCCAGAAGTGGCTGATCACCGGCTTCAGCGCGGGGGCGGTGAAGGGATGAGCCTCCGTCGGACGACCGTGGCAGGCGGCGCCTCCGGATCGCCGGGCGCCGGAGCCCGAGCCGGAGCGGGCGCTGTCCGCCGCGGCGCGCGGACGGCCAGGCGGGCCGGCGGTCACCGGGCACGCCTGATCACCGACGCCCGCACAGGGACGGTGGCCTGGTGATGAGACTTCGTCAGATCGCCGCCGTTGCAGGCGTGTTGGGGCTGCTGTGCGTCCCCGCCCACGCCGAGGACCGCGACATCAGCCGCGACCCGCTGCCCGCGAACGACGGCTGGGCCGCCGAGGGTGCGGGCACCACCGGTGGCGCCGCCGCCGATGACGCCCATGTCTTCACGGTCACCGACCGCGCCGAGCTCGCTCAGGCCCTCGACGGCGGCAGCGCCACCCCGAAGATCATCAAGGTCGCCGGGACCATCGACGCCAACACCGACGCCGACGGCGACCACCTGGACTGCGCGGACTACGCGACCGACGGCTACTCGATCAAGAAGTACCTCGCCGCCTACGACCCCCGCACCTGGGGTTCCGCCAAGCCCAGTGGCCCACAGGAGGAGGCCCGGCAGGCCTCCGCCGCCCGGCAGGCCGAGCGGGTCACCCTCCCGGTCGGCTCCAACACCACGATCGTCGGGCTCCGGGGCGCCGTCCTGAAAGGCGCGGGCCTCCAGGTCAAGAACGCCTCCAACGTCATCATCCGCAATCTCGACCTGCGCGACGCCTACGACTGCTTCCCCGTCTGGCAGCCCAACACCGGCGGGCTCGGCGACTGGAAGACGGCGTACGACACCATCTGGCTGACCGGCTCGCACCACGTCTGGGTCGACCACGCCACCCTCAGCGACAAGGGCCACCCGGACGAGAAGGAGCCGACCTACTTCGGCCGCAACTACCTGCGCCACGACGGCCTGCTGGACATCACCAGCGGCTCCGATCTGGTCACCGTCTCCTGGAGCCGGTTCCTGAGCCACGACAAGGCGATGCTCATCGGCAACAGCGACTCGGCCACCGCGGACCGCGGGAAGCTGCGGGTCACCCTGCACCACAACGAGTTCGACTCCGTCGTCCAGCGCGCACCCCGCGTCCGCTTCGGTCAGGTGCACGTCTACAACAACCGGTACGTCGTGCCCACCGACGACTACCGCTACTCCCTGGGCGTCTCGACCGAGTCCGCCCTCCACGTCCAGAACAACGCGTTCACCACCCTCGGCCGCATCGAGGTCGCCGACCTGGTCAAGAGCTGGAACGGCACCGCCCTGCACGACGAGGGCACCCTCTTCAACGGCTTCCCGGTCGACCTGCTGCCGATCCACAACGCCTACAACTCCGGCAGCGAGCGCGACCTCACGGCCGACGTCGGCTGGACGCCTACCCTGCACACAAAGATCGACAGCGCCGAGGTGGCCGACCGAGAGGTGGCGCGCGGCGCGGGCGCAGGGAGGCTCCCATGAGCACCGTAGACATCGTCCTGGCGGGAGCGCGCGGTCACGGCCGCTGGCACCTGGAGAACATCCGCCGGCTCCAGGACAAGGGGATCGTACGGCTGGCGGGCATCTGCGAGCTGACCCCGCTGACCGCGAGCGAGATCCCGGACGGCCTCGGCACGCCCGAGCAGTCCGCCGACCTCGGGGCGCTCCTGGACTCCACGGGCGCCCGGATCGCGGTGATCTGCACGCCGATCCCCACCCACACGGACCTGGCGCTCGTCGCGGCGGCCCACGGGGTGCACATCCTGTTGGAGAAGCCCCCGGCGCCGTCCTACGCCGAGTACCGGCGCATGGCCGACGGGGTCGCCGCGGCCGGGGTGGTCTGCCAGATCGGCTTCCAGTCGCTGGGCTCGCACGCCGTGCCCGCGATCCGGCGGCTCATCGCGGACGGGGCGATCGGGGAGCTGGTCGGAGTCGGCGGCGCCGGTGCCTGGGCGCGTCCGGAGGCGTACTACACGCGGGCCCCCTGGGCGGGCAAACGGCGCCTGAACGGCGTCGACGTGATCGACGGCGCCCTGACCAACCCGCTCGCGCACGCCGTCGCCACCGGTCTCGCCCTGAACGGCTCCACGCGCGCCGAGGACGTCACCGGCATCGAGACCGAGCTGCTGCGCGCCAACGACATCGAGTCCGACGACACCTCCTGCGTCCGCGTGAGCACCGCCCAGGGCCGCCCGGTCACCGTCGCCGCGACCCTGTGCGCCGAGCACCCGGACGACCCGTACGTCCTGGTGCACGGCACGCGCGGCCGGATCACCTTCTGGTACAAGCAGGACCGCGTCCTGCTCCAGCGCGCGGACCACGGCCCGCAGGAGTACGAGTACGGCCGCACCGACCTGCTGGAGAACCTGGCCGACCACCTGACCGACGGCACCGACCTGCTGGTCCCGCCGGACGCCACCGGCGCCTTCATGAAGGTCGTCGAGGCGATCCGTACCGCCCCCGACCCCGCCCCGCTGCCCGCGAGCGCCTGGCACCGGGTCCCGGGCGAGGACCGCAGGGTGGTGCCCGGTGTCGAGGGGCTCGTCGCGGCCTCCGCGGACACCCTCGCCCTCTACTCCGAACTCGGCACGCCCTGGGTCGTGGATGCCCTACCGAAAGAGGTGAGTACCTGATGACGACCACCGACTCCCCGGTCCTGCGCGTCGCGGGCCGCCCGGTCGGCCGTTACGTCACCCGGCCCGAGCTGCCCGCGCGGCTCTCCCCGCGCCCCTATCTGCACCCCGTCACCACCCTGGCCGGCACCGCAGTCACCGAGCTCAGCCCCGCCGACCACCTCCATCACCTCGGCGTCGGTGTCGCCGTTCCCGACGTCGAGGGGTTCAACTTCTGGGGCGGCCGCACCTACGTCCGCGACCAGGGCCCCACCGAACTCGACAACCACGGCGCCCAGCGCCACAGCTCCTTCCAGCTGAGCGACCCGGACGGCTTCGTCCAGGAGCTGCGCTGGGTGGCCGCGGGGGCGGAGCTGCTGCGTGAGCGGCGTACCGTCGCGGCCACCGGACTCACGGACACCGCCTGGTCGTTGGACTTCACATTCTCGCTGACCAACGTCACCTCCGACCCGCTGTCGATCGGCAGCCCGGCGACCAACGGCCGCCCGGGCGCCGCGTACGGGGGCTTCTTCTGGCGGGCCCGCAAGGAGGAGCGCGCCCCGGACGTCTTCACCCCGGTCGCCGAGGGCGAGGAGCAGGTCCACGGTCACCGCGCCGACTGGCTCGCCCTCGCCGGCTCCACCTGGACGCTCCTCTTCGCCGGCGCCACCCAGCAGACTCGCCGGGACCCGTGGTTCGTGCGCACCGGCGAGTACCCGGGGGTGGGCTCGTCGCTGGCCCACCAGGAGCGGGTGCCGATCACCCCGGGCGACACCCTCGTCCGCCGGGTGGTCACGGTCGTCGCCGACGGCCGGCTCGACCGGGACGGCGCCGCCGCCCTGATCCGCAAGGCGGTGAACCAGTGACCGCCGCGACCCGCACGCAGACAGCCGGGACCTACACCAACCCGATCCTGAACGCCGACTGGTCCGACCCGGACGTGGTCCGCGTCGGCGACGACTTCTACCTCACCGCCTCCAGCTTCGGCCGCGCCCCCGGCCTGCCCCTGCTGCACTCCCGCGACCTCGTCCACTGGACCCTGGTCGGCCACGCGCTCGAACGCCTGGAGCCCGCCGTCGAGTTCAGGGCGCCCCGGCACGACTGCGGGGTCTGGGCGCCGTCGCTGCGCCACCACGACGACCGGTTCTGGATCTTCTGGGGCGACCCCGACCAGGGCATCTTCCAGATCAACGCCCCCGCGATCAGGGGCCCTTGGAGCCGGCCGCACCTGCTGAAGGCCGGCAAGGGCCTGATCGACGCCTGCCCCCTGTGGGACGAGGAGACCGGCGAGGCCTATCTGGTGCACGCCTGGGCCAAGTCCCGCTCCGGAGTCAAGAACCGCCTCACCGGCCACCGGATGAACCCCGACGGCACCGAACTCCTCGACGACGGCAAGGTGATCGTCGACGGCGACCGGATCCCGGGATGGTTCACCCTGGAGGGCCCCAAGCTCTACCGGCACGACGGGTGGTTCTGGATCCTGGCGCCCGCCGGGGGAGTGGAGACGGGCTGGCAGGGCGCCTTCCGCTCCCGCGACTTCTTCGGGCCGTACGAGGAGCGGACCGTCCTGGAACAGGGCGACACCGACGTCAACGGCCCCCACCAGGGCGGCTGGGTGCGCACCCCGTCCGGCGAGGACTGGTTCCTGCACTTCCAGCACAGGGGTGCCTACGGCAGGGTCGTCCACCTCCAGCCGATGCGCTGGGACCCCGACGGCTGGCCGGTGCTCGGGGACGAGGGCGCCCCCGTCGCCGTCCACCGGGTCCCCGCGCTGCCGCCGCAGCCGGACGCCGCGCCCGCCACCGACGACGACTTCCCCGGCGGGCGGTTCGGCCGCCAGTGGAGCTGGACCGCCAACCCGCGCGACGGCTGGGCCACCCACCACTCCGGCGACGGGCTCCGGCTGACCTGCGTCCGCTCGGCCGACGCGCACGACCTGCGCAGACTGCCGAACGTGCTCACCCAGCGGCTGCCCGGCACGCCGTCCGCCGTCGAGGTGGAGCTGCGCCTGGACAGCGAGGCGCCGGGTGCCCGGGCCGGCCTCGCGGTGCTCGGCGACGCGTTCTGCTGGATCGGGCTCCAGCGGGACGAGGACGGGACCGTGCGGGTCGTCCACCGGTTCGCGGAGTCGGTCGCCGAACGGGAGCGGGACGCCGCCCACCCCGTGCCGGCCCCCGAGGGCCGGGTCCGGCTGCGGATCGAGATCGGCGCGGGCGCGCGGTGCCGTTTCTCCTACGACGTCGGCGACGGCCCGCGTCCGTCCGGTCCCGTCTTCGCGGCCACCCCGTGGCGCTGGGTCGGTGCCCTGCTCGGTCTCGTCGCCCTCGCGCCCAGCGGACAAGGGCACGCCGGCGCGGCGACCTTCACGCGCTTCAGGATCAACCAGCTGTAGCACACCCCTCCTCGTACGCCTGTTGGGAGCGCAATGACGCACCTCCATAGCAAGCGCTTGTTGGGACTTGGTCCCGGCAGGGTCCTGGTCACCGTGGTCAGTCTGCTGGCCGCCCTCGTGCTGGGGGCGGCCGGGGAGGCCGACGCCACCGGCACCGGACCCGCGCCGGTGGCCGCCTCCCGCTGGACCGACCAGCCGCACGGCTTCGCCTCCCTCGCGGGCGGCACCACCGGCGGGGCGGGCGGCAAGGTCGTCACCGTCACCGACCAGGCCTCGCTGATGACGTACGCGGCGGCCGAGGAGCCGTACGTCATCCGGGTCTCGGGGTCGATAGCCGTCGAGCCGTTCGGCTCGGACGTCGTCGTCACCTCGAACAAGACGATCATCGGCGTCGGCGACACCGGCGAGATCGTCCACGGCGAGCTGCACCTCAACCCCGGTACCAGCAACGTCATCATCCGCAACCTGACGATCCGGGACTCCTACGTCGAGGGCGACTGGGACGGCAAGACCACCGACTTCGACGCCCTCCAGATGGACACCGCCGACCACGTCTGGATCGACCACAACCGCTTCACGCACATGGGCGACGGGCTGCTCGACATCCGCAAGGACAGCCGGTACGTCACCGTCTCCTACAACCGGTTCGACCATCACAACAAGGCGTTCGGGATCGGCTGGACGACGAACGCCCTCACCGAGATCACGATCGACCACAACTGGTTCACCGGCACCAAGCAACGCAATCCCTCGGCGGACAACTGCGCCTACGCCCACCTCTACAACAACTACCTGTCGGCCCAGGTCACCGACGGCGACCCGACGTGGACGTACGGGAACTGGGCACGTGGCCGGACCAGGATGGTCATAGAGAACAGCTACTACGACGGCGTCCAGCACCCCTACCAGGCCGACAGCACGGCCGAGTTGGTGCAGCGCGGGTCCATCCTGAGGAACACCAGCGGGCGAACCGACGCCTGGGGCACGGCCTTTGACCCCCGGGAGTTCTACACCTACCGGCTGGACCCGGCCGCCGCCGTCCCGGCGCTGCTCAAGCGGTTCGCCGGACCGCAGCGGCAGATCGGGGTGACCCTGCGCGTCCCGGCCGCCTACCCGACCGTGCAGGCCGCCGTGGACGCCGTGCCGGACGGCAACAGCGTGCCCGTGACGATCGCCGTCGCTCCGGGCACGTACCGCGCCAAGGTCCTCATCCCCGCGACCAAGCCGAACATCGTGCTGCAGGGGACTGGACACGATCGGTCCGACACCGTCATCGTCTACGACACGCCCGCCGAGTACGGCGGTTCGACCGGCAGCGCCACCGTGCGGATCGCCGCGAACGACGTCACGGCGCGCCACCTCACCTTCAGCAACGACTTCGACGAGGCCGCGGTCGAGCTGAAGGGCGAGCAGGCGCTCGCGATGAAGACGACCGGTGACCGGATCGTCTTCGAGGACACCGCCTTCCTGGGCAACCAGGACACCCTGATGACCGACAGCCCCAAGCTGACCACCGTCAGCCGGGTCTACCTCCGCGACTCGTACATCGAGGGCGACGTCGACTTCGTCTACGGCCGGGCGACGACCGTGATCGAGCGGTCGGTCATCAAGGCGCTGAGCCGGGGCTCGGCGACCAACAACGGCTACATCACGGCCGCCTCGACGTGGACCGGGAACCCGTACGGCTTCCTGATCACCCGCTCGAGGATCGTGAGCGACGCCCCGGCCGGGAGCTTCCACCTCGGCCGGCCCTGGCACCCGGGCGGGGAGCCGGAGGCGGTCGCCCAGGTCCTGATCCGCGACACCGAGCTGCCCGCCGCGATCAAGGCCTCCCCGTGGACCGACATGAGCGGCTTCTCGTGGAAGGACGCCCGCTTCACCGAGTACCGCAACTACGGCCCCGGTGCCGAAGTCACCGCGGACCGGCCGCAGATGAGCGCGGCGGACGCCCGCTCCCACACCGTCGCCGACTACCTCCAGGGCACGGACGGCTGGGCGCCGTACGCCCGCAACTGACCCCCACAACTTCATATCCCGTGTGTGATCCAGAAGAGAGAGCCGACCAATGAAGATCAGCATCCGCAGAAGCAGGCGCGCCGCCGTGGCCGTCGCCCTGGGCTCCGTCCTCGCGCTGACCGCCACCGCCTGCGGTGACGACGGCAGTGGCAGCGCAGACAAGGGCGACGACGGCAGCGGCAAGGGCAAGATCGTCTTCTGGGACAACAACGGCGGTGTCCGCACCGACATCTGGAAGGAGATCATCGCCGACTTCGAGAAGGCGAACCCGGACATCAAGGTCGAGTACGTCGGCATCGCCGCCACCGACTACCAGTCCAAGGTCGACACCGCCATCCAGGCCGACAGCCTCCCCGACGTCGGTGGCGTCGGCGCGGCGATGCTCGCGTCGTTCTCCGCGCAGGGCGCCCTGGAGCCGCTGGACAGCCGGCTCGCCAAGTCCTCCCTCAACGGCAAGCTCAACGAGGACATGGTGGAGTCCCTGACCGCCGCGGGCGGTGGCGACGGACGGCTGTACTCGGTGCCGACCTCCGCGAACAACGGTGTGCTGTACTACCGCACCGACCTGTTCAAGAAGGCGGGCCTGGACGAGCCGAACACCTGGGACACGTTCTACGAGGCGGCGGAGAAGCTCACCGACGCCCAGAAGAACGAGTTCGGTTACACGATCCGCGGCGGTGCCGGTTCCATCGCGCAGGCGCTGGACGCGATGTACGGGCAGTCCGGGATCACGTCGTTCTGGAACGGCGACAAGACCACGGTCAACGACCCGAAGAACGTCGACGCGCTGGAGAAGTACGCCGCGCTCTACAAGAAGGTCACGCCGTCCGCCGACCTCAACAACGACTTCACCAAGATGGTCGCGCAGTGGGACTCCGGCACGATCGGCATGCTGAACCACAACCTGGGCTCCTACCAGGACCATGTGAAGGCGCTGGGCGTGGAGAAGTTCCGGGGCATCCCGCAGCCGACGGGCCCCGACGGCAAGCGGGTCCAGGTCTCCAACCCGGTGGACGGCGTCGGCCTGTTCAAGAGCTCCAAGAACAAGGACGCCGCCTGGAAGTTCATCGAGTTCGCCCTCTCGCACGAGGAGAACTCGAAGTTCAACGAGTCCGCCGGGCAGGTGCCCGCGAACAACGAGGCCGCGCAGGACGCGTGGATCTCCAAGGCCGAGCCCACCAAGCTGGCCGCGGCGGCGCTGAGCGACGGCTCCACGACCATCGTCCAGCTGCCGTACTACCTGCCTGACTGGGGCACCATCTCGAAGGCCGACAACGAGCCGAACTTCCAGAAGGTGCTGCTCGGGAAGATGAGCGCGAAGGACTTCCTGGACACGCTCGCCGAGCAGCTGAACGAGGCGCAGGCCGAGTGGAAGTCGCAGAACGGCTGAGCATTCGGGTGCATCGGGTGGTGGGGAGCTGCGGGTCCGTCGTGGCCGGTCGCGCAGTTCCCCGCGCCCCTGGGTCCGTCAACGAAAGGCTTTGCTGTGTCCCTTACCCGCAGACAGCTCACCTCGGCGGCCCTCGCCGCCGTCCCTCTCACCTTCGCGGCCACCGGTACCGCCTCCGCCGGCACCCGCCGCCCCCGCACCCTCTACCTCGCCGGTGACTCCACCGCCGCCCAGAAGTACGCCGACGCCGCTCCCGAGACCGGGTGGGGCATGGCACTGCCGTTCTTTCTCCACAAGGACCGCGCCGTCTCCAACCACGCGGTGAACGGGCGGAGTTCGAAGAGTTTCGTCGACGAGGGCCGCCTCGACGTCATCCTCGGTGCCATCAGACCCGGCGACGTCCTCCTCATCCAGTTCGGGCACAACGACGAGAAGGTCGCCGACCCGACCCGCTACACCGAGCCCTGGACCACCTACCAGGACCACCTGCGCCTCTACATCGACGGCGCCCGCGCCCGGGGTGCCCGGCCGGTGCTCGCGACCTCCGTGGAGCGCAGGAAGTTCGACGCGAGCGGCAACGCCCTGCCGACCCACGGCGACTACCCGGCGTCGATGAGGGCGCTCGCCGAGGAGGAGCGGGTCGCGCTGCTCGACATCCAGGCGCTGTCCCTCGCCCTGTGGCAGAGGCTCGGGGTCGAGGAGACGAAGACCTACTTCAACTGGACGGCGACCGAGCAGGACAACACGCACTTCAACCCGCCGGGCGCGATCGCCGTGGCGCGGCTCGTCGCCCAGGAGCTGCTGCGGACGCGGGTGCTGCGCCCGCAGGACGTACGACGGTTCGACGAGGAGATCCCCGCCTCGTGGATCACCTGGCCCGAGGCCACGACCGCTTAGACACCCCCTGGATTCGGAAGAGAGCCGCACCATGAGCACATCGAAATGGCATGGGCATGACACAGCGGCGAAGGTGGCGCGTGCCGCCGTCGTCGTCGGCTGCACCGGGCTCGTCCTGGCCGTGACCGGCCCAGGCGCCCAGGCGGGCGGCCGGGACACCGCCCGGCAGACGCTTCCGGCGAACGACGGCTGGGCCTCGTACGGGACGGGGACCACCGGCGGTGCCGACGCCGACGCCGCGCACGTCCACACCGTCAGCACCTGGGCCCAGTTCAAGGCCGCCCTCGCCGCCGGAGGTGACGCACCGAAGATCATCAAGGTCAGGGGGACCATCGACGCCGTCTCCGAGGGCTGCGAGGCCTTCGCCGCCCCCGGGTACGACTTCGACGCCTACCTCGCCAGGTACGCGCCGGAGACCTGGGGGCTCGACACCGATCTCAGCGCCGAGCCCGACGACAGCCCCGAGGGCCTGCGCCGTGCCTCCGCCGCCAACCAGGACAAGGCCATCAAGGCGAGCATCCCCTCCAACACCACGATCATCGGCATCGGCAGGAACGCCGGGATCAAGGGCGCCAGCCTCCAGATCAAGGCCGTCGACAACGTCATCATCCGCAACCTCGCCTTCGAGAGCCCCATCGACTGCTTCCCGCAGTGGGACCCGACCGACGGCGCCAAGGGCAACTGGAACTCCGAGTACGACACCGCCGTCGTCTACGGCTCCACCCATGTGTGGATGGACCACAACACCTTCACCGACGGCAGCCACCCCGACAGTGCCGCGCCGACCTACTTCGGCATGCTCTACCAGCAGCACGACGGCGAGCTGGACATCGTGCGCGGCTCGAACTACGTCACCGCCTCCTGGAACGTCTTCACCGAGCACGACAAGACGATCCTGATCGGCAACAGCGACAGCGAGTCCACGGCGGCGGGGGACCGGGGCAAGCTCAAGGTCACCTTCCACCACAACCTGTTCTCGAACCTCGTCGAGCGCGCCCCGCGCGTCCGCTTCGGGCAGGTCGACTCCTACAACAACCACTTCGTGGCGAAGGGCGACTACTCCTACAGCTTCGGCATCGGCAAGGAGTCCCAACTGGTCGCCGAGCACAACGCGTTCACGCTGCCGGAGGGGATCAGCGCGGCCAAGGTGCTCAAGCGGTGGAACGTGTCGCCGGTGACCGCCGCCGACAACACCGTCAACGGAAAGGTCACCGACCTGATCGCCGTCCACAACGCCGAGATCCCCGCCGAGACCCTGCCGTCCGGCGCCGGCTGGACCCCGACCCTGCGCACCAAGGTCGACCCGGTGCGGGCGGTCCCGGCGATCGTCGACCACCGCGCGGGCGCCGGCCGCATCTGCTGACGCCGCTCCCGAACGGCCGGGGCGGACCGCACCGCCCCGGCCCACACCCCCCACGGCGAGGAAGTACCCCGAGCACACCGCTGAAGAGCCGCACCTCCAAGGAGCATCACCATGCCCTCGCCCCACCGCCGACTCCCCCTGTCCCGCAGGGGATTCCTCATCGCGGGCACCGGCGCCGCCGCCGCGCTCGGACTGGCCGCCGTACCCGCGTCGGCCGGGAACCGGCGGCCCTTCGGCCGGTTCGGGTCACCGGCCGCCCGCCTCACCCCGACCACCCTCTACGTCGACACCCGGGGCCGCGGCGACTTCACCAGCGTCCAGGCGGCCGTGAGCACGGTCACCGCCGCCGGATACACGCTCGTGATCGCGCCGGGCGAGTACCGCGAGACGGTCGCCGTCCCCGCCACGGCCACCGGGCTGACCTGGATCGGCGCGAGCGAGGACCCCCGTGACGTCGTCGTCGTGTACGACAACGCGGCCGGCACCCCCAAGCCCGACGGCTCCGGCACCTACGGCACCACCGGCTCGGCCACCACCCTGATCCGCCCCGACGGCTTCACCGCCCGCTGGATCACCTTCGCCAACGACTGGCTGCGCGCCGACCACCCCGGTGTGTCCGGCACCCAGGCCGTCGCCGTCAAGGTCCTCGGCGACCGCTCCGCGTTCCACCACTGCCGCTTCCTCGGCCACCAGGACACCCTGTACGCGGACTCCTCCGCACTGACCGTCCTCGCCCGCCAGTACTTCGCGCACTGCTACGTCGAGGGCGACGTCGACTTCGTCTTCGGCCGGGCCACCGCCGTCTTCGAGCACTGCCACTTCCGCACCCTGACCCGCACCGACCTGTCCTCCGCCCCGTACGGGTTCGTCTTCGCCCCCTCCACGGCCGGCGCCAACCCGCTCGGCCACCTCGTGACGAGGAGCCGCGTCAGCAGCGAGGCCCCCGACGGCGCCTACAAGCTGGCCCGTCCCTGGGTGCCCAGCTCCGACCCCACCGCCAGGCCGAGCCTCGTCGTCCGTCAGACGCACCTCGGCGCGGGCATCGACGCGGTCGCCCCCTACGCCAACATGTCCGACTCCTTCCCGTGGCAGAACCAGCGCTTCGCCGAGTACCGCAACACCGGCCCCGGCGCCCGGATCACCGTCCCGGAGAACCGGCCCCAACTCACCAGCGCCCAGGCCGAGTCGGCGACGGCCGCCGCCTACCTCGGGGACTGGAAGCCGTGGCGGGAGGGCTGCTGAGATGCGCAGACGTACCCTGCTGACCGGCATCGCCGGGGGCGTCCTCGCCACCGGCGCCACCCCGGCCCTCGCACGTGGCGCCCGCCGGGTCCTGCACGTCCGCCCCGGCGACTCCGTCCAGGCCGCCGTGGACGCGGTGACCGGGCCCGGTTGGACGATCGTCGTGCACCCGGGGACCTATCGCGAGGTCGTCAACGTCCCTGTCGGCGCGGCGGAGTTGACCCTGCGCGGCGCCTCCCGCGACCCGCGCGACACGGTCCTCGTGTACGACAACGCGAACGGCACGAAGAAGCCCGACGGGACCACCTACGGCACCGCGGGCTCCGCCACCTTCACCTCGGCCGCCCCCGGCCTCACCGTCCGCGACCTGACGATCGCCAACGACTGGCTGCGCGCCGACCACCCCGACATCACCGGCACCCAGGCGGTCGCCGCGTACACCTACGGCGACCGCACCCACTTCGACAACGTCCGGCTCCTCGCCCACCAGGACACCCTCTTCGTCGAGACGACCGCGCTCACCTCCTTCGACCGGCAGTACTTCCACCGCTGCCACATCGAGGGCGACGTCGACTTCGTCTTCGGCCGGGCCACCGCCGTCTTCGAGGACTGCCACTTCCACACCCTCCAGCGGGACGTCGGCTTCACCCCGAAAGGCATGGTCTTCGCCCCGTCCACCGCCCGCGCCAACCCCCACGGCATCCTCGCCGTCCGCTGCCGCGTCACCTCCGGCGCCGAGGACTCGGCGTACAAGCTGGCGCGGCCGTGGGTCCCGTCGTACGAGACGACCGCCTGGCCCTCCCTCGTGGTGCGGGACACCCGGATCGGGCCCGGCATCGACCCGGTGACGCCGTACACGAACATGCGCGAGCAGTACCCCTGGCAGACCATGCGCTTTCGGGAGTACCGCAACTGTGGTCCGGGCGCGGTGATCTCGGTCCCGGAGAACCGGCCCCAACTGAGCGCCGAGGAGGCCAGGTCGCACACCAAGGCGACCTACCTCGGCGACTGGCGGCCCCGTGCGTAGGGCGGCCGCCGCCCTCCTGGCCTGCGCGTGCCTGGTCCTGGGCTGGGCACCACGGGCCACCGCGGCCGAACACGGCCCGGTCGGCTGGGCGTTCACCGGCGCCGGGACCACCGGCGGCGCGGGCGGCACCCCATGGACGGTGCGCACCCGCGCCGAGCTCAAGGAAGCCCTGGCCAACTCCGGCGACCCCACCGCGCCCAAGGTCATCCGGGTCGTCGGGGACGTCAACGGCCATGAGGCGGACGACGGTTCACTGCTCGGCGAGCAGGACTACGCGCCCGGCTACGACCTCGCCCGGTACATGTCCTGCTTCGGCGAGGACGGCACCACCTGGTCCGACACCCGCCACGACTACTGCCGACAACAGCGGCAGCTGAGGCAGACCGGCTCCAACCGGGAGAAGGCACAGATCCAGCTGACCGTGCCGAGCAACACGACCCTGGTCGGCGTCGGCCGCGACGCCCGGCTGCTGGGCGTCTTCCTGACGGTCGACACCGGCACGAACATCATCGTCCGCAACCTCCGACTGGAGGCGCCCGTCGACCACTTCACCAGCTGGTCACCCGGAGACGGCGCCCAGGGCAGCTGGAACGCCCGCTTCGACGCCATGACCGTCATCACCGGCACACACATCTGGGTCGACCACTGCACCTTCACCGACGGCCGCTTCCCCGACCGCGAGGCACCGCTCGGCTTCCATGGCGAACACGTTCAGCGCCACGACGGGTTGCTGGACATCGAGGACGGCTCCGACCTCATCACCGTCTCCGACAGCCGGTTCACCGACCACGACAAGGCCCTGCTCATCGGCTCCGGCGACGGCCGCGGCGACCGCGACCGCGGGCACCTGAAGGTGACCTTCGCACGGAACCTGTTCACCGACATCACGCAGCGCGGGCCCCGCGTCCGCTTCGGACAGGTGCACGTCGTCAACAACGTCTACCGGGGCGCGAGTCCGCTCTACGCGCTGGGCGTGGGCGTCGAGTCCGCCCTCTACTCCGAGCGCAACGTCTTCCGCCACGACCCGAGTCGTGTCCTGGCCGTCTACGGCGGCGAGCACTTCCACGACACCGGGTCCTGGGCCGACGGCCGCCCGGCCCGACTGGGCGAGGTGGCGGCCGGTCTCGGACTGAGCGACGACGTCGGCTGGGACCCGGCCGACGTCTACGACTACCGGCCGCTCAGGTCCGCCGCGGCGGTGGAGCGTCACGTCCTCACCCACGCCGGCGCGGGGAGGCCGTATGGCCGCCCCTGACAGCCTGTACCCGGCGTTGAAGAAGGAGCTCGACTTCCCGCTCGCCTGGGGCACCTCCCCCATCCGTGACTTCCCGGCCTGGCGCATGGCGGCCCGGAGCAAGGTCGAGGACCACCTTCTGGTGGACCGGGAGGACCGGACGCCGTACGCGCCCGAGTACAGCGACGCCGACCAAGCGAACGGCTTCACACGGGAGTTGGTCACCCTCTGCCTCACCCGGTACGAGCGGGTGCGCGGCATCCTGCTCACCCCGCACGGCCACGGGCCCTTCCCCGCGGTCCTGCTGCTCCACGACCACGGGGCCGAGTTCGGCATCGGCAAGGAGAAGCTCGTACGCCCCTGGTACGACGACACCCGCCTCGACCCCGCCCAGGCGTGGGCCGACCAGTGCTACGGCGGCCGGTTCGTGGGCGACGAACTGGCCCGACGGGGTTATGTCGTGCTGTGCCTGGACGCCCCCGGCTGGGGCGATCGCGGACCGGTCACCTACGAGCAACAGCAGGCGCTGGCAAGCACCTTCTACCAGCTCGGTGCCTCGCTCGCCGGGCTCATGGCTCGCGAGGACGCCCGCGCCGCCGGGTTCCTCGCCGGCCTCCCGCGCGTGGACCCCCGCCGGATCGCGGCACTCGGGTTCTCCATGGGCGCCTTCCGCGCCTGGCAGACCGCCGCGCTGACCGACACCGTCTCCGCCACCGCCGCCGTCTGCTGGATGACCGGCCTCAAGGACATGATGGTGCCCGGCAACAACGCGCTGCGCGGGCAGTCCGCTTACTACATGCTCCACCCCGGGCTCGCCCGGTTCCTCGACTTCCCCGACGTGGCGAGCATCGCCGCCCCCAGGCCGATGCTGTTCTACGACGGCGGGCTCGACCCGCTGTTCACCGCCGAAGGTGTCCAGGCCGCCCACGACAAGCTGCGCGCCGTCTGGCACTCCCGTCACGCCGAGGAGCGGTTGTCCTTGAGGACCTGGCCCGAGTTCGGCCATGTCTTCGCCGACCGCATGCAGGACGAGGTCTTCCGCTGGCTCGACAGCGTCCTGTGACCCTCCCCCCCACCCGCGAGAAAGGACCCGCACTCCATGTCTCGTCGTACCGCTCTCCTCGCGGCGACGGCCCTGGCCCTCGGCTCGGGCATCGCCGTCCTCCCCGGCCAGGCCCAGGCCCAGGCCGTCGTCGTCAGCAACTCCGCCGACCTGTCGGCCGCCATCAAGAACGCCACCGCCGGGACCGTCATCCAGGTCCGCGGCGGCACCTACTACCCGACGGCCACCCTCCAGTCCACGGCCAACGGCACCTCGTCCTCGCCCGTCCAGCTCACCGCGTACGGCTCGGAGACCGTGAAGATCGACGGCTCGAACCTGCCGGACGGCGACTGGATCTTCAAGCTGACCGCGGACTACTGGAACGTCTCCAACATCACCTTCCAGAACTCCCCGGACAGCGCGGTCGTCTGCCAGTCCTGCACCGGCACGGTCTGGAACAACATCAGGACCATCAACGGCGGCGACTCCGGCTTCACGCTCACCGGCGACGGGACCGTCAACAACACGGTCAAGAACATCGACTCCTACGGCCACTACGACGCCGCGGGCCACGGCGAGAACGCCGACGGCATCGCCGTGAAGTTCGGCTCCGGCACCGGCAACCTGATCACCGGCGCCCGCCTCTACAACAACTCGGACGACGGTCTGGACTTCTGGTCCTTCTCCTCGCCCGTCACCGTCGAGCACACCTGGGCCATGGGCAACGGCGTCAACCGCTGGTCCGACCCGGCCTTCGCGGGCGACGGCAACGGCTACAAGCTGGGCGGCGACGGCGAGGTCGTCGCGCACGTCGTCAACAACTCGGCGGCCTGGGGCAACGCCGGCAACGGCTTCACCGAGAACTCCAACAAAGGCGCCATCGTCATCAACCGCACCACCGCCTACGCCAACAGCAAGTGGGGCTACTACTTCGCCACCGGCGCGGCCAGACTCGGCAAGAACCTCGCCGTCAGCAACCGCGGCGGCTCGGTCAGCAAGGGCTCCTCGGTCACCTCGTCCGGCAACAACTGGGACTCCGGCATCCCGACGCCGGCCTTCCGCTCCACGGACGCCTCGACGACGTACAACGCCCGCGGCTCCAGCGGCACCCTGCCGGCCACGACCTTCCTCACCACGGGCTCGACGACCATCGGCGCCACGATGAACTGACCTCCCGGGGTGCTTGACCCGTTTTTTGCCCGGCGGGTCTCGCGCCCACCCGGGTGACGCGCGTAGAACGTCTGTCATGCAAAAACCACTGCGTATCGCGGCCATAGCCGCCGCGTGTGCCGTCGCCGGTGCCGGTCTCTACGGCGCCGGCGCGGCCACGGCCGGCCAGTCCACCGCGAACAGCACCCACGAGCCGTACAACATCGGTCTCCTGGTGAAGGACATCGACACCTACTACGGCACGACGCTGGACGCGAACGGCGTCTACCAGGCGTCGGCCGACAGCCAGTACGCCAAGGACCTCGCGGCCATCGACAAGGCCGCCAGGAAGCAGATCGACAAGGCCGCCAAGAAGGCCTCGAAGAAGAAGGGCGACAAGCCCGCGGTCGTCTTCGACATCGACGACACGCTGCTGCTCAGCCTCGACTACGAGAAGAAGACCAACTACACGTACAACGCCGCCACGTGGGCCGACTACGTGAACAGGGCCGACCGCCCGGCCGTCTTCGGCAGTCCCGAGCTGGTCCGGTACGCCGAGTCCAGGGGCGTCGAGGTCTTCTACAACTCCGGTCTCTCCGAGGCGCAGCGCTCCGCCGCCGTCGAGAACCTGAAGAGGATCGGCGCCGATGTGAACCTCGACGCCGACCACGTGTTCCTCAAGGACAAGGCGAACCCGCCGGCCTATCTCCGCTCCTGCGCGACCCCGGGCACCTGGACCTGCACCACCGTGCAGTACAAGTCCGGCACCCGGAAGCACATCGAGCAGGACCTCGGGTACGACATCGTCGCCAACCTCGGCGACCAGTACTCGGACCTCGAGGGCGGGTACGCCGACCGGACGTACAAGCTCCCGAACCCGACGTACTACGTCAGCTGAGTCCGCTCACCGGCGTACGGGCCTGATCCCCTCCAGGGTCGGCACCACCGGCAGGATCGACCCGTCGGCCGCGAACCTCATGCGGTCGACGGTCGTCTCGCGGTGCATGCCGTCCCCGCCCGCCTTGCCCGGCCCGTTCAGTGCGAACCGGTGGTAGACGATGTACCAGTCGTCCGTGCCGGGCGCCCGCACCACGGAGTGGTGACCGGTGGCGAGGATGCCGTACTCGGGACGCTTGGACAGGATCGTCCCCTTTTTGGTCCACGGGCCGAGCGGGGACGGTCCGGTCGCGTAGGCGACGTGGTAGTTCTCGCTGCGGGTGTCGTCCTCGGACCACGTGAAGTAGTACGTGCCCTCGCGCTTGACCACGAAGGACCCCTCGCGGAAGTTGTCCGGGGTGATGTCCGCGATCCTCGCCGGGTCGTACGAGGTCATGTCGTCGTTCAGCGGCACCACGTACCCGTGCCCGTTGCCCCAGTACAGATACGACGTCCCGTCGTCGTCCGTGAAGACGGCCGGGTCGATCATCTGGCCCTTGAGCGTCCCGCCCTTGGCCACCAGCGGCTTGCCCAGCGCGTCCTTGAAGGGGCCGGCGGGGGAGTCGGCCACCGCGACGCCGATCTGCTGCTCGGCGCAGAAGTAGAAGTAGTACCTGCCGTCCCGCTCGGCGATGGCCGGTGCCCAGGCGTACTTGTCCGCCCAGGTGACGTCCGGACCGAGGTCCAGGATGACGCCGTGGTCCTTCCAGTGGACGAGGTCCTTCGACGAGTACGCCTTGAAGCGGGTGCCGCCCCAGCCCTGGAAGCCGTCCGTGGTCGGGTAGATCCAGTACTCGCCGTTCAAAAAGTGCACGTCCGGGTCGGCGTTGAGCCCTGGCAGGACGGGACTTCCGGTCGGTACCGCCTCCACCGTCCAGATGCGCCTCGTGCCGTCGGCGGCCCTCACGGTGTACGTCTGCGGCGTGCGGAAGTCGCGGCGGGTACCGGACCTCGGGCTCACCGAGGCGCCCTCACCGACCCGCACCTGAGGGGCCAGCCGCGCAAGGTCCGTGCCCGGCCGCATCGGCAGGACGACCTTCGAGGAGGCCTCCGTGACGACGGCGTACCCCTTCTGGTCCTTCGCGGTCACGTCCACGACCGAGGTGGGGGTCGCCGGGTAGGCCGCGAGCAGCCGGTCATACTCGGCCTGCGTCACGGGAAGTACCGTGCCGTGCCGGGGACTTGCCGGAAGCTGGTAGTTCGCGGACGGTGTCCACCTGCCCGAGTCCAGGTCGGTGGTCTCGAAGGGCACGTACCCGCGACCGCCGTACTCGTCGATGAACAGGTACCACTTCTCCTCGGTGTTGGACTTGAACACCGTCGGGCCCTCGCCGCGCTCCATCGCGCCGCTGCCGACGCAGTCCGCCACGAAGTCGTAGTCGGTCGAGGTCAGGGACGTCGACTTCTCCGCGGTGATGAACTTCGAGCAGGGGCTGGCGGAGCTGGGGTCCCGCTCGTCCTTGGTGTAGCGGTAGTAGGTGCCCCGGTGCTCCACCACCGTCGAGTCGATGACCGAGTAGCCGGGGTCGTGCCAGACCTTCGGCTCGCTGAAGGTGCGGAAGTCCTTCGTGGTGGCGTAGAGCATCTTGTTGTACGTCGATCCCGTGTGGCCGGGGTCGTCGTCGGCGTACAGCTTCGACGCCCAGAAGACGACGAACTCGCCCAGGGTGTCGTCCCAGTAGGCCTCCGGCGCCCAGGTGTTGCCGGCGTTGTCGGGAGCGACCCGCGCCAGGCGCTGCTCGGTCCAGTGGACCAGGTCGGTGGACTCCCAGACCATGATCGACTTGCTGCCCTGCCGCTGGACCTCGTCCCAACTGCCGCTGCTGCTCTGGTACATGCGCAGGTCGGTGGCGATCATGTAGAACCTGTCGCCCTCGGGGGAGCGGATCACGAACGGGTCGCGCAGCCCCTTCTCCCCGATGGTGGAGCTGAGGACGGGCTTGCCCTGGTTCAGCTCACGCCAGTGCAGCGGGTCGTTGCCGCGGCTGAGGGCGTAGCGGATCTGCTCGCCGTCCGCGGTGCCCTCGCCGGTGAAGTAGGCGAAGAGATAACCGGCGTACTGGGGCTTGTGCACGGGTGGCGCTCCGGGGTTCGCGGTACTGGGCGGGGCCGACAGCAGGCCGAGGAGGAGGGCGAGGAGGGGTATCAGGAGCGTGCGGACGGTGCGGGGGCGCATGACACATCCTGTGTGAGTGTGGGGGGTTGTGTTCGATCGGAGTGTCATCGGTGTGGCGGGGTGCGTCAATCGGTGGGTGGGGGGAGGGGCGGGACCGAAACTTTCGGCTGCCCTTCAGGGCCCGGCAACCTTTGTCCGCGTCGGTGGCGACCTGGTGTCAGAAACGGGCCGGGGCGGCCCCTCCGGCCCGTTTCACTCCATTTGCCTAGGAAAGGAACGCCCCGTGCGTCAGAGCACCGGACGCCACCGCAGGACCCGCACGCTCTCCATCGCCGCCGCGGTGGCCGTCGCCTCGGGGGCGGGCGGCGTCTACCTCGGACTGTCGAACGACGGCGCCCAGGCCGCGTCCGCCACGGTGACCGTGACGAACGCCGCGGAGCTCGAGTCGGCGGTGAGGAACGCGGCGGCTGGTACCACCATCCAGCTGCGCGCCGGCACGTACTATCCGACCTCCACCCTCAAGTCCACGGCGAACGGCACGAGTTCGGCGCGCATCACGCTCAAGGCGTACGGCAGCGAGAAGGTGAGGATCGACGGGTCCAAGCTGCCCGACGGCTCCTGGCTGGTCGGCATCTACGGCGACTACTGGACCGTGCAGAACCTCACCTTCCAGAACTCCCCGGCCCAGGGCTTCGTCGTGACCTCGTCCGTGGGGGGCGTCTTCAAGAACCTCGTCACCGCGAACAACGGCGACTCCGGGTTCACCCTGCGCGGCGACGGCACGACGAACAACCTGGTGCAGAACCTCGACAGCCACGGCAACTACGACCCGGCCGGCCACGGGCAGAACGCCGACGGGATCGCCGTCAAGTTCGGCTCCGGCACCGGCAACCGGATCACCGGCGCCCGCCTGTACAACAACTCTGATGACGGGCTTGACCTGTGGCAGTACTCCTCGCCCGTCACCATCGAGCACTCCTGGGCCTTCGGCAACGGCAAGAACCGCTGGAACGACTCCGCCTTCGAGGGCAACGGCAACGGCTACAAGCTGGGCGGTGGGGGCGTCACCGTCGCGCACCTGGTGAACAACAACGCGGCCTGGGACAACACGCTCAACGGGTTCACCGAGAACTCCAACCGGGGCGCGATCGTCCTGAACCGCAACACGTCCTACTCCAACGCCGAGGCGGGCTTCTACTTCGCCACCGGCAAGGCCCGCCTCGCCCGCAACCTCGCGGTGGGCGACAAGGGCGGGCTGTCCAAGCTGGGTTCGTCGACGGTGTCGGCCGCCAACAACTGGGACAGCGGGGTCACCACGCCCGCCTTCAGGTCGAAGGACGCGACGACGGCGTACGGCGCCCGGAAGGCCGACGGCTCGCTTCCGGCCACGACCTTCCTCACCACCGGCTCCACCGCCATCGGCTCGGCGATGAACTGAACCCGGAGACAAGAGCCGCCCCGCAGGTCGTCACCTGCGGGGCGGCTCTTGTCTCCGGCCCGAGGGGGGCTCCAGCCGGCTGCTGCTGACCGAGGGGGGCTCGAGTCAGCAGGTCTGTGCGGTCCAGGTCTTCGACGTCACTCACTACTAGTGACGTCGAAGGTGACCGAAAGGTTGTTCCCCACCCGCGAACTTGTGTGACGAGAACGGCGGTTGGGGCGTGCGGGACCCGTCGATCGTCGTGACGGCCGCCGCCCCCGTGATACCGGGGGCCGAGGCACCGGCGATCACCGCACGGCGCCTGGTGACCCGGCGGCGGTGGCGGACGCGCTGTTCGGCTCGTGCGGTCATGCCCGTTCCCTGCGTGGGAGAAGAACCTTGCGCCTCCTGGTCGCCACGGGCGGGGAAAGGGTTGCCGCCCATCCAAAAGTTTTTCACGAGTGCCGTCGGAGGGGTCTCGCGCGTCCCCTTCGGAGGGTTCTACGAGTCCCCTTCGGAGGAGGCGTCGTCGTCGGAGTGGGCCGCGAAGTCGCCCCTCACCGCGAGCCGTTCGCCGCCCGCCGTACCGGTCGCCGCGTAGCTGTCGTCGGCCGCGTCCCGGCCGCCGCGCTCATGGTCGTACTGCCCCGCGAACACCCACTCGCCCTTGGCGACCTTGCGGCCCTCCTTGAGGGTCCAGGTGTAGACGACGAAGCCGTCCCGCTCCTCGGTCGTCAGCGTGAAGTCGTCCTCCGGCAACGAACGCCACGCGCCGGTCGAGGTCACCCCGCCGGTCTGCGCGATCCTCAACTGCACGGTGAGGGCGGTCAGTTTCTCGGAGGTCTTCAGGGTGACGTCGCTCTGCGCCCAGAAGTCGTTGCTGTGCGGGTCGACCGAGCCGTCCGACCAGAGCGGTCCGTCCTCCTCGCCGACGGCGGTGACGGGGGGCTGGGCGGTGGGGGTCGCCGAGGGGCGCTGCGACGAGGGCGTGCCGCTGGGTTCCCTCGTCCGCGGGGTCTCGCCCGGCGACGGGTCGGCCGGGTCGATCGGCGCCCGGCTCGTCGCGTCCGGCGAGGGCTCGGGCGTCGCCGTGGTCGCCACGGTCTGCTGCGGGGCGTCGTCCTTCACGGCCGAGGCCACCGCGTAGCCGCCGATGCCGAGCACGCACGCGACCGCCGCCGTGGCGCCGGCCACCCGCACCCAGCCGAACACCGGCGGGCGGACGGCCCGGTGGTCGGGGCGCCTCTCCTCGGCCATGCCGCGCTCGATCCGGGCCAGGATGCGCGCGCGGTCCGGTTCGTGCTGTCCGGCCGCCTCGTGCAGTCGGGCGCGCAGCTCGTCGTGCACGTCCTGCTGCCTCATCGGGTCCGTCCTCCGCTCTCGCCGCCACGCGCCATGGCCGCCGCCATCCTCTGGGGAACGCCCTGGGAGCCGAGCAACCGCTGGAGTTCGGCCATCCCCTTGGACGTCTGGGACTTAACCGTACCCACGGAAACACCGAGGGCGAGAGCGGTGTCCTTCTCCGACAGGTCGAACGCGTGCCGCAGCACCACGCACGCCCGCTTGCGGAACGGCAGCCTGCGCAACGCGTCCTGGACGTCGACGACCCCCGCGATGTCCGGGTTCTCGACCTTCTCCTCGCGCTGCGACCAGAACAGGGCGATCCGCCGGCGCTCCCGGACCGCGCTGCGGATCCGGGTGCGGGCCAGGTTGGCGACGACGCCACGGGCGTACGCGGCCGGATGATCGGCCGCGCGCACCCGGTCCCAGCGGTTCCACAGCGCGAGCAGCGCGTCCGCCGCGAGATCGTCGGCGGCGTCCGACTCACCGGTCAACAGATACGCGAGCCGGGACAGTTCGGCGTAGTGCCGCTCGAAGAAGGCATGGAATTCCACGGAGGCTGCGTCGTCGACGACCGTGCCCACGGGCGAAACCTCCCTGTGCCTGTCATGTGAATGACATGTGATCATCCGGAGGCGGCCGGATGAGATCCGGAAGCGTAGCAGTGATCATCCGTGTGGTTCGTACGGGGCTTCGAACACAGTCTGATCCCCCGACCCCGATTCCGTAACACGGAGAAAACCTGAAACGCGTTCAACAGGGGAACAATCCAGCCAGCATCCGCACACTGATCCATCAGGCCCCGAGGAGCGTCACCATGCCCGCGACCGAGAAGACGGAAGACCGGCCAGGCACCGCGCCACCCGCCACGAACAGCGTCGACCGGTTCTTCGGAATCTCCGAACGAGGCTCCACCTTCGCCCGGGAGATACGCGGCGGCCTCGCCACGTTCTTCACGATGGCCTACATCCTTGTCCTGAACCCCATCATCCTGGGCAGCGCCAAGGACAAGTTCGGCGACACCCTCGACCCGGTCCAACTCACCACCGCCACCGCCCTGGTGGCCGCGGTGATGACGATCATCATGGGTGTCGGCGGCAACCTCCCACTCGCGCTCGCCGCCGGACTCGGCCTGAACGCGGTGGTCGCCTTCCAGATCGCCCCGCTGATGAGCTGGGACGACGCGATGGGTCTGGTGGTCCTCGAAGGACTGCTGATCTGCGTGCTGGTGGTGACCGGGCTGCGCGAGGCCGTCATGCACGCCATCCCGCAGCCGCTCAAGCAGGCGATCAGCGTCGGCATCGGCCTGTTCATCGCCTTCATCGGCTTCGTCGACGCCGGCTTCGTCAGCCGCATCCCGGACGCCGCGAACACCACCGTACCGGTACAACTCGGCGGGACCGGCACCCTCTCCGGGTGGCCGATTCTCGTCTTCTGTCTCGGCGTGCTGCTGACCATCGGACTGCTCGCCCGCAAGGTCAAGGGCGCGATCCTGATCAGCATCGTGACCATGACGGTCCTCGCGATGATCATCAACTCGGCGGCCGACATCAAGAGCTGGGGCCTGACCACGCCCGCCTGGCCCGACAAGGTCGTCGACGCCCCGGACTTCGGACTGCTCGGCCAGTTCAGCCTCTTCGGCGCGTTCAGCGCGTCCGACGTCGGTGTCATCACCGTCGTCCTGCTGATCTTCACGCTGATCCTGTCCGACTTCTTCGACACCATGGGCACGGTCGTCGGCATCAGCGCCGAGGCCGGACTGCTCGACGAGGAGGGCAAGGTCCCGAACCTCGGCCGGGTGCTGCTCATCGACGGTGCCGCAGCGGTCGCGGGCGGCGCGGCGTCGGCGTCCTCGGCCACCTCGTACATCGAGTCGGCGGCGGGCGTCGGCGAGGGCTCGCGCACCGGCTTCTCGAACCTGGTCACCGGCGGGCTCTTCGGCCTCGCCCTGTTCCTGACCCCGCTGCTCACCATCGTCCCGCTCCAGGCGGCCGCGCCCGCGCTGGTCGCCGTCGGCTTCCTCATGATGACCCAGGTCAAGCACATCGACTGGGACAGGTACGAGATCGCCATCCCGGCGTTCCTCACCATCGCCGTCATGCCGTTCACGTACTCGATCACCAACGGGATCGGGGCCGGGTTCGTCGCGTACGTCGTCATCAAGACGGTGCTCGGGAAGGCGAAGGAGATCCACTGGCTGCTGTGGGGGACCTCGGTGCTGTTCCTGGTGTACTTCGCGATCGACCCGATCGAGCAGCTCCTCGGCGCGAAGTGAGGTGAGGGGTGGCTCCCGGGCCGGAGCCACCCCCGACGCTCACTTCTTCAGGGCCGCTTCCATCATCGCCTTCGCCACCGGCGCCGCCAGCCCGTTGCCGCTGACCTCGGAGCGGGCCGCGTCCGACTGCTCCACCAGGACCGCGACGGCGACCTCCTTGCCGTCGGCCTTGCCGTAGGAGGTGAACCAGGCGTACGGCGACTTGCTGTTGTTCTCGCCGCGCTGGGCGGTACCCGTCTTGCCGCCGACGGTCGCCCCGTCGATCCGCGCGTTGGTACCGGTGCCGTCCTGGACGACCGTCTGCATCGCCGACTGGAGCTGCTCGGCGGTCTCGGAGCTGACGACCTCGGTCGTGGACGTCTCGTCGTCGTAGTTCTCCAGCACATCGCCACCGCTGTCGGTGATCTGAGCCACCATGTGCGGGGAGACCAGCTTGCCGCCGTTGGCGATGGCCGCCGACACCATGGCCATCTGGAGCGGGGTCGCGGTGACGTCGAACTGCCCGATACCGGTCTGGGCCGTCGACGAGTCGTCCATGTCCGAGGGGTAGACGCTGGTGTACGCCCGCACGGGCACGTCCTGCGACTCGTCGTTGAAGCCGAACTTCTCCGCCATCGCCCGCAGCTTGTCCTGGCCGAGGTTGAACGCCATCTTCGCGAACACGTTGTTGCAGGAGTACCGGAGCGCGGTGCGGATCGAGGCGTTCTCGCACGGCGCCGACCTGTTCTCGTTCTCCAGCTTGGTGACCGTGCCCGGCAGCGTGTAGGGGTCCGGGCTGTCGGTGTTCTCGTCCACCGACGCGTACAGCCCGTCCTCCAGCGCGGCCGCCGCCACGACCAGCTTGAACGTCGAACCAGGCGCCACCGGCTGCCGCAGCGCCCGGTTGACCAGCGGCTTGTCGGAGTCCTTGGTGAGCTTCTGCCACGCCGCACCTGCCGTGTTGGCGTCGGTCAGCGAGGACGGGTCGTACGACGGCGTCGAGGCGACCGCCAGGATCTTGCCGGTCCTCGGGTCGATCGCGACGGCCGCGCCCAGCTTGTCGCCGAGCGCCTCATAGGCGGCCTTCTGGACGGCGGGGTCGATCGTCGTCACCACGTTGCCCGGCTCGGCCCGCTCGTTGGTGACCGTGTCCAGCACCGACTTCAGCCTGCTGTCGGTGCCGTTGAGCAGGTCGGCGTAGACGCCCTCGAGCTGGGTCGGCGCGTACGCCTGCGAGGCGTAACCCGTCACCGCGGCGTACAGCTCGCCGTGCTTGTAGGTGCGCTTGTACCTGAGGTCGCTGCCCTTCGTCTGCGCGGAACCGGTGATCGACTCACCGGCCACGATGATGTTCCCCAGCGGCGACGAGTACGTCTCGATCGCGTTCCGCCGGTTGTCGCTGTCGTCCGCGAGCGCCTGGCCGTCGTAGAACTGCACCCAGGTCGCCCGCAGCAGCAGAGCGAACACCAGGAGCAGCGTGAAGACCGAGGCGCGCCTGATCGTCTTGTTCATCCCACCGAGGTAGACGAGCGGGACGGAGGCGATCGTTCCCCGCGCCCCGGCTTTCTCATGGGACGTTCATGGAGCGGCGTCAGCCCTCCAGCGTCAGCACGATCTCGTCGATCTCCTCGCCGCGGGCGCCCGCGTACCCGCGCGCGTGGGCCGTCACCCGGAACCCGCACTTCTCCAGCACCCGCCGCGAACCGGCGTTGTCCGCCGCCGCCCGGGCGTGCAGCGGACGCTCCGGCGCCAGGTCCAGCAGCTCGCGCAGGGCGGCCGTGGCGATGCCGCGCCCCCAGTACGCGCGGTCGATCCAGTACGTCACCTCGCGCTCGCCCGGGTCCCCGTACACCGCGGCGGTGCCGACCACGTCACCGTCGGCCAGCACGGTCCGGGTCAGGGCGTCGGAGGCCCGGATCCGCGTCCAGTGGGCCTCGAAGGCGTCCCAGTCGGCCGGATCCCGGGCGGTGAAGGCCGCCATGCGCGCGGCCTCCGGGTCGTTCGTCTGCCGGAAGAACACCGGCAGATCGCTGTCGTGGACCTCGCGGAGTACGACGTTCATGGGCTCAGAGCCTACGGGTCGCCAGTGTCAGCCGGTCCCGCGCGTCGAACAGCGCGTCCTTCACCATCTGCTCGTGCGCGGGCGTGAGCCGCGCCACCGGCACCGAGCAGCTGATCGCGTCCCGCGCGGGGGTGCGGTAGGGGACCGCCACGCCGAAGCAGCGCAGGCCCAGCGTGTTCTCCTCGCGGTCCACGGCGAAGCCCTGCTCCCGCACCAGGTGCAGCTCCTCGATGAGCTTCTCCCGGTCGGTGATGGTGTTCTCGGTCAGCGCGGGCAGCGTCTCCGGGAGCATCTTGCGGACCTGCTCGTCGCTGTAGGTGCTCAGCAGCGCCTTGCCGAGGGAGGTGGAGTGGGCCGGGAGCCGGCGGCCGACCCGGGTGAAGGGGCGCAGGTAGTGCTGGGACTGCCGGGTGGCGAGGTAGACGACGTTGGTGCCGTCCAGGCGCGCGAGGTGGATGGTCTCGGTGGTGTCGTCCGAGAGCCGGTCCAGCGTCGGCCGGGCGGCCGCGACCACCTCGTCGCCGTCGATGTACGAGGTGCCCACCAGCAGCGCCCGCACCCCGATGCCGTAGCGCGTGCCCGTGGCGTCCGTCTCCACCCAGCCCAGCTCCACCAGGGTGCGCAGCAACATGTAGAGGCTGGACTTGGGATAGCCGACGGCCTCCTGGACCGCCGCGAGGGAGTGCATGCCGGGGCGTCCGGCGAAGTACTCGAGCAGTTCAACCGTCCGTACCGCGGACTTGACCTGCGCCCCGCCGCCCGTCTCGCCTGCCGACATCGCCCTTGACCCCTTCGTTGGACGGGAAATAGTCTCCAACAGCATATTCATCATCAGAGACAGCGTTCAGTATATCGAACAGCCCTGGTGAATGACCAAGAAAAACTGTGTGGAGGGACCCGCGGTGGCAGCAGCACCAGTCTGGAGTGTCGACCCCCGAACCGGGAAGCCGCGTGAGCAGGTTGCGGTGGAGGCTACAGCCCAGGAGGTGGACGCCACCGTCCGGGCGGCCCACGAGGCCCGCGGCTCGCTCGCCGACCGCACGGTCCGCGCCGCGTTCCTGCGGACCGCCGCCGACAAGCTGACGGCGGCCAAGGACCAGCTCGTCGAGGCCGCCGACGCGGAGACCGCGCTTGGCCCGGTCCGGCTCACCGGGGAACTCGCCCGCACCTGCTACCAGCTGCGGGCCTTCGCGGACATCGTCGACGAGGGCGCCTTCCTCGACGTCGTGATCAACCACCCCGACGACACCGCGACCCCGCCGATCCCGGACCTGCGCCGCTACAAGGTGCCGCTCGGTGTCGTCGCCGTCTACTCGGCCTCGAACTTCCCCTTCGCCTTCTCCGTCGCCGGCGGCGACACCGCGAGCGCGCTGGGCGCCGGCTGCCCCGTCGTCGTCAAGGCGCACCCCGACCACCCGGGTCTGTCCGAGCTGGTCGCGGCCGTCCTGCGGCGGGCCGCCGCCGAGCACGGCATCCCCGAGGGCGTCATCGGCCTCGTCCACGGCTTCGAGGCGGGCATCGAGCTGATCAAGCACCCGCTGGTCGCCGCGGCCGGCTTCACCGGCTCCATCCGCGGTGGCCGCGCCCTCTTCGACGCGGCCGCCGCCCGCCCGGTCCCGATCCCCTTCCACGGCGAGCTGGGCTCCCTGAACCCCGTCGTCGTCACCGAGGCCGCCGCCGCCGAGCGCGCCGAGGCCATCGGTACGGGGCTCGCGGGCTCCATGACGCTGGGCGTCGGCCAGTTCTGCGTGAAGCCGGGCCTGGTGCTGGTGCCCTCCGGCGAGGCGGGCGACGGACTGGTGAAGTCCCTGACGGACGCCGTCAGCGACACCGACGCGGGCGTCCTGCTCGACCACCGCATGCGGGACAACTTCATCGCCGGGGTGGCCGAGCGTGCCAAGCTGGCCGACGTGGAGACCCCGGTCACGCCGGGCTCGGGCGGCGAGCACACGGTGAGCGCGGGATTTTTGACCGTGCCGGCGCAGAAGCTGGCCGCGGAGGGCGAGCACGACCTGCTCCTCGAGGAGTGCTTCGGCCCGGTGACGGTCGTGGCGCGCTACGACGACGACGCGCAGGCCCGCGCGGTGCTCTCCCGGCTGCCGGGCAACCTCACCGCGACGGTGCACCTGTCCACGGAGGAGACCGAGGGCAAGGGGCGCGGCACGGAGATCCTCGCGGAGCTGACGCCGCTGGCGGGGCGTGTCCTGGTCAACGGCTGGCCGACCGGGGTCGCCGTGGCCTCGGCCCAGCACCACGGGGGGCCCTACCCGGCCACGACGTCCACGTCGACGTCCGTGGGCGGTACGGCCATCGAGCGGTGGATGCGTCCGGTGGTGTACCAGACGACGCCCGCGGCGCTGCTGCCGGAGGAGCTGCGGGACGAGAACCCGCTGGGGCTGCCGCGGCGGTTCAACGGGCGGTTGGAGCGATAGCGCCGTAGGGGTGCGGGAGTTCTGCGGCTGCGGGCCCATCGTGGCTTGTCGCGCCCGCGCGGCGGACCCGCAGATCGATGCGGCCCCGCGCCCCTGAGCTTCTCGACCCACCCTGAGACAGTTGGCTGATGGACATCGAGCTTCCCGAACTGCCCTTCCCGCTGCGCACGTACGGGCCCGACGGCCACTGGTCCTACGAGGACGGTGTGCTCGCCGGATGGGCCGGGCCGCGGCAGGACCGGTTCGTGCCGCCCACCGCGGAAGGGCTCGACCCCGCTTCCGACGCGCCCCGCCTGCTCGGCGCTCCCGAAGGGGACTTCCAGCTCGTCGCCCGCGTCACCGTGGGGTTCAACGCCTCCTTCGACGCGGGGGTGTTGTACGTCCACGTCGGGCAGCGGGCCTGGGCCAAGCTGTGTCTGGAGTACTCCCCGGACGTGGCCACCATCTGCACGGTGGTCACCCGGGGGCACTCCGACGACGCCAACTCCTGCACGGTGGACGGCAAGTCGGTCTGGCTCCGGGTGAGCCGGACCGGGCGGGCCTTCGCCTTCCACGCCTCGCGGGACGGCGAACACTGGATATTCGTCCGGCTGTTCACGCTCGGCGACGAGAAGGAGAGCGACGCCGCGCTGGTGGGCTTCATGACGCAGTCACCGATGGGGGAGGGCTGCGTCGTGACGTACGACCACATAGAGTTCCGCCCCGAGTGGCCGAAGGACCTGAGAGACGGCAGCTGACCACCGTCCCCCTCCCGCGCGCCCGGATCCCGGATACCGGGTCGCGGTCGACCGGGAACCGGGGCCGCCGAGGTCACGTCCTCCGTTGCGTGATCGCTGACAGAGTCGTGGCGGCCCGGATGGTCAGGACCGCCGTACCCGCCGAGGCGGAGGCCCTCGCCGCGCTGCACGCCCGCGCCCGGGCGACGTACCCCCCCGGCGGCGTCCCCGAGGACGGCACCGACTGGCTCGCCGCCTGGCGGACCGCCGTCGCCCGGCGCGACGGGCACGTCCTGTGCGCCGTGGCGGACGGGCGGATCGTCGGCCTCGCCTCCTTCCGGACCCCGGAGGGGGCCCCGGCGGACACGGTGAAGCTGTACCAGTTCCACGTCGACCCCGAGCGCTGGCGTTCCGGCGTCGGCACGTCCCTGCACGCGGCCTGCGTCGAGCAGTGGCGGGCCGACGGCAAGCGGGCGGCCGTCCTGGAGGTGCGGACCGACAACCTGCGGGCGCAGGCGTTCTACGCCCGGCTCGGCTGGGCCGCGCAGCCGACGGGACCCGGGGCCCGGCACCTGCGGATGACCTTCGCGCCGACCGGGGAATGAACCCTGGTCCTTGAATGTTCACCCATTAATCGGAGGGAGTCTCCGTACCCGTTCGACCTGGAGAGAGCCGAGACATGCGCGTCGAGATCTGGAGCGACATCGCCTGCCCCTGGTGCTACGTGGGCAAGGCCCGCTTCGAGAAGGCGCTCGAGGCCTTCCCGCACCGCGAGCAGGTCGAGGTCGTGCACCGCTCCTTCGAGCTGGACCCGGGCCGTGCCAAGGGCGACGTCCAGCCGGTGATCAAGATGCTGACCAAGAAGTACGGCATGAGCGAGGCGCAGGCCCAGGCCGGCGAGGAGAACCTCGGCACGCAGGCGGCCGCGGAGGGGCTGGAGTACCGCACCCGGGACCGCGACCACGGCAACACCTTCGATATGCACCGCCTGCTCCACCTCGCCAAGGCGCGGGGCCGTCAGGACGAGCTCATCCAGATCCTCTACCGGGCCAACTTCGCCGAGGAACGGTCCGTCTTCTCCGAGGGCGACGAGCGGCTCGTGGAACTCGCCGTCGCCGCCGGCCTGGACGCGGACGACGCCCGCGCGGTCCTCGCCGACCCCACCGCCTACGCCGACGACGTCCGCGCCGACGAGCGGGAGGCCGCCGAACTCGGCGCGAACGGCGTGCCGTTCTTCGTCCTCGACCGCAAGTACGGCGTCTCCGGCGCCCAGCCCGCCGAGGTCTTCGCCCAGGCGCTGACCCAGGCCTGGGGCGAGCGCCCGCCGCTGCGGCTCATCGAGGACGGCGGCGCCGAGGCCTGCGGCCCCGACGGGTGCGCGGTGCCCCAGCAGCACTGACCGCGCAGGTCGGGACCGGGCTATAAGGATTACTTGGGGAAGTCACGTAAAACTCGGCAATGGACTAATGCTCCGAGCGGCTCCACAGTGGGATCCATGGAGACCATGGAGACCTTCGAGAGCCTCGTCCGGGCCGAGTTCACCCCGAGGAACACCTATCTGAACACCGCGACCAGCGGTCTGCTGCCCGCCCGTGCCGTCGCCGCCCTGTCCGCGGCGGCACGCCTGCGGGCCGAGGGGCTGCCGCTGGACCCGCTGTTCGAGGACGTGGAGGCGGCCCGCGCCGCCTTCGCCCGGCTGGCCGGGGTGCCGGCGAGCCGGGTCGCGGCCGGCCCCTCCGTCTCGGTCCACAGCGGGCTGATCGCCGCCGCGCTGCCCGCGGGCGCCGAAGTCCTCACCGCCGAGGGCGACTTCACCTCCGTCGTGCACCCCTTCCACGCCCGTGGCGACCTCAAGGTCCGCACGGTCGCCCTGGACCGGCTGGCGGACTCCGTCCGCCCGGGGACCGCGCTGGTCGCGGTCAGCGCCGCCCAGTCCGCCGACGGCCGCGTCGCCGACCTGTCCGCGGTGCGGGAGGCGGCGCGCGCGCACGGCGCCCGCACCTACGTCGACTTCTCCCAGGCCGGCGGCTGGCTGCCGATCGACGCCGGGTCCTACGACTACACCGTCTGTACCGGCTTCAAGTGGCTGCTGGGCCCGCACGGCGCCGCCTTCCTGGTGGTCCCGGAGGAGGCGGCGGACTTCGGCGGGCTGACCCCGCTGCTGGCCGGCTGGGTCGCGGGCGAGGACCCCTGGGCCAGCTGTTACGGCCCGATCGCCGAACTCGCCCACTCCGCACGCCGGTTCGACCTGGGCTATTCGCTCTTCAGCTACGCCGGTCTGCGCGCCTCCCTGTCCCTCATCGAGGAACTCGGCGTCCAGGCCGTCCACACCCACGACCTGGCCCTCGCCGACCGCTTCCGCGCGGGCCTCGCCACCCTCGGCCACGAACCCGTCCCGGCGCCGGGCTCCGCGATCGTCTCCGTGCCCGGACTCGGCGCGAGACAGCCGGAGTTGAGCGCGGCCGGCATCGAGGTCTCGGACCGCGCGGGCCACTTGCGGGCCTCGTTCCACCTCTACAACACCCCCGCCGACGTCGACCGGCTCCTGGACGCCCTGGCGACCTGAACCACGACTCGGGACCGTCGTCGCCGAGCCTTCGGCCCGGCCCTCGGCACCGATGCCGAGCCGGTGCGAGGTGCCCCGCGCAACCACAGGCGACGCGGCCGCCGTACGGAACGTACTGGAGCGGGCCGCGTCGCCTGTGGCCGCGAGATGTGGGGGCACCTCACAGGAGCGGAGGTCACCTCACCGGGGTGAAGTCCCTCGCGCCGATGAACTCCGGTCGGCGGATGGGGGCCGCGAAGGGCTCCACCGCCGCGTTCTCCACGCTGTTGAACACGATGAAGACGTTGCTGCGCGGGAACGGCGTGATGTTGTCACCGGAGCCGTGCATGGCGTTGCAGTCGAACCAGGTCGCCGAACCGGCCTTGCCGGTGAACAGCTTGATGCCGTACTCCGAGGCCATCGCCGTCAGCGCCTCGTCCGAGGGCGTGCCCGCGTCCTGCATCTGCAACGACTTCTTGTAGTTGTCCTTCGGGGTGGCGCCCGCGCACCCGAGGAAGGTCTTGTGCGAGCCGGGCATGATCATGAGCCCGCCGTTGGTGTCGTAGTTCTCGGTCAGCGCGATCGAGACGGACACCGTGCGCATGTTCGGCAGGCCGTCCTCGGCGTGCCAGGTCTCGAAGTCGGAGTGCCAGTAGAAGCCGCTGGCCCCAAAACCGGGCTTGACGTTGATTCGCGACTGGTGGACGTAGACGTCCGAGCCGAGGATCTGCCGGGCCCGGCCCACGACCCGCTCGTCGCGCACCAGGTTCGCGAACACCTCGCTGATCCTGTGCACCTCGAAGACCGAGCGGATCTCCTTGGACTGCGGCTCGACGATGGACCGCTCGTCCGCGCGGATCGCCGGATCGGCCACGAGCCGCTCCAACTCGGCGCGGTAGAGCGCCACCTCGTCCTCGCCGATGAGCTCGTCGATGGCGAGGAAGCCGTCGCGCTCGTAGGAGTGGAGCTCGTCGACGGAGACCGGCCCGGGCGTGCCGGGCGCGCCCCAGACGACGGGGTCCTGGCGCGGGACGGCGATCTCGGCGGCCCCGCGGCTCGGGTACAGGTCGGTGACCGGGGCCGCGCCGCCCGTGTGGGTCGTGTGGGTCGTGGTGGTGCTCATGAGGGTCAGCCCTCCTCCGTCAGCAGCGGATAGACGCCGTTCTCGTCGTGGTCCTCCCGTCCGGTCACGGGCGGGTTGAAGACGCACAGGCAGCGGAAGTCCTCCTTCACCCGCAGCGTGTGCCGCTCGTGCCCGTCGAGGAGGTACATGGTCCCGGGCGTGATCGTGTGGCTCAGCCCGGTCTCGTGGTCGGTGAGTTCGGCCTCGCCCTCGACGCACACGACGGCCTCGACGTGGTTGGCGTACCACATCGACGTCTCCGTACCGGCGTACAGGATCGTCTCGTGCAGCGAGAAGCCGACGCGCTCCTTGGCGAGCACGATCCGTTTGCTCTCCCAGGTGCCGGATGCCGCCTTCACATGCCGGTCGGTGCCTTCGATGTCCTTGAACGAACGGACGATCACGGTGGTGCGATGCCTCCTAGATAGACGGTGTCCGACGGTGTCAGACGGTTTCCCGGACGGCGCGGGCGAGGACGCTGAGGCCCTCGTCCAGCTCGTCGGAGGTGATGGTGAGAGCCGGCAGCAGCTTGACGACCTCGCTCTCGGGGCCGGACGTCTCGATGAGCAGCCCGAGTTCGAAGGCGCGCTTGGCGACCCGCCCGGCACGCGCCTTCTCGTGGAACTCCAGCCCCCACACGAGTCCGCGACCGCGGTACTCCTTGATGTCGGCGAGGTTCTCCTCGGTGATGGAGATGAGCCCCTGCTCGACCTGCTCCCCGCGCGTGCGGGTCTGCTTCTCCATCGCGGCCCCGTCCGCCCAGTACGTCTCCAGGGCGGCGGTGGCGGTGACGAACGCCGGGTTGTTGCCGCGGAAGGTGCCGTTGTGCTCGCCCGGCTCCCAGATGTCCAGCTCGGGCTTGAACAGGCACAGCGACATGGGCAGTCCGTAGCCGCTGATCGACTTCGACACGGTGACGATGTCGGGCGTGATGCCGGCCTCCTCGAACGAGAAGAAGGCCCCGGTCCGGCCGCACCCCATCTGGATGTCGTCGACGATGAGCAGCATGTCCTGCCGCTCGCACAGCTCGGCCAGCGCCCGCAGCCACTCGATCCGCGCGACGTTGATGCCGCCCTCGCCCTGCACGGTCTCGACGATCACCGCGGCGGGCTTGTTGAGCCCGGACCCCTGGTCCTCGAGGAGCCGCTCGAACCACAGGAAGTCCTCGACCGTGCCGTCGAAGTAGTTGTCGAACGGCATCGGCGTGCCGTGCACCAGCGGTATGCCCGCCCCGGCCCGCTTGAAGGCGTTGCCGGTCACGGCGAGGGACCCGAGGGACATGCCGTGGAAGGCGTTGGTGAAGGACACGATCGCCTCGCGCCCCTTCACCTTCCGGGCCAGCTTCAGGGCGGACTCGACGGCGTTGGTGCCGGTCGGGCCCGGGAACATGACCTTGTACGGCAGGTCGCGCGGCCGCAGCACCAGGTTCTGGAAGCTCTCCAGGAACGCGCGCTTGGCGGTGGTCGACATGTCGAGCCCGTGCGTGACGCCGTCCCGCTCCAGGTAGTCGATCAACGCGCGTTTCAGGACCGGGTTGTTGTGCCCGTAGTTGAGGGAGCCGGCGCCCGCGAAGAAGTCCAGGTACTCATGGCCGTCCTCGTCGTACATACGGCTGCCGTGCGCACGGTCGAAGACGGTGGGCCAGCCGCGGCAGTAACTGCGCACCTCGGACTCGAGGGTCTCGAAGACGCTGAGGTCGGGCTGGGTGATGGTCACGACGAATTGCTCCTCTGTGCGTGGGGAGTGCGAGGGGGGAGGGGAGGGGGCGTGCGAGGGGGAGGGAGGAAGGTCAGAGGGAGAGAGGGCCGATGCGGTAGAGCACCTCGGGTTCGTGCGGCCCGTCGGGGAACAGGCCGCCGTCGAACAGCACCTCACGCTCCAGGCCGGCGTCATGGCGCTCGGCGAACGCGGCGAAGAGCCGCTCGGAAGCGGTGTTGCCGGGAGTGATGGTGGTCTCCACAGCGGTGATCCGGTGCTCGGCCGAGACCCGTGCGACGAGGCCGTCGAGCAGCGCTCCGGCGAGCCCGCGGCCACGCTGGGCCTCGTCCACCGCCACCTGCCAGACGAGCAGGGTGCGCGGACGGTCCGGCCGCAGGTAGCCGGTGACGAAGCCGACCGGCTTCCCGTGCTCGTCGCGAGCGACGGCCGAGGTGGCGGCGAAGTCACGGCACCACAGCAGATAGCTGTACGACGAGTTCAGGTCGAGGACCTTCGAATCCTTCGCAATCCGCCACAGCGCGGCGCCGTCGGCCACGGACGGACGATCGATTTGCAGTTCTGCTGTCGTGTCTGCTTGTGCGGCAGTCATGCGGATTGAATTTACCGATGGAAATAGAAAAATGCATCGCCGCGGGGGGTTACATGGCGGCGAGGCATGTGTTATCGCGCGAGCGTGAGTGGATGCGTGAGGGTGAGAACTATGGGAGGTTTTGCCCTCTACAAAAGCCGCAATTCGCGTCACTTGTGTAACGCGTCACAACCATGTACCCCCCACGAGATCTGCCCGAATTCCCCCGGTTGACGTTCGCAGAATCTTTGCGTTTAGGGTCGGGAAAAGCGGGCAGAAGAATACGGGAAGCTACCTTCGGAATAAATTCCGGAATTCCCTGGGAATTAGGCGCCGGTCAGCCCGTCGATTCGTTCCCGCAAGATATCGGCGTGGCCGTTGTGCCGCGCGTACTCCTCAATCATGTGAATGAGCACCCAGCGCACACTGACCTCCATCCCGGGTACCGGTCCCTCCATGACCCGTCCGACGGAGTCGAGCGACCGCCCGGCGACGATCTCCCGCCCTCGCGCGATCTCGCGGCGCCAGACCCCGAGGGCCTCGTCGAGCGCTCGTTCGGCGCGCAGGGCGTACCCGGTCACCTCCTCGTACACCGGCGGCACATCGAGCCCGCCGATCACCCGCTGGAACCAGTTCCGCTCGACCTCGGCGAGATGCTGCACCAGTCCGAGCAGGGTCAGCGCGGAGGGCGCGGCGGCGGTCCGCCGCACCTGCTCGTCGTCCAGCCCCGCGCACTTGAGCTCCAGCGTGGCGCGGTGGAAGTCCAACCAGCTCTGGAGCATGGGCATTTCCTCACCGGTGGTGAGGGGGACGGGCCGGCCGTCGGGAAGGGTGAGCGGAGAGTCGGTGGTCATGGGGGGAGCATGGCACGGGCGTACGGCATCGGGGCCGGAGCCGTGTCTCCCGGCCCGCGTCCCCCGGTATCCCGCCCCGGATCCGCGTCTCCGGGCCCCGGCCCGCATCGCCCGGCACCCCGCCCCGGAGCCCCGTTTCCCGGCCCCGGCCCGCGTCCCCCGGATCTCCGCCCCGGAGCCCCTACCGCCAGCCCTCCTCGGCGGCCCGCAGCGCCGCCTCGACGTCCACGGCGAGCCCCTGCTCGCCCAGCGCGGCCCCCAGTGCCGCGAGGCTCGCCCGGACCGCCCCCGGCGTCGCGTCCGCGCCGTAGTGGTTGACCCGGATCATCTCCTTGGCCAGGGCGCCGCCGCCCGCGGCCAGCGGCAGCGCGGGGTCCGAGGACAGCGCCCGGGCCACCAGTTCCGAGGCCACCGTCCCGGCCGGCGCCCGCAGGGTCGTGGCGACCGGGGCCGCGTCGCGGGCCTCGTGGACGTACGGTTCGAGACCGCCGCCCAGAGCCCTGGCGCCCGCCCGGGTCGCCGCGGCGGCCGAGGCGTGCCGGGCCATCACCGTCTCCAGGCCCACCGACTCGATCCGCTCGACGCAGGCCTCCAGCGCCAGCATCTCCAACTGGGCCGGCGCGTGCAGCAGCGCCTTGCGGCCGCCGTCGACCCACCGCTCCTTCCAGTCCAGCAGCGACAGGTACGACCGCCGGGGCGCCTGCGGGTTCGCCGCCATCCGGGCCCAGGCCCGCTCGCTGACGGACACCGCAGAGACCCCGGCCGGGCCGCCCATCGCCTTCTGCGCCCCGATCACGCACAGGTCGACGCCCCACGCGTCCGGCAGCACCGGCTCGGCGCCGACCGAGGCGACGGCGTCCAGGTAGAACAGGGCGCCGTGCTCGCGTACCACCTCGCCGATCTCCGCGACCGGGTTGGTGTTGCCCGTGGCCGCCTCCGCGTGCACCAGCGACACGAAGTCGATGGAGGGGTGCTCGGTGAAGGCCTCCCGGATCTGCTCCGCGGTCACGGCCGTGTGGAACGGCACCGCCAGATCGATCACCGTCGCCCCGCAGTCCCGCAGCCAGTCCCCGAAGGTCTGCCCGTAGGGCCCGGTGATCACGTTCAGCGCCACCGTGCCCGGGCCCGCGGTCGCGCGGATCGCCCCCTCCAGCGGCAGCAACGCCTCGCCCTGCATGATCACGACATCCTGCGAGGTGCTCAGCAGCCGCGCCACGCGGTCCTCGATCGACGCGAAGTGCGCCGCGCCGAGCGGGGCCAGGTCCAGGAAGGGATGCGTCACGGAAGTGCTCTTTTCACTCACGAGGTTCGTCGGCCATGAGCGTAACCGCCGCCCGGGCACCCCCTGCCACCACCGACTTCTTAGGTCAGACGGCTGTATAGCCATCGGTTTGATTTGAGGGTCTCAAACTTCTCCTTATAATCGGAACCCGATATCCGGAACAGACAGTTCCCTCACTGGAGGCTTCCCCGTGCAGACGATCCTCGGGCGTCGGACCCGCATCCTGGCCGCCACCACCGCGACGGCCGGGCTCGTGCTCGTGGCCGGCTGCTCCTCGGACGACGACGGCGGCAGCGGCACCAAGACCGCAGCCGGCGGTGTCGAGCTCGTCAAGGCGGGGCAGCTCACCACCTGCACCCACCTGCCCTACCCGCCCTTCCAGTCGGAGATCGACGGCAAGGTCCAGGGCTTCGACGTGTCGCTCATCGACCTCGTCGCCAAGGACCTCGGCGTGAAGCAGGAGATCCTCGACACCCCGTTCGAGAACTTCAAGACCGGCGCCTTCCTCAACTCCGGCGAGTGCGACCTCGCCGCCGCCGGCATGACCATCACCGACGAGCGCAAGAAGAACGTCGACTTCTCGGACCCCTACTTCGAGGCCACCCAGGCCCTGCTCGTCGACAAGGGCAGCGGCGTCACCTCGCTGGCCGACGTCAAGTCCAAGAAGGTCGCGCTCGGCGCCCAGGCCCAGACCACCGGCGAGGACTACGCCAAGAGCCAGGGCTTCGACCCGGTCTCCTTCGAGTCCTCCGACGCCGTCCTCAACGGCCTGCGCTCCGGCCAGGTCAAGGCCGTCGTCATCGACTACCCGGTCGTCCAGGGCTGGCTGAAGACCAAGGCCAACGCCGACGCCTTCCAGGTCGCCGAGCAGATCAACACCGGTGAGGAGTACGGCTTCACGGTGAAGAAGGGCAACGCCAAGCTGCTCGCCGCGGTCAACAAGGCACTCGCCGACGCCAAGGCCGACGGCACGTACAAGACGCTGTACGAGAAGTGGATCGGCCCCTACGACGAGTCCGCGGCCTCCGCCTCCCCGTCCGCCTCATGACGAGCGCGGACGCACGACTCCAGCCTCGCAAGAAGGGCCTGACCCGGCGTCAGAAGCGCACGCTGTCGCGCGGCGCCCAGTACGTCGTCTTCGTCGCGGCCGTGATCGCCTTCGCGGCCGCGGCCGACTGGGACCGGCTGAAGAACCAGTTCGCCCAGTGGGACATCGCCCGGGAGATGTTCCCGGACGTCATCACGCTGGCACTGAAGAACACCGTGCTGTACACGCTGTCCGGCTTCGCGTTCGGGCTCGTCCTCGGCATGGTGATCGCGCTGATGCGGCTGTCGCCGGTGGGGCCGTACCGCTGGTTCGCCGGTGTCTACATCGAGATCTTCCGCGGTCTGCCGGCCCTGCTGATCTTCATCTTCATCGGGGTCGCCGTACCGCTGGCCTTCCCGGGCACCGAGATCCCCGGCGGCACCTACGGCAAGGTCGCGCTCGCCCTCGGTCTGGTGGCGGCCGCGTACATGGCCGAGACGATCCGCGCGGGCATCCAGGCGGTGCCCAAGGGGCAGCTGGAGGCGGCCCGTTCGCTGGGCTTCTCCCCGGCCCGGGCGATGGTCTCGATCATCCTCCCGCAGGCGTTCCGGATCATCCTCCCGCCGCTCACCAACGAACTCGTCCTGCTCTTCAAGGACTCCTCGCTGGTGCTCTTCCTCGGCGTCACCCTGGAGGAGCGCGAACTGTCCAAGTACGGCCGCGACCTGGCCAGTACGACCGCCAACTCCACCCCGATCCTCGTCGCGGGGCTGTGCTACCTGCTGGTGACGATCCCGCTCGGCTTCGTCGTGCGCCGCATGGAGGCGAAGGCCCAGGAGGCCGTGAAATGACCCGTCCCGAGATCGAAGTGCGCGGTCTGCACAAGGCGTTCGGCGACAACGAGGTCCTCAAGGGCATCGACCTGGAGATCGGCCAGGGCGAGGTCGTGTGTGTCATCGGCCCCTCGGGGTCGGGCAAGTCCACGCTGCTGCGGTGCGTGAACCTGCTGGAGGAACCCACCAAGGGCCAGGTCCTCGTCGGCGGCACCGAACTCACCGACCCCGATGTCGACATCGACGCCGTACGCCGCCGTATCGGCATGGTCTTCCAGCAGTTCAACCTCTTCCCGCACCTGACGGTGACCGAGAACCTCACGCTGCCCCAGCGCAGGGTGCTCAGGCGGGACAAGGCCGAGGCGGCGAAGGTGGCCGCCCAGAACCTGGAACGGGTGGGCCTGACCGAGAAGGCGAACGCCTACCCGGCCTCGCTCTCCGGCGGCCAGCAGCAGCGCGTCGCGATCGCCCGCGCGCTGTCGATGGGGCCCGAGGTGATGCTCTTCGACGAGCCGACGTCGGCGCTCGACCCGGAGTTGGTCGGGGATGTCCTGGCGGTCATGCGCATGCTCGCCCAGGAGGGCATGACGATGATGGTCGTCACGCACGAGATGACCTTCGCCCGCGAGGTCGCCGACCGGGTCGTCTTCATGGACGGCGGGGTGATCGTCGAGGACGGCACCCCGGACCGCGTCATCGGCAGCCCGCGCCACGAGCGGACCCGCCACTTCCTGTCCCGGCTGCTGGACCCGGCGATGGCGCAGGTGGAGGAGGAGACCTCGGACCAGGTGGGCGGCAAGGGCTGACTTAGGGTGCAGCCATGAGCGATCAGCCGGTGCTGCACGTGAAGGGCAGGGTCCTCGTCGGCCCCGAGGACGTCCGCGACGAACTGTGGGTCGTCGACGGCCGGATCTCCTACGACCGTCCCGTCGGCGCCCAGGACGTCCGCAAGGTCGAGGGCTGGGTCCTGCCCGGCCTCGTCGACGCGCACTGCCACGTCGGCCTGGGGCCGCACGGCCCGGTCCCCGAGGACGTCGCCGAGAAGCAGGCCCTGACCGACCGCGAGGCCGGCACCCTGCTGATCCGCGACGCCGGCTCGCCCTCCGACACCCGCTGGACCGACGCCCGCGACGACCTCCCGAAGATCATCCGGGCCGGCCGCCACATCGCCCGCACCCGCCGCTACCTCCGCGGCTACGCCCACGAGATCGAACCGGACGACCTGGTCGCGTATGTCGCCCAGGAGGCCCGCCGCGGCGACGGCTGGGTGAAGCTGGTCGGCGACTGGATCGACCGCGACCTGGGCGACCTGGCCCCCAGCTGGCCGCGTGAGGCGGCCGAGGCGGCGATCGCGCAGGCCCACCGGCTGGGCGCGCGGGTCACCGCCCACTGCTTCGCCGAGTCCTCCCTGCGCGACCTCGTCGAGGCCGGCATCGACTGCGTCGAACACGCCACCGGCCTCACCGACGAGCTGATCCCCCTCTTCGCCGACCGCGGCGTGGCGATCGTCCCGACCCTGGTCAACATCGCCACCTTCCCGAAGCTGGCCGAGGGCGGCGAGTCCAAGTTCCCCCGCTGGTCCGCCCACATGCGCCGCCTCCACGAACGCCGCTACGACACCGTCCGCTCCGCCTACGACGCCGGCATCCCGGTCTACGTCGGCACCGACGCGGGCGGCACCCTGCCCCACGGCCTGGTCGCGGCCGAGGTCGCGGAGCTGACCCAGGCGGGCATCCCGCCGGTCGAGGCCCTCGCGGCGACCACCTGGAAGGCCCGCGCGTGGCTCGGCCGGCCGGGCCTGGAGGAGGGCGCCCGGGCCGACCTCGTGGTGTACGAGGGGGATCCGCGGGCGGACGTACGGGTACTGGGGGCGCCCCGCCGGGTGGTACTGAACGGGCGGGTGCGGGGGTGACCGAGTGACGGTGGAGAACGTGCGTGCCCAGGGATTCGAAGACACGCACGGAAAAGTCACTTTGGAGTGAACCCGCGTCAGCTCGCTGACCGCCGGGTCGGGGTGCGTAATTCTTGCCGGGTCCCGAGCATGTCTCCTCTGAGGGGTCCCCACCTTGAACGGCAACAACTTCCGCATGCCCGCACGCCGTCTCGCGACCGTCGCGGCGGCCACGGCCCTGGCCGCGGGTCCCGCGGTCCTGGCCGGCGCGGGCTCCGCGCACGCGACCGGTGACCAGGGGCGGGCGAGCGCCGTCGTCCTGCGCACCGGGCTCGACGTGTCGCTGCTCAACAAGACCGTGAACGTCCCGCTCGCGGTCTCCCTGAACGAAGTGCAGGCGCCGCAGAGCGCCGAGAAGACCACGCTGAGCGCGACGCTGGAGGGCGTCGACGGCGGCCGGCCCTTCAGCGTGCTCGACGCGCAGGTGGCCTCCGCCAAGGCGAACGTCACCGCCACCAGGGCCGAGGCGTCCACCACCCTCGCCCACGCCAGGCTCCACGTCCCCGGCCTGCCCCTGCTGTCGCTCGTCGAGCTCGGCACGGTCACCTCCAAGGCCACCTGCGAGGCAGGCAGGACCCCGACCGCCACCTCCCAGCTGCTGGGCCCGGTGACCGTGCTCGGCAAGAAGGTCACGCTCACCGCCGGCGGCCCGACCGAGGTCGCGGTCCCCGGCGTCGGAGAGGTCCGCCTCGACCTGTCCAGGACCGAGACGGGCACCCGGACGGCGGCCGCGACGGCCCTCGAACTCCGCGTCTCCATCAACCCGTTGAAGCTCAACGTCGCCGAGGTCGAGGGCACCCTCACCCTCGCCAGGGCCACCTGCGAGGCCCCGGTCCCGACCCGCGAACCGGCCGAACCCGCCGGTGACGTCAAGCCCCAGGGCGGCCCCGCCGAAGCCGGGCTGGCGGAGACCGGCGGCAACTCCCTGACGCCGTACATCGCGGGCGGCGCGCTGGCGCTCGTCGTCGCGGGCGGGGGAGCGGTCGCGTACACGCGGCGCGGCAGGAGCTGACCCACCGGGCGCGGCCCGGCAGTCAACCGCCCCTCTGTCCCAGGGGCGTTGGCCGCCGGGCCTCTACGCGTCGCGGGCGGGTCAGCAGTCCGCCAGCGTCATCGCCTGGTCCAGTGCCTGGAGGAACGCGTTGACCGTCGCCCGGTCCCGCACCGCGAGGCGCAGCCACTTCTCGTCGAGCCCGGGAAAGGTGTCCCCGCGCCGCACCGCGAAACCGAGGTCACGCAGATGCCGCCGCACCGCAGCGGCCCTCGGATGCCGTACGAGGACGAAGGGGCCCTCGGCGGGTTCGGCGACCTTGAGCCCGTCCGGGCCGAACTCCCGCAGCCCGGCGACGAGATGGGCCCGGTCCGCGGCGACGCGGTGGGCCGCGTGGGCCGCCTCGGCCAGCGCCCGCGGCTCCACGCAGGCCTGGGCCGCCGCGAGGGCCGGCGTCGACACCGGCCACAGGGGCTGGGCCCGCTCCAGGTCCGCGATCATCTCCGGGGCGGCCAGGACATAGCCGATGCGCAGGCCCGCCAGGCCCCAGGTCTTGGTCAGGCTGCGCAGGACGACCAGACCGGGCACGTCCGTGCGCCCGGCCAGGGCCTCCCGCTCGCCCGGCACCGCGTCCATGAACGCCTCGTCCACCACCAGCGTCCGCCCGGGGCGCGCCAGTCGGGCGATGTCCTCGGCCGGGTGCAGGACCGACGTGGGGTTGGTCGGGTTGCCGATCACCACCAGATCCGCGTCCCGCGGGACCGCCGCCGGGTCCAGCCGGAAACCGTCCTCCTCCCGCAGGAGCAACCGGTCGACCGGGTGACCCGCGTCCCGCAGCGCCGCTTCCGGTTCGGTGAACTGCGGGTGCACGACCAGGGGCTGACGCGCCCTCAGGGCGCGGGCGAGCAGCACGAAGGCCTCCGCCGCACCCGCCGTGAGCAGGACGCGCTCCGCCGGGAGACCGTGCCGGGCCGCCACCGCGGCCCGCGCCCGGCGGCCGTCTGGATAGGCCGCCAGCCCGGTCAGCGACGCGGCGATCCGCTCCCGCAACCACACCGGAGGCGTGTCCGCGCGGACGTTCACGGCGAGGTCGGTGAGCGCGGCACCGTCGTCCCGGACCTCGGCGTCACCGTGGTGGCGCAGGTCGTGGGCCCCGGTACCGGCTCTGTCAGTGCGCATGGGAGGGGGAACCGTGGTGGTGGTGCCCGTGGTGGTGATGGTGACCGTCGTCGTCGGGGTGGAAGTGCGGCTGCTGGGGCAGGCCGACCTTGTCCTCGAAGCCGGGCAGTGCGATGCGGTACACGCACGAGTCGCAGTTCATCCGCAGATCACCCTCCAGCGCCTCCCGGTACCGCTCCATCACCAGGTCGAGCAGCTCCGGCTCCGGGCCGATGACGTCCGCCGAGCGCACCTCCACCTCCGGGTGCGCGGCCGCCCAGTCCTCGGTCTGCTGCCGGACGCGGTCCGGGAGGATGCCGGTGAAGAGGAAGTAGGGGAGCACCACGATCCGCCGGGCGCCCAGCCGCACACACCGGTCGAGCCCGCTCGGCACGTCCGGCGCGGCCAGCGACACGAACGCCGTCTCCACCCCGGCGTACCCGCGGCCCTCCCACAGCAGCCGCGCCGCCTTGTACACCTCGGCGTTGGCGTCCGGGTCGGTCGAACCGCGCCCGACCAGCAGCACGGTGACGTCGGACCGGTCACCGGGGGAGTGCGAGGCGCCCCCGAGCGCCTCGTCCAGGCGGCGCTCCAGCACCGACAGCAGCGCCGGGTGCGGGCCCAGCGGACGGCCGTAGGTGTACGAGATCCCGGGGTGCCGCTCCTTCTCGCGGGCCAGTGCCGCCGGAATGTCACCCTTGGCGTGACCGGCCGAGACCAGCATCAGCGGAACGGCCGCGAACCGCCGGACGCCCTGCTCCACCAGTTCGGTGACGGCATCGCCCAGCGGCGGCGGGGACAGCTCGATGAAGCCGCCCGCCACGGGCAGCTCCGGGTTGCGGCGCCCCAGCTCCCGGACGAAGTCGCGGAACGCCTCGGCTCCGGCGTCGTCCCGGGTGCCGTGGCCGGCGATGAGCAGGGCGGGCGGCGGGGTCGTCACGATGTCTCCTCGGTGGATACGGGGTGGTACAGCAGGGCGTTGAGCGCGGCCGAGGCGACGGCCGACCCGCCCTTCTCGGACACGTTGCTCACGGCGGGCAGCCCGCTCTGACGCAACGCGGCCTTGGACTCGACGGCGCCGACGAACCCGACGGGCAGGCCGATGACGAGCGCCGGTGCGGCGTCCAGGGTCAGCAACTCCTCCAGCGCGGTCGGCGCGTTGCCGATCACCCAGAGGGCGCCGGGCCCGACCTGCTCGTAGGCGAGCCGGATCGCGTGCGCCGAACGGGTCAGCCCGGGACCGGCCTTGGCGTCGCGCAGACGGCAGACGGTCTCGCGCCGGGTGATGCCGGCCGCGACCATCTCCACGTCCACGACGACGGGCGCGCCCCCGTGAAGGGCGGCGTGCGCCGCCGCCAACTCGCCCTCGTCCATGACGAGATCGTCGGCGTACTCCAGGTCGGCGGCGGAGTGGACGACCCGCTCCACCACCGCCCGGGTCAGCGGCGGGAAGTGCGAGGTGTCCAGGCGGGCGCGCATCCGCCGGTAGGACTCCACCTCGATCGGATGGACCTCTCGGATCACCGGACACCCTCCTCTGCGGCCTGCCAGCGGTAGCCACGCGGCGTCACCATGCGCCCCGCGATGTCACGCGTCGCCGTGTTGCCCACGGTCACCACTGTCATCATGTCGACCGTCGCCGGATCCAGGGAGCCCAGTGACGTGAGCCGACTGGACTCGTCCGGCCGGGACGCGTTCCGTACGACACCGACCGGCGTGGTCGGCTCCCGGTGCTCGGCGAGGATCGCGAGGGCCTTCGGCAGCTGCCAGTCCCGGCCGCGCGAGCGGGGGTTGTAGAAGGTGACCACGATGTCCGCCTCGGCCGCCGCGCGCACCCGCCGCTCGATGACCTCCCACGGGGTGTGCAGGTCGGAGAGGCTGATGGACACGTGGTCGTGGCCCAGCGGGGCGCCCAGGATCGCGGCGGCCGCGAGGGCGGCGGTCACCCCCGGTACGCCGATCACGTCGATGTCGTCGGAGGCCTCGGCGAGCGCGGGGGAGGCCATGGCGTACACGCCCGCGTCCCCGCTGCCGATCAGCGCGACCGCCTGACCCTTGCGGGCCTCCGCCACGGCGGTCCGGGCCCGCTCCTCCTCGGCCCCGAGCCCCGACTCCAGGATGCGGGTGCCGGGCCGCAGCAGGTCCCGGATCTGGTCGACGTACTGGTCGAGCCCGACGAGGACGGCGGCGCGCCGCAACTCGGCCTTCGCGCGGGGCGTGAGCAGGTCCCGGGCGCCGGGACCGAGCCCGACGACCGCGAGCCGGCCGCGCGCGGGACGCCGTACGACGGCACAGGTCGCCATGGCGGGCCGGCCGTCCGCACGCTCCGACTTCCGCTTGGGGACGAGGAGTTCGCCGCCCGTGACGAGCGCGGCGGCCTCGGCGACCGAGGGCGTGCCCACGGCGGCGAGGGGCGCGTCGGAGGGGTTCGGCACCTCGACGGCCGCCAACTCCTCGGCGGAGTACGTGACCAGGGGAACGCCCAGCCGGGCCGCCGCCCCGACGATGCCGGGCTCTTCGGACTTGGCGTCCACGGTGGCCAGTTCGGCGACCGACGCGGCCGACAGCCCGGCGTCCCGCAGCACCCCCTCGACCAGGCTCAGCACCTCGTCCACCGGCGCCCCCTTCGAGGCACCGACCCCGACGACGAGGGACGGCGGCCGCAGCACGACCTCGCGCGCGGCGGCCTCGACGAGACGGTCGGTGAGCCGGACGGTGTACTCGCCCTCCTCCGCGACGGTGAGCGCGGGCAGCGGCCAGGACACCTCGGCCTCCAGCGCGACCCGTTCACCGTCGAGCAGCGCTCGCGACACGGCGGCGACATCGCCCTCCACCGGGAACCCGAGCGTGTCCAGCCCCGGCAGTCCGACGGCGTCCGTGGCCGTCGTCACCACGGGCTCCGCGCCCAGCACCTCCCCGACCTCGCGGGCGAGTTCGTTGGCGCCGCCGCCATGCCCGCCGACCAGCGACACGGCGAACCGCCCGCCCTCGTCGACGCACACCACGCCCGGGTCGGAGGTCTTGTCGCCGAGCAGCGGCGCGACCAGCCGCACCACGGCACCGGTCGCCAGGAAGCACACGAGCTGCTCGCACTCCGCGAACGCGGCCCGTACGGCGTCCCCGACGGGACCCTCGTACACACGCGTCCGCTCCGGCCACGCAGCGGCCAGCCGGTCCCGCGCAGCCGCCCCCGCCGAGGTGGCGGAAATGAGGCCGATCACAGAGCAACTCCTTCTTCAGGGACGGGGATTCGGACCCCCCACAACAGAAAAACAGGATTGGTGGCCGCCAGCCGGGTCACGTCCCCCGGCAGCGGCGCGAGCCGCGAGGACTGCAACAGCACCCCGTCGCAGCCGAACCCGGCGCCGGTGAGCGCCTCGCGCACCGCCGGGACCCGGTCGAGCGCGGCCATCGCGACGACGACCGTCCGCCGGGCCCGCCGCGCGCACGCGGTGACGATCGCGGGCAGCTCACGCCCCCCACCCCCGACGAACACGGCGTCCGGATCGTCGAGATCGGACAGCACGGTCGGCGCCGCCCCGTGCACGGCCCGTACGTCGACGCCGTGCGCGGCGGCGTTGGCGCGGATCCGCTCGACGCCGTCCCCGGTCTTCTCGACCGCGGTGACGGCGGCACCGAGCCGCGCGCACTCCACGGCCACCGAACCGGAGCCCGCGCCGATGTCCCAGACCAGGTCACCGAGCCGGGGACCGAGCCGGGCCAGGGCCAGCGCCCGCACCTCGAACTTGGTGATCATCGAGTCGCGGTGGGTGAACTCGCCCTCGTCCAGGGCCCATCGGGCAGGTCCGGCGGGCGCCCCGGCGACCGTCCGTACGCCGCCCGGGGCCCGCGCCTCGTCCAGGCACAGCACCACGCTCACCGACGTGCCCCAGTCCCGGGCGGCGGCCTCGGCGGGCGTGACCCGCTCGACGCGCTCCTGCGCCGACCCGAGCGCCGAGGCCACGACGAGGATCCGCCGGTCGGCCCTCAGGGCGGCGCCGATCTCCGCGGGCCCGGCGCCGGGCCCGGTCAGCACGGCCACCTTCGGCCGCGCCCGGCACACGTTGACGGCCGTCCGCAGCTCCCGCCCGTGCGCGCTGACGACCACGGCGTCGTCCCACGGCAGTCCGGCCCGCGCGAAGGCGGCGGCGACGGAGGAGACCCCGGCGCGGACATCGAGCCGATGCCCGCCGAACCGCTCGGCCAGCACCCGGACGATCCCGAAGAACCCGGGATCACCGGAGGCCAGCACGACCACACGGTCCTGCTTGTCCAGATGCCGCTCGATGACGTCCAGCGCGGGCGCGAGCGGCCCGAGGACGACCTGCTCGACGTCCCCGGGGACGGCCGCGGACGCCAGATGGCGCCGTCCGCCCACCACCAGCCGGGCCCCGGCCAGCACGTCGGCGGGGACCGGTGCCCCCGTCCCCGTGCCGAAGACCGTGATCATGTACTCGCACCCCGCTCACGCAAGGCCTTGCGGGCCTCCGGGTCGGCCTTGCGGTACCCGTGGAAGTGGCCGGGGTGGTACAGGTGCGACCGCGTGCCCTCGGCGCCGAGCGCCGGGCCGACCAGGAAGAGCGTGTGCTTCCAGAGCTTGTGCTCCTTGACGGTCTCCTCCAGCGTGGCGATCGTGCACCGCACGACCAGCTCCTCGGGCCAGGTGGCCTGGTAGGCGACGACGACCGGGGTGGAGGTCGGATAGCCGCCCTCCAGCAGTTCCCGCACGAGCTGCCCGCTGCGGGCGGCCGACAGGAAGATCGCCATGGTGGTGCCGTGCTTGGCGAACTCCCGTACCTCCTCACCGGGCGGCATCGGCGTCTTGCCGCCGCCGAGCCGGGTGAGGACGACCGACTGGGCGACCTCGGGAATGGTCAGCTCGCGCTGTGCGAGGGCGGCGACGGCGGAGAACGCGGAGACGCCGGGGACGACCTCGGTGGCGATACCCCTCCGCGCACACCGGTCGAGCTGCTCCTGGGTGCCGCCCCACAGGGCGGGGTCACCGGAGTGGATACGGGCGACCCGCAGCCCCTCGGCGGCGGCCCGCTCGTAGACGGCGACGACGTCCTCCAGGGACATGGTCGCCGAGTCGAGGATCTCGGCGTCCTCACGCGCGTGCTGGAGGACCTCCTCCTGCACCAGGCTGGCCGCCCAGATCACGACGTCCGCCTCGGCGATCGCGCGCGCGGCACGGAACGTCAGCAGGTCGGCGGCGCCGGGGCCGGCACCGACGAAGGTCACCTTGCCGGTGGGGGCGTCGGCCATGGTTCGGGGTCCTCTCGAACGAAGTTTCACGGGGATTCACAAGGGATCTGGATGTGCGCGCACCGGGGCTCATCGGATACGAAGGGCACATGGCGGTGTTCGTCGCGCTCGGCGCGTTCCTGATGACGTTGGCGGGCGGCTGGACGGCGCAACGCGTGACGGACCGCCGCCACCTCGTGCTGGGCCTGGCAGGCGGCCTGATGCTGGGCGTGGTCGGCCTGGACCTGCTGCCGGAGGCACTGGAGGCCGCGGGCAGGGAGGTCTTCGGCGTCCCGGCGGCACTCCTGCTGTTCGTGGCCGGCTTCCTGTTGGCCCATCTGGTGGAACGACTGCTGGCCGCCCGTCAGGCGGCGCACGGGGCCGAGGAGCACGAGGGCCGGGTCCCCGAGGTCGGCCTGACGGCCGCGGCGGCGATGGTCGGCCACAGCGCGATGGACGGCGTGGCGATCGGCGCGGCCTTCCAGGTCGGCGGCGGCATGGGCACGGCCGTGGCCCTGGCGGTCATCGCCCACGACTTCGCGGACGGCTTCAACACGTACACGATCACGACCCTGTACGGCAACGCCCGCCGCAGAGCCCTCGCGATGCTGTTCGCGGACGCGGCGGCCCCGGTTCTGGGAGCGGCGTCCACCCTGCTCTTCACGATCCCGGAGCAGCTGCTCGGCGCGTATCTGGGCTTCTTCGGCGGCGCGCTCCTCTATCTGGCGGCCGCCGAGATCCTCCCCGAGGCGCACCACGAACACCCCGCCCGCTCGACCCTGTTGTGCACGGTCGCGGGCGCGGCGTTCATCTGGCTCGTGGTCGGCATCGCCGACTGAGCCCGCTCTCGCGGAGATCACAGCTTGCCGCCCCGGCCGCCGTCGCGCGGGGCGGGCGCGATGAGCGTGGAGAGATAGGGCAGCGGCTCGCCGTCCAGCTCGCGCGCGGCCCGCACGGACTCCTCGGGCAGCCCGAGCGCGGACCCCCACACCGCGTCGTCGATCCGCCCGGTCTCCCGCAGCGCCTCGACGACCTCCCGCGCCTGCCGACCGAACTTGTACGCCACCACGGTCCCCGGCCCGGCCAGGGCCTCCTTGAGCGCGGCGGCCCCCGCGGTCACCGGCACCAGCGTCAGCGGCTCGGTCCCCTCGGTGAGCACGGCACCGGAACGGGCGGCGAGATCCTGCATGGCGGTGATGCCGGGCACGGTCTCCACGACGGTCCCCGGCACGAGCGCGCCGATGGTGTGGGCGAGATAGGTGAAGGTGGAGTACACGTTCGGATCGCCGATGGTGGCGAAGGCGACGGCGGAATGCTCGCCGAGCAGCTGGGCCACCCGCTCCCCGGCGGCGTCCCAGGCGGCCTCCCGACGCCCCCGGTCGGTCCGCTCGTTGAGCGCGAACACGACCCGCAGGACCTTCTCGGCGGGCACGTAGTGCAGCACGGTCGCCTCGGCCCGCCCCCGCTCCCCAGTGTCCATGACGGGGACCACGACGACATCGGCGGCCCGCAGAGCGTTGACGCCCTTGACGGTCACCAGCTCGGGATCGCCGGGGCCGACCCCGACTCCGATCAGCTTGCTGCTCATGACGTCCGGCACCTCTCGACGAACCTACGGGCGACACCGGGCTGCGACGCCCAGTGCGTGTGCAGATAACTCGCGTGCACACCTCGCTGTACAAAACCCTCGACCCGCCGGGGAGGGGTGCGCACACCCCAGGCGGGGGCCGCCCCCGAGCCCGGCTCGACGACGGTCCGATGGAACTCGTGCCCCCGCATCCGCGTGCCGGCGACGGCGAGCACGCTGTCACCGACGGCCACGGCGTCCCGGTACCCGAGCGTGAGCCGCTCGGTCATCCGCGCGGACGCGTCGAGCACCCCGCACATGGGCCGCCCGTCCAGCTCACGGCAGAGGTAGAGCAGCCCGGCGCACTCGGCGGCGAGGGGAGCACCGCTCTCCGCGAGGGCGGTGACGGCCCTCCGGAGCGGCTCGTTGGCGGACAGCTCGGCCGCGTACACCTCGGGGAAACCACCGCCGATCACCAACCCGCGGGTACCGTCCGGCAGTTGCTCGTCCCGCAGCGGATCGAACGTGACGACCTCGGCTCCGGCGGCGGTGAGCAGCTCGGCGTGCTCGGCATAGGAGAACGTGAAGGCGGGCCCACCGGCGACGGCGACCACCGCATGCCTGTCGGTGCTGTGCTCGGGGGCCTCCCAGGCCGCGCCCGACCACGCCCCCGCGCTCCGGGCCAGCGACAGCAGCCCTTCCAGGTCGCACCCGCGCTCGACCTGAGCCGCCATCGCCGCCACCGCCTCCACGGCGGCGGCACGCCGCTCGGCGACCGGCACCAACCCCAGATGCCGCGACGGCGTGTCCACCTGGACCGTCCGCCGCAGCACACCCCACACCGGCATCCCGGCCGAGTCCAACGCCTCCCGCAGCAACTCCTCATGCCGGTCGGACGCGACCTTGTTCAGGATCACGCCCCCGACCCGCACCTCGGGGTCCCAGGAGGCGAAGCCGTGCACCAGCGCCGCCACCGACCGGGACTGCGACGAGGCGTCCACGACCAGCACCACCGGCGCCCGAAGCAGCTTCGCCACATGAGCGGTGGAGGCCAGTTCACCCTCCCCGGCGGCCCCGTCGAACATCCCCATCACCCCCTCGACGACGGCGATGTCACACCCGCGCGCCCCGTGCGCGAACAACGGCCCGATCAACTCCGGCCCGCACAGATACGCGTCGAGGTTCCGCCCCACCCGCCCGCTCGCGAGCGCGTGGTACCCGGGATCGATGTAGTCCGGCCCGACCTTGTGCGGGGACACGGCAAGCCCCCGCGCGGCGAACGCGGCCATCAACCCCGTGGCAACGGTGGTCTTGCCGCTGCCGGAGGACGGCGCGGCGATGACCAGCCGAGGGACGGAAGCACTCACCACTCGATGCCCCTCTGGCCCTTCTGCCCGGCGTCCATCGGATGCTTGACCTTGGACATGTCGGTCACGAGATCGGCGAAGTCGACCAGCTTCTCCGGCGCGTTGCGCCCCGTGATCACCACATGCTGCGTGCCCGGCCGGTTTCTGAGCACGTCGATGACCTCGTCCGTGTCCACCCACCCCCAGTGCAGGGGATAGGCGAACTCGTCGAGCACGTAGAGCTGGTACGTCTCGGCGGCCAGGTCCCGCTTGACCTGCTCCCAGCCCTCGCGGGCCTTCTCCTCGTTGTCCATCTGCTGATCGCGCTGCACCCAGGACCAGCCCTCGCCCATCTTGTGCCAGTCGACGGACCCGCCCTCCCCGGACGCCCCCAGCACCCGCAGCGCGTTCTCCTCGCCGACCTTCCACTTCGCCGACTTGACGAACTGGAACACCCCGATGGGCCACCCCTGGTTCCAGGCCCGCAGCGCCAGCCCGAAGGCGGCCGTCGACTTCCCCTTGCCGATGCCCGTGTGCACGACCACCAGCGGCCGGTTACGACGCTGACGGGTCGTCAGACCGTCGTCCGGCACCACACTCGGCTGTCCCTGCGGCATTACGCGGCCCTCCTCTGTACGTCCTTCACGAGCCCGGCGATGGAGTCCGCCCGCAGCTCGTCCAATGTCACGGCGGTGCCGCCCAGTTCACCGGCGAGCTGCCCGGCGAGCCCGAGCCGCACGGGCCCCGACTCGCAGTCGACGACGACGCAGGCGACGCCGTCGGCCGCGAACAGCCGCGCCGCCCGCCCCGCGAGCGCGACCGGCTCGGGCCCACCCGTGGCCCGCCCGTCCGTCACCACGACCACCAGCGCCCGCCGAGCCGGATCCCGCAACCGCTCGACCCGAAGCACCTCGTGCGCCCTCAACAGCCCCGCGGCGAGCGGCGTACGCCCACCGGTGGGCAACGTCTCCAGCCGGGCCGCCGCGGCGTCCACGGACGACGTCGGAGGCAACGCCACCTCGGCGGCCGCCCCCCGGAACGTCACCAGCCCCACCTTGTCCCGCCGCTGATAGGCGTCCAGCAGCAGCGACAGCACAGCCCCCTTCACCGCGCCCATCCGCTGCCGCGCCGCCATCGACCCGGAGGCGTCCACGACGAACAGCACGAGGTTCCCCTCGCGCCCCTCCCGCGTCGCCTGCCGCAGATCGTCCCGGCGCACCACGAGGCCGGGCCCGGACCGCCCGCGCGCCCGCTGATGCGGGGCGGCGGCCTGCACGGTGGCCGCCAGATGCAGCTTGGTCAACGCCCCCCGCGGCCGTCGCGCACCCGTGGTCCGCCCCTGCTCGGTCCGCGCCCGCGAACGCCGCCCGGCCGCCCCCTCCCCGAGCCCCGGCACGCTGAGCACCTTGGTACGGAAGGGCTCTGCGGCCCGTACGGCGGACTGCTCGCCCGCACCGGCACCGGCGGGCTGCGGCTCGCCGCCCTCGCCCTCCTCGGGGCGCGCACCCTCGTCGCCGCCCTGCGGACCGGAGTCCGGCGACGGCTGCCCGCCGCCGCCCCCACCGGGGCCGTCCGGATCGGGATCCTCGTCGCCCTCGCTGTCGCCGGAGAACTCCTCCAGCGTCTCGTCGAGCTTGTCCTCGTCAAGTCCCGGCGCGTCAAAGGGATTACGCCGACGCCGATGCGGCAGCGCGAGCAGCGCGGCCTGCCGCACGTCCTCCGCCAGCACCTCGGTCCGCCCCGCCCAGGCCGCCAGCGCGGTGGCCGTCCGCGCCATCACGATGTCGGCCCGCATCCCGTCCACCTCGAACGCGGCGCAGGTCGCCGCGATCTGCCGCAGCGCCCCGTCACCGAGCCGCACCGACGGCAGCAACTCCCGCGCGGCGACGATCCGTTGCCGCACCGCCGCCTCCTCGTCGGCCCAACGCGCCGTGAACCCGGCCGGGTCGTCGTCGTACGCCAGCCGGCGCCGGACGACCTCCACCCGCTGGTCCGGCTCCCGCGAGGCCGCGACCTCGACGGTCAGCCCGAACCGGTCGAGCAACTGCGGCCGCAGCTCGCCCTCTTCGGGGTTCATGGTGCCGACGAGCAGGAACTTCGAGGCGTGCCGCACGGAGACGCCCTCCCGCTCCACGTAGGAGGCGCCCATGGCGGCCGCGTCGAGCAGCAGGTCGACCAGGTGGTCATGGAGCAGGTTGACCTCGTCGACGTAGAGGATCCCGCGGTGCGCGTCCGCGAGCAGCCCCGGCTCGAAGGCCTTCACGCCCTCCGCGAGCGCCCGCTCGATGTCGAGGGCGCCGACGAGCCGGTCCTCGGAGGCGCCGACGGGGAGTTCGACCATGCGGGCGGGGCGCGCGACGCCGTTGCCGGCCTCGTGCGGCCCGTCCGGGCACGCGGGGTCCGGCGTGACCGGATCACAGGAGAAACGGCACCCGGCGACGACCGGCACCTCCGGCAGCAGTGCCGAGAGCGCCCGCACGGCCGTCGACTTGGCGGTGCCCTTCTCGCCGCGCACCAGCACACCGCCGACCGCCGGTGACACGGCGTTCAGCAGCAGCGCCAGCCGCAGGTCGTCCTGACCGACCACGGCCGTGAACGGAAACGGGGTACTCACTTCTCGTCGCCCTCCAGATCGCCTTCGAGCTCCAGGTAGGTGGCGCGCAGCCGCTCCAGCGTGTCCGCGTCCGGCTCCGCCCACAGCCCGCGGTCCGCCGCCTCCAGCAGGCGCTCGGTGATGCCGCGCAGCGCCCACGGGTTGGACTTCTTCATGAAGTCCCGGTTCTCCGCGTCGAAGACGTACTCCGCGCTGAGCTTCTCGTACATCCAGTCGTCGACCACGCCCGCCGTGGCGTCGTAGCCGAAGAGGTAGTCGACGGTCGCCGCCATCTCGAAGGCGCCCTTGTAGCCGTGCCGCCGCATGGCCGCCATCCAGCGCGGGTTGACCACCCGGGCCCGGAAGACCCGGTGGGTCTCCTCGCCGAGGGTGCGGGTCTTCACCTGGTCGGGGGTGGCCGAATCGCCCACGTACGCCTCGGGGTTGGCGCCCGTGAGGTGGCGGACCATGGCGACCATGCCGCCGTGGTACTGGAAGTAGTCGTCGGCGTCCACGAGATCGTGCTCCCGCGTGTCGACGTTCTTCGCCGCCACGTTGATCCGCTTGAACGCCGTCTCCATGTCCCCGCGCGCCGCCCGCCCGTCGAGCCCGCGCCCGTAGGCGTAACCGCCCCACACCGCGTACACCTCGGCGAGGTCCGCGTCCGAGCGCCAGTTCCGCGCGTCGATCAGCGGCAGCAGACCGGCGCCGTACGCGCCCGGCTTGGAGCCGAAGATCCGGGCCGTAGCGCGCCGCCGGTCACCGTGCTCGGCGGTGTCCTCGTCGGCGTGCGCCTTGACGAAGTTCCGGTCGGCGGGCTCGTCCAGCTCGGCCACCGTGCGCACGGCGTCGTCGATCAGCCCGACCACGTGCGGGAACGCGTCCCGGAAGAACCCGGAGATACGGACGGTGACGTCGACACGGGGACGGCCGAGCTCCTCCAGGCCGATGATCTCGAAGCCGGTCACCCGCCTCGACGCCTCGTCCCACACCGGGCGGCAGCCCAGCAGCGCGAGGATCTCCGCGATGTCGTCGCCCTGGGTGCGCATCGCGGAGGTACCCCAGACCGTCAGCCCGACGGACTTCGGGTACTCGCCGGTGTCCTGGAGGTAGCGCTGGACCAGCGAGTCGGCGAGCGACTGGCCGACCTCCCAACTCAGCCGGGACGGAATGGCCTTGGGGTCGACGGAGTAGAAGTTGCGGCCGGTCGGGAGCACGTTGACCAGGCCGCGGGTGGGGGAGCCGGACGGACCGGCGGGGACGTAACCGCCGTCGAGCGCCTTGAGGATGTGGTCGATCTCGTCGGTGGTCCTCGCCAGACGCGGTACGACCTCGGTGCAGGCGAACTCCAACACGGCGACCGCTTCGGGGAGTTCGGTGCCGAGCACGTCACGGACGAGAGCCGGGACGAGCGTGACGTCCCAGTCGCGTGCCTCCATGCCCTCCGCGACCCGTCGGCACAGCTGCTCCAGCAGGTCGATCGCGTCGGCGGCCGAACGGGACGGCCCGTCGACGAGCTCCGTCAGCTCCACCGGCACCTTCACCGGCGCGCCCGGCTCGGCCAGCAACTCCTTCTCCACCAGCCCGAAATGGGCCGCGAAGGACGCCCTGAGGCCGGGCAGCGCGTTCGCCTGTCCGCCCCACACCTGCGAGGCCCGCAGCACGGCGAGCACCAGGTTGACCCGCGCCTCGTCGACCGGGCCGCCGCCCAGGATGTGCAGTCCGTCCCGGATCTGCACGTCCTTGATCTCGCACAGATAGCCGTCGATGTGCATGACGAACTCGTCGAAGGCGTCGTCGTCCGGCTGGTCCTCGACATGCAGGTCGTGGTGGAGTTCGGCCGCCTTCACCAGCGTCCAGATCTGCGCCCGCACGGCCGGCGCCTTCACCGGGTCCAGGTCGGAGACGAGCGCGTACTCGTCGAGCAACTGCTCCAGCTTGGCCAGGTCGCCGTAGGTGTCGGCGCGGGCCATCGGCGGCACGAGGTGGTCGACGACCGTGGCGTGTCCGCGCCGCTTGGCCTGGGTGCCCTCGCCGGGGTCGTTGACGATGAACGGGTAGATCAGCGGGAGTTCACCGAGCACGGCGTCCGGCGCGCAGCCGCCGCTGAGCCCGAGCCCCTTGCCGGGCAGCCACTCCATCGTGCCGTGCTTGCCCATGTGCACGACGGCGTCGGCGCCAAAAGAGTTCTCCAGCCACCGGTACGCGGCCATGTAGTGGTGCGACGGCGGCATGTCCGGGTCGTGGTAGATCGCGATCGGGTTCTCGCCGAAGCCGCGCGGCGGCTGGATCATCACGACGACGTTGCCGAACTGGAGGGAGGCGAGCACGATGTCGTCCCCGTCGACGTACAGCGAGCCGGGCGGCTCACCCCATGCCTCCAGCATGGCGTCCCGCAGCTCCGGATCGAGCCTGTCGAACCACGCCCGGTAGTCCGCGAGCGGCACCCGCGCGGGCGCGGCGGCCAGTTGCTCCTCGGTGAGCCACTCGACATCGTGGCCACCGGCGTTGATGAGCCGGTGGATCAGCTCGTCCCCGTTGTCCGGGTGCCCCTCGACGAAGTAGCCGGCGTCCCGCAGCGCGTCCAGCACCCGCACCGCCGAGGCCGGGGTGTCCAGGCCCACCGCGTTGCCGACACGTGAGTGCTTGGTCGGGTAGGCGGTGAAGACGAGCGCGAGCTTCTTGTCCCTGTTCGCCTTGTGCTTCAACCGGGCGTGCCGCACGGCGATCCCGGCGACGCGCGCGGCCCGCTCGGGGTCGGCCACGTACACCGGGACGTCGTCCGGGCCCTGCTCCTTGAAGGAGAACGGGACGGTGATGAGGCGTCCGTCGAACTCCGGGATCGCGACCTGCATCGCCGCGTCCATGGGGGACAGGGCGGCGTCGGACGCGTCCCAGGCCGCCCGGGACGACGTGAGGCAGAGCCCTTGCAGCACCGGCACGTCGAGGTCGGCGAGCGCCCCGATGTCCCAGGCCTCCTCGTCACCGCCGGCGGAGGCATGCGAGGCGTGGGCGCCGCCGGCGGCGAGGACGGTGGCGACGAGGGTGTCGGCCTGGCCGAGGATCTCGTACAGCGCGGCGTCGGCCCCGCGCAGCGAACCGCAGTACACGGGAAGGGCGTTGGCGCCGCGTGCCTCGACGGCCTCGCAGAGGGTGTCCACGAAGGCGGTGTTGCCGCTGAGTTCATGGGCCCGGTAGAAGAGCACGCCGACGGTCGGGCGGCCCTCCTCGCGGGCGTACGAGCCGTGGACGCCGAACTCCGGCATCTTCTGCGGCTCGACGAACCCCTCACCGGTCAGCAGCACGGTGTCGGAGAGGAACCGGGCGAGTTCGGTGAGGTTGTCGGGGCCGCCCTCGACGAGGTACTTCAGCGCCTCCGCCACCACACCGGCCGGCACGGACGACTCGGCCATCAACTCCGCGTCCGGGACGGACTCCCCGCCCAGCAGCACGGTCGGGATCCCGGCGGCCTTCAGCGCGGCCAGCCCGTCCTCCCAGGCACGCTTGCCGCCGAGCAGCCGTACGACGGCGATGTCCGCGCCCTCGACGAGCGCGGGCAGCTCCTGCGCCACGTCCACGCGGGTCGGGTTGCCGATCCGGTAGTCGGCACCGGAAGCGGCGCGGGCCGCCAGCAGGTCCGTGTCGGCGGTCGACAACAACAACACTGTGCTCATGCGGGCGCTCCCGGTGGAATGAAAGGCAGTCCTTGCGGCGCGCCGGACTCGATGAGCCGCCACAGCGCGTCTGTGTCCGCGTGCTGTTCGATCAGGTCGCCGAGCCGGTCGAGCTGCTCCTCGCGCAGCGCGGCGAACGAGGTGTCGGGCGCCGGCACGAAGCGGCGGCCCGCGGCGGCCGCCACCTCGCGCAGGAACGCCCGCCGGAACCCGTCCGACTCCAGCGACCCGTGCCAGTGCGTGCCCCAGGTCTGTCCGACCCGGCAGCCGTCCAGGCTGTGTCCCTTGTCATCACAGATGAACGCCTCCCCGCCGCTGACGTCGGCGACCCCGTGATGGATCTCGTACCCGGCGACGTGCTCGCCGAGGGCCTCGCCTTCCGGCCGGGTGAGGGTCTTCTCGCGGGCGAACCGCACCCGTACGGGAAGCACTCCGAGGCCGTCGACCGCGCCGGCGCGCGACTCGACCTCGTCCTCGATGTGCTCGCCGAGGATCTGGAACCCGCCGCAGACGCCGAGGATCGGGCGCCCCTGTGCGGCCCGTGCGGTGAGGGCGTCGGCCAGGCCGCGCTCCCGCAGCCACTCAAGGGCCCGGACGGTTCCCCGGGTGCCGGGGATGACGACGAGGTCGGCGTCGGCCAGTTCCTCCGCCCGGTCCACGAACCGCACCACGACACCCGGTTCGGCGGCCAGGGCGTCGACGTCGGTGAAGTTGGACATGAGCGGGACCGCGCAGACGGCGACGCGCAGGATGTCCTCGCCCACGGGCGGGGCGGTGTTGGACTCCCGGACGGTCCCGCGCAGGGACACCCGGAGCCCGTCCTCCTCGTCGATGCCGAGCCCGTGCCGGAAGGGCAGCACGCCGTAGGTGCGCCGCCCGGTGAGGCCGTGCAGCATGTCGAGCCCGGGTTCGAGGAGGGACACGTCCCCCCGGAACTTGTTCACGAGGAACCCGGCGACGAGCCTCTGGTCCGCCTCGGACAGCAGGGCGACGGTCCCGAAGAAGGAGGCGAAGACCCCACCGCGGTCGATGTCACCGACGACGAGCACGGGCAGCCCGGCATTGCGGGCGATGCCCATGTTCACGATGTCGGTGCGCCGGAGGTTGATCTCGGCCGGACTGCCCGCGCCCTCACAGATCACCGCGTCATACGTGCCCCGCAGTTCGGCGAGACAGTCCAGCACGGTGCCGAGCAGCCGCTGTTGGCGCCCGCCGTGGTACCCGCGTGCGCTCATCTCGCCCACCGGCTTGCCGAGCAGGACGACCTGGCTGCTCTGCTCGCCACCGGGCTTGAGCAGCACGGGGTTCATCGACGCGGTCGGCTCGACGCGGCAGGCCTGGGCCTGCATGGCCTGCGCCCGCCCGATCTCGGCACCCTCCCGCGTCACGAACGAGTTGAGGGACATGTTCTGCGCCTTGAACGGCGCGACCTTGACCCCCTGGCGCACCAGCCACCGGCAGATCCCGGCGGTGACAACGCTCTTGCCGGCGTCGGAGGTGGTCCCGGCGACGAGAAGCCCCCCGCCGCTCATGACCTGCGCCCCTTCACGACGGCCCGCGCGGCGACACCCACGCCGAGCGCCAGCAGCCCGACCCGGCGCGACAGCCGTACGGCCCGCTCGATGTCCGTGACCTCCACGGATCGCCCCTCCCCATTCAGCACGGGCCGGTGCTCCACCCGCCCCGCGTACGACAACGTCCCGCCCAGCCGTACCCCGAGCGCCCCCGCGAACGAGGCCTCCACGGGCCCGGCGTTGGGACTCGGATGCCGGCGCGCGTCGGCACGCCAGGCCCGCACGGCACCGCGCGGATCGCCGCCGGCCACCGTCGCGAGTACGGCGGTCAGCCGCGCCCCGGGCCAACCCGCCACGTCGTCCAGCCGGGCCGAGGCCCACCCGTACCGCCGGTAGCGGGGGGACTTGTGCCCGACCATGGCGTCCAGCGTGTTGACGGCCCGGAAGCCCAGCAGTCCCGGCACCCCGGCGACGGCTCCCCACACCAGCGCCCCGACGACGGCGTCGGAGGTGTTCTCGGCGACGGACTCCACGACGGCCCGGGCGATCCCGTCGGCGTCGAGGGCCTGCGGATCCCGCCCGCACAGATGCGGCAGCCGCTCCCGGGCCGCCTCGACGTCCCCGGCGGCCAGGGCCCGCCCGATGACCCGGGCCTCACGCGCGAGCGAGGTGCCCCCGACGACGGCCCAGGTGGCGGCGCCGGTCAGCGCGACGGAGGCGGTACGGGAGGGGCGTAGGACGTGCTGCGCCACGGCACCGAGCGCCACGACGCTTCCGGCGCACACCGCGGTGTGCAGCGCCCCCCAGCCCCGGTGGTCCCGCCACAGCATCCGCTCCACGGCGCCCGCGGCCTGTCCGAACGCGGCGACCGGATGCCCCCGGCGTGGATCACCGAGCAGCAGGTCCCCGAGAAGTCCGGCGGCGGCGCCGTACGCGAAGACGCGATCGGCACGCATCGGCTCAGCCGGCCGTGGGGTCGGGCAGCGACCTGGAGCGGTACCTCAGACGGCAGGCGAGCATGGTGATATGTCCTCACTCAGGGTGTCCACGCCCTGGTTCGACGAGACCGACGACGAGAGTTCCTGGCTCCCGGGGCTACCTACCCCGGTGACAGTGGCGGGACCGCGCCGGACTCGCACCGGCTTCCTCTCCATGCCGTCGTACATGGCCACGGCAGTCCACCACGGGCTCCGAAGGGCCGTCAACTTGCCGTTGACCTGGGGTGGGGGAGTGTGCCGAGGCCCACATACGGGCGGTCGCGGGTGTCACGAAAACGTGGGGTGCGGGACGGCGAACCGTCCCGCACCCCACGGGGGCCGTGCGCGTCGCCTCAGGCGACGATCAGATAGATCCCGTACGCCACCGCCGCCGCGCAGGCGGCGAAGCAGGCGTACGCGGCGGTGACCGCGAGGGCGGCGGAGCCACCCTGGGCCGAGGCCTGTTCCTGGCGGGTCAGGCCCTTGATGCCGAGGGTGAAGAGGGCCACGAGAGCCACGGTGACCACGAGGCTGACGCCGAAGACGGAGCCCAGCGCTTCCCAGTCGATCTTCATGCCGGTGATTCCTTCGTTGACGTGGGGTGCGTGGGGCTCAGACGGCGGCCGGCGGGGCCGGCTCCGCCGTCGCGGCGATCGGGGCGGGGATGGTGGCCGTGAGGTCCTCGGTCACCGTGCCGGTGGGGGGCGGGGTGACCGCGGCGATCGCCGTGGTGACGACGCCGGCCGGCTCCTCGCTCTCGTTGACGTTCGTGTGGTCGACGACCTCGCGGCGCGAGATCTTCCAGATCGCCGCGCTGGAGCCGACGAGGAAGACCGCCACCAGGGCCGTGCCCCAGCTGCCGAGGTCGCAGACGGACTCGGCGATCGCGCCCACGAGTGCCGCGGCCGGGAGCGTCAGGCCCCACGCCACGAACATCCGGGTCGCGGTCGACCAGCGCACCACGCCGCCCTTGCGGCCGAGACCCGCGCCCATCACCGAACCCGAGACCGAGTGGGTGGTGGAGAGGGAGAAGCCGAGGTGCGAGGAGGCGAGGATGACCGTGGCCGCGGAGGTCTGGGCGGCGAAGCCCTGCTGCGGCTGGAGGTCGGTCAGGCCCTTGCCCATGGTGCGGATGATGCGCCAGCCGCCGAGGTAGGTGCCGAGCGCGATGGCGAGACCCGCGGAGAGGATGACCCACATCGGCGGGTCGGAGTCGGGGGCGACGGCGCCGCCGGCGACCAGGGCGAGCGTGATGATGCCCATGGTCTTCTGCGCGTCGTTCGTGCCGTGGGCGAGGGAGACCAGGCCGGCCGAGGCGATCTGGCCCGCGCGGTAGCCCTTCTCGGAGGACTTGCTGCCCGCGGACTTCTTCCCGAGCGAGTACATCAGCCGGGTGGCGAGCAGCGCGGCGATGCCCGCGACCAGGGGGGCCGCGATCGCCGGGATCAGAACCTTGGTGACGAGCACGTCGCCGTGGACGGCACCCGTGCCGGCCGAGGCGATGGTGGCGCCGATCAGACCGCCCATGAGGGCGTGGGAGGAGCTGGAGGGAAGCCCGACCAGCCAGGTCAGCAGGTTCCAGAGGATCGCGCCGACCAGGGCGGCGAAGATGACCTCGGGACGTATGCCGCTCTCGTCGACGAGACCCTTGGAGATCGTGTTGGCGACCTCCACGGAGAGAAAGGCGCCCACAAGGTTCAGCACGGCGGACATGGCCACCGCGACCTTGGGCTTGAGCGCACCGGTCGAGATGGTGGTGGCCATCGCGTTCGCGGTGTCGTGAAAACCGTTCGTGAAATCGAACGCGAGTGCGGTTACGACCACAATCGCGAGGATCAGCGAAAAGTTTTCCATTTACCCAGGCAATCGTTCGAGCGTCATTGGCTCGTTGAACGTAAGCAACCAGGATGAACGGAAGGTGAACTGAGGCGGGCCGCACGGTGACTGGAATCGAGGGTTTCCCCTCCGATCCTCCCGCGCGGCCCGAGCGCCGCCCGAGTCACGCCCCCGGAAGCCGTCCAGCAGGCCGCCCGGACCCCGCCCCGAAGTGCCCCGGCCCGGTCCCGTCGTACGCCCCCACCTGACAGGATCGCCGCATGGGCGAGCAGCGACGCGAGCAGCGGGACGGGCAAGGTGCCGGGCAGGGCGCACAGGATGCGCCGCAGCCGTGGCGGCGGAGCGTGCGCGCCGAGGAGGCGCACGCCTGGGAGGAGCTCGTGGCGACCGCCCGGCGCACCGTCTCCGACGGGCTCGTCGTCGGCACCTCCGGCAACGTCTCGGTCCGTGTCGAGGACACCGTGCTGGTCACCCCCTCGGGAGTGCCCTACGACCGGCTGACGCCCGACGACGTGACCGGCGTCGACCTCGACGGCCGCCAGGTCCTCGGCCGGCTCGTCCCCACCAGCGAACTCCCCATGCACCTCGCGATCTACCGCAGCGGTGACGCCGGCGCCGTCGTCCACACCCACGCCGTCCACGCGACGGCCGTCTCGACGCTCGTCCCGGAGCTCCCGGCGATCCACTACATGTCCGGCGCGCTCGGCGGCGCCGTCCGGGTCGCCCCGTATGCGACGTACGGCACCGAGGAGTTGGCCGCGCACATGCTCCGCGCCCTCGCCGACCGCACCGGCTGCCTGCTGCGCAACCACGGCACGATCACCTACGGCGCCACCCTCGACCAGGCCTTCGACCGCACCGCCCAGCTGGAGTGGATGTGCCGTCTGTGGCTGACGGCGTCCTCGGTACCGGGCCTCAGTCCGACGCTCCTGTCGGAGGACCAGGTGGCGGAGGCCGGCCGGAAGCTGCGGGGGTACGGGCAGCGCGGGTGACGAGGGCCCCGGCCCCCCACGCGTCGCACACCGATCCGCGTCACCCCGACTCACCGCGCGGCACGGCGATTCACCCCGATCCGTCCTCCCACTGGCCTGTGACCGGGTCCACCAGGACACTGGACGCGTGCGCACTGTCAAAGCGACGGCCGCCGCCGTCACCGTGGCCCTGGCCGCCGGCGCCGCGAGCGTCGCCGTCGGCCGACTCGCCAGCGACGCCGCCCTCAAGGCGCCCCCGGGCGGGCCGTTGCCCACCGAGCCCCGGCTCACCGTGCACGCCACGGCCGCGGGCCAGGTCGCCCTCACCCGGGACCTGGCCGCCCTGCGCCCCGGCACCTACGGCCTCGCCGGGGATGCCGCCCACGCGGTCGTCGGCCCCGTCCTCGACACCGCCGCCCACACCGCCGACACCGTCGTACGCCGGCTGGAGCGGGTCACGCACGGCACCCTGCGCCCCGGCGACACCGTGTGGTTCACCCCCAACGTCCACGTCGGCGACCCCGTCTCCGCCCTCGGCCTCACCTATCAGGAGGTCGACGTCCCGGGCGAACTCGGCGCCCTGCCCGCGTGGTTCGTCCCCGGCATCCGGGCCACCTGGGTCATCTCCGTGCACGGCCTCGGCACCACCCGCGAACTCTCCCTGAACGTCCTGGAGTTCCTCGCCGCCAGCCGCTTCCCCGTCCTCGCCCTCGGCTACCGCGGCGACCTCGGCGCGCCCCGCCCGCCGGACGGCCTGAACCACCTCGGCGAGACCGAGTGGCGCGACCTGGACGCGGCGATCCGCTTCGCCGTTCGCAACGGCGCCCGGAAGGTCGTCCTGCACGGCTGGTCCACCGGCGCCACCATGGCCCTGCGCGCCGCCGCCCACTCCGGGGTCCGGGACCGCGTCTCCGGCCTGGTCCTCGACTCCCCGGTGCTCAGCTGGGAGACCACCCTGCGCGCCCTCGCCACCGCCCGCCGCACCCCGGGCGCCCTGCTCCCGCTCGCCGTGCGCGCCGCACAGGGCCGCACCGGGCTGCATGCCGACGCCGCCGCCGAGGCGGCCGACCCGGACCTCCTCAGGGTGCCGACGCTGATCGTGCACGGCCCCGACGACACCATCGCCCCCTGGACCCACTCGCGTCGCCTCGCCGCCGCCCGCCCGGACCGGATCGCCCTCCACACCGTCCCGCACGCCCCGCACGGCGCCATGTGGAACGCCGACCCCGCCGGTTACGAAGAGGTGCTCCGACGCTTCCTCACCCCGCTGATGTAACGCCGCCCCGGCCTGCCCGGGAGCCCGGCCCACGGATTCCGTTTAAGGCCGTACCACTGGCCGGTTCGTGTCCCCCGAGCGCCCGCCGGACGCCCTGCCTTGGCCCTCTCCATCGCCCGCCGTTACATTCCGTTTGGGATTTCGGACCGTCAACCGGAAGACTGCACCCGTGACGTCCCGTATCCCGCGCGACTCCAGGCTTCGACTCGTCCGACCGCGACCCCTGGCCGCCGCCCCCCGAGCGATGACCCAGCGGCCCTCGCGCCGCCCCGCACCCCGCCCCCCGCAGGGCACCCCGGCCCAGGCCGAGCTGGCCAGAATGGCCCGCTCGCAGCTGGCCGGCGCGGCCCGCGTCGCCCACTGGGCCGACGCCGCGCTGGGCCCGGGCCGGGACGCCGGACAGGCCGACGGCAAGGCCACCCTCTCCGACAGCAGCGCCGAACGGGCCGCCGCGGACCTGGGGCTGACCGCGGATCAGATCCGCGCCGACTGGGACACCGCACGGCTCGCCGGTCTCGTCGAGGTGCACGGCGGCAGCGCCCGCCCCGGCTGGCGGCTGCGCGCCTGGCACCGCGACGACAGCGCCGTGCTGCGCGGCTGGGTGGCCCTCTTCGACGCCTGGTCGCTCGCCCACCCGGAACCGGCCGAGCACGAGGCCGCCACCGTCGCCGAGGTCGTCTCGGCCATGCCGCAGGTGCTCTCCTTCCTCCAGCTCTCCGCCGGCCCCGTGCCCGTGGCACAGCTGCTGGACCTCCTGGGGCAGCGGGTCACCGAACTGCGCACCGAACGCTGCGAGATCCCCTACGGCCCGCAGCCCGACCCCGAGCGGGAGCGGGCCGAGGACACCCCCCTCGAACCCCTCCTCGACTGGGCCCTGCGCGCCCTCGCCTCCGTCGGCGCCCTCACCTACGGCGACGCGCAGGCCACGCTCACCCCGCTCGGCAACTGGGCGGTCTGGGTCAAGCTGGAGCAGATCTGCGTCGCCGCGCAGAGCCCCGCCGGCAACATCGAGGCCGTCGCCGAGGAGATGCTGCGCGGCTGTGCCCAGCTCCGTCCCAAGGCGGCCCGCGACGAATACCGAGCCTGGCTCGCCGCCCGCCCGGTCGGCAGCGCCGTCACCGAGCTGCTCTCCGCCGCCCGCGGCGAGGACGCCCTGCTGCGCGGTCTCGCCTTCGAGGCGCTGCGCGTCGTCGGCGCCCCCGCCGAGCCCGATGTGCGCGCGGTGACCGAGGAGCCCGTGCTGCGGCCCTACGCCCTGCTCTGGCTCGCCGAGCACGACGGCGTGGACCCCGAGGACGCCCACGAGGTGCTCACCCGCGAGGAGGCCACCTGGCTGTGGGTCGACACCGCGGCCGCCGTCGCCGACCACGGCGAGGCCCCGCTGCTGGTGCGGCACCTGGAGTCCGCGGTGCAGCCCACCGTCCCCATGCTGCTCGACGAGGTGCGCGCCGTCGGCCACCCCCGCACGGTGCAGGTCCTGGTCGCGCTCGCCGCCGCCCACCCCGACCCCGCGCTCGCCAAGGCGGTCCGCAGGGCGGCCTTCCAGGTGCACACGGGGAGCAGCTGACAGCCGCTCAGCCCTCGATCTCGGGCGCGTACGTGCCGAAGCTCCAGACGTTGCCCTCGATGTCCCGGGCGATGTAGTCCCGCGAGCCGTAGTCCTGGTCCGTCGGGGGCATCAGGATCTCCGCGCCCTTCTCCACCGCGCGCCGGTGGTGTGCGTCGACGTCGTCCACGACGACGTACACCCCGGTGGTGCCGGCGTCCTTCATCGCCGCGTCGAAGAGGCCGCCGCGCCCCTTGGACCCCAGCATGATCGCGCCGTTGCCCTGGACCAGCTCGGCGTGCTGCACCAGGCCGTCCTCCCCCTCGTACACCGCCAGCTCGGTGAAGCCGAAGGCCTCCGTGAGCTGCCTGATGGCCGCCTTGGCGTCCGAGTACAACAGCGTCGGGTAGATGCTGGGGCGTCCGCCGCTCGTGCCTGCCATGCCGACCACTCCCTCGTGATCAAATGCCGCGCATCCGTTGTGTCGCCCAGTCTGGCAGCGCCCACTGACAACAGCCTCCGGCCAGCGAGAACACGGCAGAGGGCGTCAGCGGAAGGTGTCGCACCGGGCCATGTCGCCGGTCTCGAACCCCTGGTGGAACCACTGCTGGCGCTGCGCCGCCGACCCGTGCGTCCACGACTCCGGCGTCACCCTCCCCTGGAACCGCTCCTGGATCCGGTCGTCGCCCACGGCCGCGGCGGCGTCCAGACCGTCGGCGATGTCGGCCTCGGTGAGGCTGGTGATCAGCGGCCGCCCGGTCGACTCGTCCTTGGTCGTGGTCGCGTGGTGCGCCCACACGCCCGCGTAGCAGTCCGCCTGGAGCTCCACCTTCACCGCGTTGCTGTTCTCGCCCGTGCGCCCGTCCTGGGAGCGGCCCAGCGTGCCCATGAGGTCCTGCACGTGGTGCCCGTACTCGTGCGCGATCACATAGGCCTCGGCGAAGGTGCCCCCGCTCGCACCGAAGGTCGAGCGCAGTTCGTCGAAGAAGCCCAGGTCCAGATAGACCTTGCGGTCGCCGGGGCAGTAGAACGGCCCGACCGCCGAGGTCGCCGCCCCGCACGCGGTGCCGACCCGTTCGCTGAAGAGGACCGTGAGGGAGCGGGAGTACGTCCCGCTGCGCCGCTGGAACTCCTGGTCCCAGAAGTCCTGCACGCTGTTGACGACGGCCACCATGCGGCAGTCGTCCCTGGTGTTCGCGTCCTGCCCGGTGTGGCAGGACTGCTGGACCTCGGCCAGGCTCGACGCCGTGGCGGCGGGCTGACCGCCGCCCTCGTCGGTGAGCCCGAGCTGGTCCGGTCCCACGCCCAGGAAGAGCCCCAGCAGCAGCGCGATCAGCCCGGCGATGCCGCCGCCGACGGTCGCCCTGCCCCCGGGGATGCGGCTGCCGCGCACGTCCTGGACCTCGGAGGTGTCCAGTCTGGCGTCGTCGTCGAACTGCATGCCGACATCGTGGTCCACGGCCGCGGCCCACGCACCCCGAACGGCCGGAAACACCCGCACCGAAAAAGTGCTTGCACGCCCCCGTTAGACTTGGCCCATGGCCATTCTCCTCGCGCACTAGACGGCGGGAACGTCCTCAGCCGCCCACCTGCCAACCGAATCTGCCCTGGAGTCTGTCCGTGATCTCCGCCACCGGTATCGAGCTGCGCGCCGGCGCCCGAGTCCTCATCGAGTCCGCCACCTTCCGTGTCGCCAAGGGCGACCGCATCGGCCTGGTCGGCCGCAACGGCGCCGGGAAGACCACCCTGACCAAGGTCCTGGCCGGCGAGGGCATCCCCGCCGCGGGCCAGGTCACCCGCTCCGGCGAGGTCGGCTACCTCCCGCAGGACCCCCGCACCGGCGACCTCGACATCCTCGCCCGCGACCGCATCCTCTCCGCGCGCGGTCTCGACGTCCTGATGCGCAAGATGCGCGAGAACGAGCAGCGGATCGCCAATGGCCAGGGCGGGACCCGGGAGAAGGCGCTGCGGCAGTACGAGCGTCAGGAGACGGAGTTCCTCACCAAGGGCGGGTACTCCGCCGAGGCCGAGGCCGCCACCATCGCCGCCGCGCTGAACCTGCCCGACCGGGTGCTGGGGCAGCCGCTGCACACGCTCTCCGGTGGTCAGCGCCGCCGTATCGAACTGGCCCGGATCCTGTTCTCGGACGCGGACACCCTGCTGCTCGACGAGCCCACCAACCACCTCGACGCCGACTCGATCGTCTGGCTGCGCGACTACCTCAAGACCTACCGCGGCGGCTTCATCGTGATCTCCCACGACGTCGACCTGGTCGAGACGGTCGTGAACAAGGTCTTCTACCTGGACGCCAACCGCGCCCAGATCGACGTCTACAACATGGGCTGGAAGCTCTACCAGCAGCAGCGCGAGGCGGACGAGAAGCGCCGCAAGCGCGAGCGGCAGAACGCCGAGAAGAAGGCCGCGGCCCTGCACTCGCAGGCCGACAAGATGCGCGCCAAGGCCACCAAGACGGTCGCCGCGCAGAACATGGCCAAGCGTGCCGACAAGCTCCTCTCCGGCCTCGAGGCGGTGCGCCAGCAGGACAAGGTCGCCAAGCTGCGCTTCCCCGAGCCCGCGCCCTGCGGCAAGACCCCGCTGATGGCGGAGGGCCTGTCGAAGTCGTACGGCTCGCTGGAGATCTTCACCGACGTCGACCTGGCCATCGACAAGGGCTCCCGCGTGGTCATCCTGGGCCTCAACGGCGCGGGCAAGACGACCCTGCTGCGCCTGCTCGCCGGGACCGAGCAGCCGGACACCGGCGCGGTCGTGCCCGGCCACGGACTCAAGCTCGGCTACTACGCCCAGGAGCACGAGACCCTCGACCCCGAGCGCACGGTCCTGGAGAACATGCGCTCGGCGGCCCCCGACCTCGACCTCGTCGAGGTGCGCAAGACGCTCGGCTCGTTCCTGTTCTCCGGCGACGACGTCGACAAGCCCGCCGGGGTCCTCTCCGGCGGTGAGAAGACCCGGCTGGCCCTCGCCACCCTGGTCGTCTCCTCGGCGAACGTGCTGCTTCTGGACGAGCCCACCAACAACCTCGACCCGGCCAGCCGTGAGGAGATCCTCGGCGCGCTGCGCACCTACAAGGGCGCGGTCGTGCTGGTCACCCATGACGAGGGTGCCGTCGAGGCGCTCCAGCCGGAGCGGATCATCCTGCTGCCCGACGGGGTCGAGGATCTGTGGGGTTCCGACTACGCGGACCTCGTCGCCCTCGCTTGATCGAACGGTTGATCAACTGCGTAGGGATCATTCGGCCTACCGGTGATCCATCATCTGTGTGAGATCTCCTCGTACCGAGGTGTGTCCTACATCTTTTTCGCGGCCGAGCCCCCCATCGACGGAGGCTCGGCCGCTCCACGTCTCTGACCTGGGATTTCACAAGGGAACTCGTTCGGCGGTACGAACAACCCGCTACGGAATTACGGACTCCGCATGTGGGGACGCGCTCCTGTCGTCACAAGCTTGTCTTACGGACCTTGCCGAATGGGTGGCCAGGAAGCCCCGGAGGGGTGATCATGAGGAGACCAGAGCGCACTTCCCACGAGGAGGCACGGGTGGCCGAGACTCTGAAGAAGGGCAGCCGGGTAACCGGCGCCGCGCGCGACAAGCTCGCGGCAGACCTGAAGAAGAAGTACGACTCCGGTGCGAGCATTCGGGCGCTGGCCGAAGAGACCGGCCGCTCGTATGGCTTCGTCCACCGGATGCTCAGCGAGTCCGGCGTCACGCTCCGTGGGCGTGGCGGCGCGACCCGCGGCAAGAAGGCCGCGTCGTCCTGATCCCGCGCGGCCCCTCGGCTTCGATGGTGGCCACCCGGTCGGTCTGCTGACCGGTCGGGTGGTTACTGTGCAGTCACTTAGTCGTGCCGTGTGGCACGGCGGATGACCGCACTCATCGGAGGCGCCCCATGGGCCAGGAACTCGTTCCCCTGCTCGACAAGGACGGCGTACGGCTCACCGTCGACGACGCGCTCGCCACGGTGACGCTGACCAACCCCGCCAAGCGCAACGCGCAGAGCCCCGCTCTGTGGCGCACGCTCGCCGAGGCCGGTCGGCTCGTGCCCGGATCCGTCCGTGTCGTCGTGCTGCGCGGTGAGGGCAAGTCCTTCTCCGCGGGGCTCGACCGGCAGATGTTCACGCCGGAGGGGATCGAGGGCGAGCCGTCGTTCATCGACCTCGCCCGCAGTGGCGACGCCGAACTCGACGCCGCCATCGCGGAGTTCCAGGAGGGCTTCACCTGGTGGCGGCGCAGCGACGTCGTGTCCATCGCCGCCGTCCAGGGGCATGCCATCGGGGCGGGCTTCCAGCTCGCACTCGCCTGTGACCTGCGCGTCGTCGCCGACGACGTGCAGTTCGCCATGCGCGAGACCAGCCTCGGACTGGTCCCCGACCTCACCGGCACGCACCCCCTCGTCTCGCTGGTCGGCTACGCCCGGGCGCTGGAGATCTGCGCCACCGGGCGCTTCGTGACGGCCGAGGAGGCGGTGAACACCGGCCTCGCCAACCTCGCCGTGCCCCTGGACCAGCTCGACGGCGCGGTGCGGGACCTCGCCGCTGCGCTTCTCGCCGCCCCCAGGGACGCCGTCATCGAGACCAAGGCCCTGCTGCGCGGCGCCCAGGACCGCACCTACGACGAGCAGCGTGCCGCCGAGCGCGCGGCCCAGGCACGACGGCTGCGGGACCTGGCCGGCGTCGGCGAGTGACCTCTCACCCGACGAGGGTGACCAGCACCGCCACGGTCGGGTGACCGGGGAGCGCCTTCCCCAATTCCGCACGGACCGCCCGGGCGACCTCCACCGCCCGGCGCTCCGCGGCCACCGCCACCTCCACCCGGACGTGGCCCCGCGGCAGGGCCGTCCCGTCCTGCCGCTCCTCGACCTGCACCCCCCGCCCGAGCGCCGCCGTCAGCCCGGTCACCCCGGGCACCGACAGCGCCGCGACGGCCGCGGGACCGTCGGCCGCCTGCTCCGGCGGCGGCTCGGGCCGCCGTACCTCAGCGGCCTGCGGCACCTCGTCCAGCAGCGTCGTCGCCCGCAGGTCCACCTCGGTCACCGTCAGACCGAGCCGTTCGGTCGCCGCGGTCGCCAGCGTGGCGCGCAGCAGGGCCGCCGCCGCGGGCAGCGGCTCGTCCGCCGTCGCCGCGAAGTCGCCCGTCACGCGCAGCGGGCCCGGCGGCAGCGCGCTGGGCGGCGGCGGTACGACCGGCTCGCGCACGTCCTCGGGATCGGCGAGGGCGATCCGTAGCCCGTCCAGCCGTACGCCGCGCACTTCCCGTGCCGCGCGCCGCAGTACCGCCTCGGCCGCCCTCTCCGTGATCCAGGCGCCGTCCTGCGCGCCCCCCAACGGCAGCAGCCTGCCGAGACCCAGCTGATGCCGTACCGCCTGCGTCCACCGGTCCGCTGTCATTGCCCCAGCCTGCCGCATCGACGGCGCGCGAGGGCGCAACCCCGCTTACGGTGGTCGAAGGAGGACCACAAGGGAGGACGTACGGCGATGACCGATATGACGCAGACCCCTGAGGCGGAGACGGGCGTGCAGACACGCAAGCCCACCATGCGCGGCGGCGGCGACCCGGCGACCCGGGGACGGACCACCATCGCGGACGGCGTCGTGGAGAAGATCGCCGGGCTGGCCGCCCGGGACGTCGTCGGCGTCCACGCCATGGGCAGCGGCCTCTCCCGCACCTTCGGAGCCGTACGGGACCGGGTGCCGGGCGGTTCGAAGTCCGTGACCCGGGGCGTGAAGGCCGAGGTCGGCGAGGTGCAGACCGCGCTCGACCTGGAGATCGTCGTCGACTACGGCGTGTCGATCTCCGACGTCGCCCACGCCGTCCGGGAGAACGTGATCGCGGCGGTGGAGCGGATGACCGGACTGGAGGTCGTCGAGGTCAACATCGCCGTGAGCGATGTGAAGCTGCCCGACGAAGAGGAAGAGGAGCCGGAGCCCCGGATCCAGTGAGGACGTGAGGACCGTGAGGGCTGAGGGGAGCGCACCATGAGCATGGCCGTGGTCGGCTTGATCGCCGGTATGGCGCTGGGCTTCGCCGGGTACTTCGGCGGGTTCGGGGCCTTCCTGCTGGTGGCTGCCCTGGGCGCCATCGGCTTCGTCGTCGGCCGGTTCCTGGAGGGGGACCTGGAGGTCGGCGACTTCTTCCGCACCCGTGACGACCGCCGCGATCGGCGGTGACCTGGGTGACCACCGAGACCCGCGAACTTGGCGGACCCCGGACCGTCGTACCGCCCGGCGCACGGGGCGCGACCCGGATCGCCGACCGGGTCGTCGCGAAGATCGCCTCCCAGGCGGCGCGCGAGGTGGCCGGGGATCTCCCCGGCGAGGCCGCGCCCGCGCGGGCCACGGTGGTCGTCCACCACGAGGTGGCCCGGGTCCGGGTCCATCTCGAACTCGACTACCCCACCGACATCGGAGCCCGCTGCGCGCGGGTGCGTCGTCATGTGGCGGAGCGGGTAGGCGCGTTGGTGGGAATGGAGGTGCCGGAAGTCGCCGTCCAGGTGGAACGGCTGCATCCGGCGCACGGCGCGGCACAGGGGAGGACGCGATGAGCGAGCCCCAGGGCTCCGAGGGCACGACACGGCGGCTGCCGGTCCTGGAGAAGGAGAGCGAACCGGACACCGCACCACCGCCACCCCCGGTCCCGCAGGAGGCCGAGGGCGGACGCGAGGGCCGCTTCTGGTCGGCGCGGCGCGTCCCCGCGGCAGTCACCGCGCTGCTGCTCCTGGCGGTCGCGGGACTCTTCCTCTACGACGTCATGGCGGTCCGCGCCGAACAGCCCGCCATGCGCTGGCGCCGCGAACTGGCCGACCAGCTCGCCGCACGTCCCCTCGACGACACCTGGGTCCTCGTCGGCGCGGGCCTCGCCGCGGCCCTCGGTCTCTGGCTGCTCGTCCTCGCCGCCACCCCCGGCCTGCGCGACGTCCTGCCGATGCGGCGCGTCCAGGCCGACGTACGCGCCGGGCTCCACCGCGACGCCGCCGCACTGGTCCTGCGCGACCGGGCCGTGGAGGTCCCCGGCGTCCAGGCCGTCCGCGTCCGGCTGTCCCGCACCAAGGCCGATGTCGGCGCGGTCGCGCACTTCCGCGAACTGGACGACGTACACGCCGAGCTGGACGCCGCCCTCGGCGAGACGATCAGGGGGCTGGGCCTGGCCCGGCCGCCCGCGCTGTCGGTGCGGGTACGACGTCCCGGGAAGAAGGGGTGAGCGCGATGCTCCGGATCGTCAACCGTGTCCTGCTCGGCGTCGTCGGGCTCGCCCTGCTCGTGGCCGGCGGCTCGGTGCTGGCCGTCGGCCTGGGCCTGAACCCGCCGTCCTGGTGGGTCCATGACGGCCGTCACGACGTACTCCTCGACGACTCCGCGCGCACCCGTTGGGAGGACCGCGGCTGGTGGTGGCCGACGGTCCTGGCCGTGCTCGCGCTCCTCGTCCTGGTCGCCCTGTGGTGGCTGATCGCGAACCTCCGCCGGCACCGGCTGACCGAGGTCCTGGTCGACACCGGCGACGGTGAGGGCGCGCTGCTGCGGGGCCGGGCCCTGGAGGGCGTCCTGGCCGGCGAGGCCGGGGAACTGGAGGGCGTGGCCCATGCCCAGGCCCGTCTGACCGGTCGGCGCGACGCCCCGGAGACCCGCGTACGGCTGCTGCTGGAACCCCACGCGGACCCCGGGGCGACGCTGACCTATCTGGCGGCGCACGCGCTGACGCACGCGAGGAACTCGGCGGGGCTGGCGTCGTTGCCGGCGGAGGTCCGGATGAAGGCGGTCAAGCACCGTGCGGAACGGGTGAGTTGACGCCCCCTCAGGGGCGCCGGGGACCCGCCGCGCGCGGTGCTCAGAACCCGCGCCGCATGCCCCCGTCGACCGGGACCATGATCCCGGTCAGGTAGGAAGCGGCGGGCGACAGCAGGAACGCCGCCGTACGCCCGAACTCCTCCGGCGTCCCGTACCTCCGCAGCGGAATCCGCGACTCGTTGGCCGTACGCGTGGCCGCCGGGTCCGCGGAGAGACCGTCCAGCTCGCGCACCCGGTCCGTGTCGATGCGGGCCGGCAGCAGGCCCACCACCCGGATCCCGCGTGGCCCCAGCTCGTCGGCGATCGACTTGGCGAACCCGGCGAGCCCGGGCCGCAACCCGTTGGAGATGCTCAGCCCCGGGATCGGCTCATGCACCGAACCGGACAGCACGAAGCCGATGACCCCGCCCGCCTCCAGCTCGGCCGCCGCCGCGCGGGCCAGGCGTACCGCCCCCAGGAACACCGACTCGAAGGCCGCCGCCCACTGCTCGTCCGTGTTGTCCGCGAGGAACCCCGGGGCCGGGCCGCCGACGCTGACGAGAATGCCGTCGAAGCCGCCGAAGGTCTCCCGGGCGGCCGCGATCAGCCGCGCCGGCGCCTCGGGATCGGCGTTGTCGACGGCGACCCCCACCGCGTTCGGCCCCAGCTCGGCCGCCGCGTCGGCGACCCGCTGCTCGTCCCGTCCGGTGAGCACGACCTTTGCCCCGTCGGCGACCAGCTCGCGCGCGGAGGCGTTGCCGAGACCGCGCGTGGCCCCGGTGACGACGTACACGCGGTCCTTCAGTCCAAGATCCATGGCCCCTATCCTGCCTCCTCGCCCCCGAACAGGGCGAGGGCGGTGTTCACCAGGCCGATGTGGCTGAACGCCTGCGGGAAGTTGCCCAGGTGCAGGCCGTTCACCGGGTCGTACTCCTCCGACAGCAGCCCCACGTCGTTCGTCAGCGCCACGAGCCGCTCGAACAGCTGCCTGGCCTCCTTCTTCCGCCCGATCATGTGCAGCGCGTCGGCCAGCCAGAACGAGCAGACCAGGAAGGTTCCCTCGCCGCCGGGCAGCCCGTCCACCGTCGTACCGGCGGTGCTGTAGCGGTGCACGAGGCCGTGGTGGCCCAGCTCGGCGTGGATCGCCTCGACCGTGCCGACCACCCGGGGGTCGTCCGGGGGCAGGAAGCCGACGCGCGGGATGAGCAGCAGCGCGGCGTCCAGCTCGCGGGAGCCGTAGGACTGGGTGAAGGTGTTCCGCTCGGCGTCGAAGCCCTTCTCGCACACCTCCTGGTGGACCTCGTCGCGCATCGCGCGCCAGCCCTCCAGGTCGCCGGGCAGCTCGGGGTCGGCCTCCAGCGCGCGCACGGCGCGGTCGGCCGCCACCCACACCATCACCTTGGAGTGGACGAACTGCCGCCGCCCCCCGCGCACCTCCCACAGCCCCTCGTCGGGCTGCTGCCACGCCGAGCGGAGGAAGTCCATCAGGGAGCACTGCAGGGACCATATGTGCGGCTCGGCGGACAGTCCCGAACTGCGGGCCAGCGAGAGGGAGTCCATGACCTCGCCGTAGACGTCGAGCTGGAGCTGCTTGACGGCCTCGTTGCCGATCCGTACCGGCTTGGAGCCGGCGAATCCGGACAGCCACGGCAGCTCGTACTCGGGCAGTCGGCGCTCGCCCGCCAGGCCGTACATGATCTGCAGGTCCGCGGGGTCGCCGGCGACCGCGCGCACCAGCCAGTTGCGCCACGCCTCGGCCTCCTCGTGGTAGCCGGCCGAGAGCAGCGCGCCGAGCGTGAGGGTGGAGTCGCGCAGCCAGCAGTAGCGGTAGTCCCAGTTGCGGACGCCGCCCAGCTCCTCGGGCAGCGAGGTGGTGGGGGCGGCCACGATGCCGCCGGTGGGGACGTAGGTGAGCGCCTTGAGGGTGATCAGGGAGCGCAGTACGGCGTCCTTGTGCGGGCCGTCGTAGCGGCACCGGGCGGACCACGCCTGCCAGTCCTCGACGCTCACCCGCAGCGCGTCGTAGGGGTCGATCTGCGGTGGGGGCGCTTCGTGCGAGGGGTGCCAGGTGAGCACGAACGCGACCTTCTCGCCCTCCTTGACGGTGAACTCGGAGTGCGTCCCGAAGTCCTCGCCCCAGGTGTGCACCTCTGGTTCGCTGCGCAGCCACGCCGAGTCCGGGCCCGCGACGGCGATCCGGTGGCCGTCGGTCCGGCGCATCCACGGCATGACCGAGCCGTAGTCGAAGCGGAGCCGGAGCGTGCTGCGGACGGTCACCTCGCCGCGCAGACCCTCGACGATCCGGACCAGGTCGGGGGCGCGGTCACGCTGCGGCATCAGGTCGGTGACGCGCATCGCCCCCTCGTCGGTCTCCCACTCGGTGTCCAGCACCAGGGTGCCGGGGCGGTAGGCGCGTCGACTGCACTGGCCGTCGACACCTGCGGGCGCGATCCGCCAGTGGCCGTTCTCCTCGTCGCCCAGGAGTCTGGCGAAGCAGGACGCGGAGTCGAAGCGGGGCAGGCACAACCAGTCGACGCTGCCGTCCTTGCCGACCAGGGCCGCTGTCTGTTCATCGCCGATCAGGGCGTAATCCTCGATACGGGGCACGCAAGAGCAGGTTCCCGGCTGACCAGGGGCGCAATCAGGGGGAGGCCGGGGGAGTGAGATCTTGGCACCGGAGAAGACGGCGCTCGCTGCTCGCTGCCCTCGTGATCGTCGACGCGGTCCGTTCATGAACGCCCGGCGCTGGGCGCTGTGGCCGCCGCGGCTCAGACCGCCGCCGGCTCCGCCTTCGCGGTGGAGTCCTGCTCCGCCGCCTCCCGGCGGTCCCGCAGCTCGCGTCGGACCAGGACGACCCAGCCGATCGGCACGCCCGCGGCGAACAGCCACCACTGGTAGGCGTACGCGTAGTTCAGCGGGGCGTTCTCCTTGCCCGGCCTGCCCAGCGGCTCCGGGGTGTCGCCCTTGGGCTCGGGCGTGGTCAGGGCGATGTAACCGCCGAGGACCTGCTTGCCGAGGCGCTGGGCCTCCTGCTCGCTGTTGATCAGCATGATCTGGCGGTCGGGCAGACCCTTGAGGTTCTTGATGCCGCTCGCCTCGGTCGTCTCGTCGGGCATCAGCCGCCCGGTGACGGTGACCTCGCCCGCCGGGGGCGCCGGGACCTTCGGGAAGGCGCTCTGGGTCGCCCCGGACGGCACCCAGCCGCGGTTGACCAGCAGCACCTTGCCGTCGTTCAGGACGAACGGGGTCAGCACGTGGTAGCCGACCTCGTCGTCGGAGTTGGTGCGGCGGCGCACCACGAGTTCGTCCTCGGCGTCGAAGCGCCCCTTGGCGGTCACCGACCGGTACCGCTCCTTGCTGGTGACCGTGTGCCCGGCGGACGTCATCTCCTCCACCGGCACCGGGTCGGCGGAGAGCGCGTCGGAGACCAGCTGGTTGCGGGCGCTGCGCTCCTCGTAGCGGTGCATCTGCCAGATGCCCAGCCGGATCATCGTGGGGATGAGGACGAGGGCGACCAGCGTGAGGATCACCCACTGCCGGGACAACAGGAAGCGGTACACCCCACGACCGTACAACTCGGACCGCGGGGTGTTCGCACAGGGGTGTGGTCGGACGGACCGGCCACCATGGTCAGACGCGGTCGACGATGCCCACCTTTCCCTCCGCCCGCGCGCAGTGGGCGCCGCAGTACCAGTGGCCCTCGACCTCGACGCCCTGGCCGATGATCTGCACCCGACAGTGCTCGCAGATGGGTGCCATACGGTGGATCGCGCAGGAAAAGCAGTCAAACACGTGCACTGCGCCCTGGGCGTGGATCTCGAACGTCATGCCGTAGTTGTTGCCGCATACTTCGCAAGTCGCCATGCGCCACAGGGTGAGCCGTCACCCCGGCGCGGACCAGTCGGCGGCGGGCGAGTCGCGGCGCAATCACCCGTCCGTACGGTCGCCTGCGGCACGGCTCGCGGGTCGCCGTACGGCTGCTCCGCGGGCCGGTGCCGGTCGCCGTGCGGCAGCTCCGCGGGGGCGGTGGCGGTCGCCGTACGGCTGCTCCGCGGGGGCGGTGGCGGTCGCCGTACGGCTGCTCCGCGGGGGCGGTGGCGGTCGCCGTACGGTCACGTCGGTTGCCGTGGGGCCGGTGCCGACCCCTCCGCGGTGTCTGTGCCGACGACCCCTCCGCGGTGTCTGTGCCGACCTCCGTACGGTCCACCGCGGCTTCCTTCGGTCACCCCTCCGAGGCCGGTGCCACGTTGCCGAGGAGTTGTCCGAAGGCCGCCTCGTCGACGACCGGGGTGCCGTACTGCCGGGCCTTGACCACCTTGGACGTGCCCGAGTCCGGGTCGTTGGTGACGAGCAGGCTGGTCAGCCGGGAGATGCTGGTGGCGACATGGAGCCCGGCCTCGATCGCGCGGTCCTCCAGGAGGTCGCGCTCGGTCGAGGTGTCCCCCGAGAAGGCCACGCGCATGCCCTGCTTGAGCGGCTTGCCCTCTTCATAGCGTCCTGGGTTGGGATGGGGGCATGCGGGCCTTTTGCGGGTCGGACGCCAACTGGTCGGCCGATAGCTGCCGTAGGACGACTGCTGCTGCCGGGGCACGGCCCGGTCGGTCCACTCGGTCAGCGGCCGGCACTCGTGCAGCGGCAACCGGACGCTCCGGGAGGCCGCGGTCAGCAGGCTCGGCCGGAACGCCTCCGCCAGCACGCGCGCGTCGTCGAGCGCGTGGTGCGCGCGCTCCTGCACGACGCCGAAGTGGGCGGCCAGCGACTCCAGCTTGTGGTTGGGCAGCGGCAGGGCCAGTTCCTTGGACAGCGCGATGGTGCACAGCCGCTGACGGACCGGTGCCTCGCGCTCCGCGCGCGCGTACTCCCGCGCGATCATCTGCCAGTCGAAGACCGCGTTGTGCGCGACGAGCACCCGGCCGTCCAGCCGGGCGGAGAACTCCTCGACGACGTCCTGGAAGAGGGGCGCGCCCCGCAGTACGTCACTCGTCAGACCGTGGATCCACACCGGGCCCGGGTCCCGCTCCGGGTTGACCAGCGTGTACCAGTGGTCCTCGACCTCGCCGCGCTCGTCCAGCCGGTAGACGGCCGCGGAGATTATCCGGTCGTCCCGGGCAAGGCCGGTGGTCTCCACGTCAACGACCGCGTACCCCTTCGGATACGCGGCCGGCCACGCTGTGGGGGCGGACGCTGCGGTCGTGCGGTCTTCGAGCATGGTCCCTGAGGATACGGGCCCCCACTGACAGCGCCGCGCACACCCGGCCACGTCTAGGGCTGCTCCAGCAGAGACTCCGTCAACGCCCGCACGGAGGTGACGAACAGCCGTTCCTCGTTCACCGGGCGCGCGAAGGCACGGGCGAGCGCCGGGTCGCCGTACCCGGCGGACTCCTCGGCGGGCCGCTGTGCCGGCGCCCGTTCCCGGTTGCGCTCCACCAGGACGAAACCGACAACCTGGAACTGCACCGCCCGCACCGCCTCCACCGCGCGGGCGCCCCGCAGCCCGGCCGCGTGCACCTCGCGCACCAGCGCCTGCCGCGCGGGCAGGAACATCCGCTCGGTGAGGCCGCGTTCGTGGACCATCGCGATCAGGTGCGGGTGGTCGCGCAGCCGCCGGCGCAGGATGCGGGCCACCGAGACGATCCGCTCGGCGGGGGTGCGCCCGGCGGGCCGGAACGCGCCCAGATCGGCCACGGTCCGCTGCACGAGCGCGTCCAGCAGGGACTCCCGGTTGCCGACGTGCCAGTAGATCGAGGTCACCGCGGTGCCCAGCTCGGCGGCGAGCTTGCGCATTGTCAGCGCCTCGGGGCCGTGTTGCCTCACCAGGTTCGCGGCGGTGTCCAGGACCTCGTCCCGGGTGAGCGACGGTCTCGCCATGCTGCCCCCAAGTCCGGCTCGTGCACGCGTATTTACCCGGCGAGGGGAGTGCTGTAACTGTGTTACAGGTGACGGCCCATCAGAAAGGGCGGTACGACATGGCACGCGTACGGTACGGCGCACGGACCGAGGCGGAGATCGCCGCCGCGCGCACCGCGAGCTCCAGGCTCCCCGACATCTGGTCCACCGGGGTGACGGCGGTCTGGGAGACCGACCCGGACGCCCTCGCGGCGGTTCTGCCCCCACCCCTGAAACCGACGGGCCGGCCGCTGGCCCGGGTCAGCATCAGCAAGGTCGACCTGCCCGGATACCCGCTGGGCGCGGGCTCGTTCGCGGTCGCGGCCTCCCATGACGGCGTCGAGGGCTGGTACCCCCTCGTCATGCCGATGACCCACGAGCGCGCCCTCGTCGGCGGGCGCGAGGTCTTCGGGGAGCCCAAGAAGCTCGGCGAGGTGGTCGTCGAGCGCGACGGCCTGGTCGTCCGCGCCCGCCTCGCCCGGCACGGCATCGACTTCGTGGAGGTGCGGGGCGCGGTCGCCGGGGAGCTGCCCCTTCCGGAGCCCACCCAGAAGACCGACTTCTACTTCAAGTTCCTGCCCGCGGTGGACGGTTCGGGCTTCGACGCCGACCCGGTGCTGGTGCACTGCCTGCGCAACGAGAAGGTCCGCCGACTGGAGCGGGTCACCGGCGACGTCGTCCTGCGCGAGTCGATGTACGACCCGGTCGCCGACCTCCCCGTGCGCCGGCTCCTGGAGATCACCCTCGGCGAGAAGACCAGCGACCAGCGGGGCACAGTGGTCGAACGGGTGGACGCGCGAGCGCTGTTGCCGTACGTCCACCAGCGCTACGACGATCCCGCCCAGGTCCTCGACGCGCCTTCGCGGGGGAGTGCCTGATGGACCTCGGGGAAGGGCAGGTCGCCGTCGTCACCGGCGCCGCGAGCGGCATCGGCCTCGCGATGGCCCGTCGGTTCGCCGCGGAGGGCCTGAAGGTCGTCCTCGCCGACGTCGAGAAGGGCGCGCTGGCGACGGCGTTGGAGGGGCTTCGCGCGGAGGGCGCGGACGCGCACGCACGCGTGGTGGACGTCGGCGAGCGCGAACAGGTCCTGGAACTGGCGGACTTCGCCTATGGGACGTACGGCGCCGTCCACGTGCTGTGCAACAACGCCGGGGTCGGCTCGGGTGCCGAGGGCCGGATGTGGGAGCACGAGCCGAACGACTGGAAATGGGCCTTCTCCGTCAATGTGTGGGGCGTCTTCCACGGCATCCAGGCGTTCGTGCCCCACATGATCAAGTCGGGTCAACCCGGTCATGTGGTCAACACGTCCTCCGGCGACGGCGGTATCGCCCCGCTGCCCACCGCCTCCGTGTACGCCGTCACCAAGGCGGCCGTCGTGACGATGACCGAGTCCCTGTACGCCCATCTCAGGGCGGAGCACGCACGCGTGGGCGCCTCCGTCCTCTTCCCCGGCCCGCACATGCTCCGCACGGGCCTGTGGGAGTCCCACCGCAACCGCCCCGAGCGGTACGCCAAGGAGAGACCGCGCAGGACGCCGTACCGCAGCCTCGGCCAGTGGGAGGCGGCGATGAGGGAAGCGGGCCGGGAGGTGGAGTTCACCCCCGCCGAGGAGGTCGCGGAGACCGTGGTCGAGGGCATCCGCGCGGACCGCTTCTGGATGCTGCCGGCGAGCGAGCACAGCGACGCCCAGATCAGGGCGCGGGCGCGGTCGATGCTGGAGCGGACGAACCCGTCGTACCTGGAGAACTTCATCCTGGACTGACTGGACTGACTGGACTGACTGGACTGACTGGACTGACTGGACTGACTGGACTGAGCGGGCTGACTGGACCGACTGGACCGACTGCACTGAGCGGACGGACCGCACCGACTGCATTGACTGCATTGACCGGCCCGACCGCATTGACCGGATCGACTGGACCGAAGGGGTCTCGATGACCGACCAGGACGACCCGTACCTGATCATCTCCTCCGACTGCCACGCCGGACTCCCCACCGAGGAGTACCGGCCCTACCTGGACTCCCGTTTCCACCGCGACTTCGACGACTTCCTCGCCGGTCGCGACCGGCGCCGCGAGGAGATGACCCGGCTCGGCATCCGCAACGAGGCGTTCGCGAACAAGTGGTTCCAGGACAACGAGGAGGGCCTGCGCGGGGGATGGGACACCGCCCAGCGGCTGAAGGAGCTCGACGGCGACGGGGTGGCCGCCGAGGTCGTCTTCCCGGATGCCGACGCGGTCGACAGCCAGACGGCGGCGCCCTTCGGGGTGGGGCTCGGGCTCTCCGGCGACCAGGACCCGGAGCTCGGCATGGCGGGCGCGCGGGCGCACAACCGCTGGCTGGCCGACTTCGTCTCCGAGCACCCCGAACGGCACTGCGGAGTGGCCCTGTTGCCGGTCACGGCGGACACCGACCAGGTCGTCGCGGAGATCCATCGCGCCAGGGAGTCCGGGCTCGGCGCCCTGATGATCCCGTCCATGTGGGTCGACAAGGAGCCCTACCACGACCGCCGTTACGACCCGGTGTGGGCGGCGGCCGCCGAGTGCGGCATGCCGGTCCTCACCCACTCCGGGGCGGCCCCGCGCCACGAGTACGGCGACCACCTCGGGATCTACGTCTCCGAGGTCACCTGGTGGCCGGCCCGTCCGCTCTGGTTCCTCCTCTGGTCCGGCGTCTTCGAGCGCCACCCGGGGCTGCGGTTCGGGGTCGCCGAGTCGGGCTGCTGGTGGCTGCCGAACCTGCTGTGGTTCATGGACCGCCTCTACCTCGGCGCCCACGGCGGCAAGAAGCTCTCGCCGTTCCAGGAGCTCAAGCGCCCGCCGCACGAGTACCTCGACCGCCAGGTGTTCGTCTGCGCCACCAACACCAAGCGCCGTGAACTGGCCCAGCGCTACGAGATCGGTGTCGACAACATCCTCTGGGGCAGCGACTTCCCGCACCCCGAGGGCACCTGGCCCGACACGCGCGCGTGGCTGAGGCGCACCTTCCACGACATCCCCGTCGCGGAGACCCGCCGCATGCTGGGTCTGGCCGCGGCGGAGGTCTTCGGCTTCGACACCGACAAGCTGGCCCCGCTCGCCCGCCGCATCGGACCCACCCCCGCCGACCTCGGCCAGTCCGCCGACCAGGCGGCCGTGGAGGCCTCCTGGTCGCGCTCGCGCGAGGTGGGCCGGCACTGGCTGACCGACCACGACTTCCCTGTCCTGGGGGCATCCTCATGACCGACCGCTACACGGTCATCTCGGCCGACTGCCACGCGGGCGCCGACCTGCTGGACTACAAGCCCTATCTGGAGCGCCGCCACCACGACGAGTTCGACGCGTGGGCGGCGACGTACGTCAATCCCTACGAGGACCTGCTCGCCGACACCGCCGACAAGAACTGGAACTCCGAACGGCGGCTCGCGGAGCTGGAGGAGGACGGGATCGTCGCGGAGGTGGTGTTCCCCAACACCATTCCGCCCTTCTTCCCCTCCGGCTCGCTCATGGCACCCGCCCCGGAGCCGGCGGAGTTCGAGCGCCGCTGGGCCGGCCTGCGCGCCCACAACCGCTGGCTGGCGGACTTCTGCGCGGCCGCCCCCGGGCGGCGGGCCGGCGTCTTCCAGATCCTCCTCAACGACGTCGAGGAGGCGGTGAAGGAGATCCGCCGGTGCGTGGAGGCGGGCCTCAAGGGCGGGCTGCTGCTCCCCGGCACACCGCCGGGCTCGGGCCTGCCCGAGCTCTACTCGGCCACGTACGACCCCATCTGGGCCGTCTGCGCGGAACTGGGTGTCCCGGTCAACCACCACGCGGGCTCGGCCTCCCCGCCGCTCGGCGACGAACCGGCGGCCCGCGCGGTCTTCATGGTCGAGACGACCTGGTTCTCCCACCGGGCGCTGTGGCACCTGGTGTTCGGCGGTGCCTTCCGCCGCCACCCGGACCTGCGGCTGGTCCTGACCGAGCAGGGCTCGGGCTGGATCCCCGGGGTGCTGGAGATGCTGGACTACTACCACGGGCGTCTGGTCGCGGCGGCGACCAGGGCGTCCACGGCGGAGTCCAAGTTCGGCGCGGGGCTGGCGGCCCGGATGGGCGACGCGCCCTCCGAGGTCTGGCGCGACAACTGCTTCGTCGGCGCCAGCTTCATGCGGCCGCACGAGGTGCCGCTGCGCGACCGGATCGGCGTCGACAAGATCATGTGGGGCAGCGACTACCCGCACGACGAGGGGACGTACCCGTACTCGCGGGAGGGCCTGCGGTACGCCTACGCGCGTGTGCCGCGTGCGGAGGTCGCCGCGATGGTCGGCGGCAACGCCGCGCGCGTGTACGGCTTCGACCTCGACCTCCTCGACCCCATCGCGGCGAAGGTGGGCCCGACGGTGGAGGAGATCGCCGAGCCGCTGACCGAGCCACCGGCGGACGCGACGAGCCCGGTGTTCGCGAAAGGGGCGTCGGTGCGGGTGTGGTGAGCGCGGTCCGGGGCCGTTGGGCTTCGGCGAGCGTCGGCTTGGATGCGGTGAGCGCCGGTCCGGACACGGGGGCGTCGGTCCGGATACGAGGGCGTCCGGGGTGCGATCCTCCCGTCGTGACCGAACCCACGCATGACGAGGCCCACGGCGGCGCGCTCGGCGCGCGGCTGAACTGGCTGCGGGCGGCCGTCCTCGGCGCCAACGACGGCATCGTGTCCACGGCCGGCCTCGTCGTCGGCGTCGCCGGCGCCACGGACGACCGCTCGGCCCTGCTCACGGCGGGCCTGGCGGGGCTGCTGGCGGGGTCGATGTCGATGGCGGCCGGCGAGTACGTCTCCGTCTCCACCCAACGGGACTCCGAGAAGGCCGCCCTCGCCGTCGAGAAGCGGGAGCTGCGCGAGCGGCCCGAGGCCGAGCTGGAGGAACTGACCGGACTGCTGCGGGAACGGGGTCTGTCGCGGGACGTCGCCAGGGAGGCCGCCGAGCAGCTCACCGCGCGGGACGCCCTGCGCGCCCACGCACGCGTGGAGCTCGGTATCGACCCCGACCAGCTGACCAACCCCTGGCACGCCGCGTGGGCGAGCTTCCTGTCCTTCACGGTCGGCGCCCTGCTCCCGCTGCTCGCCATCGTCCTGCCACCCGCCGACCGGCGTCTCGGGGTCACCGTCGTCTCCTCCCTCGCCGCCCTCGTCCTGACCGGCTGGAGCAGCGCTCGCCTCGGCGCCGCCGATCCCGTCCGCGCGGCGCTGCGCAACGTACTGGGTGGCGCGCTGGCCATGGGAGTGACGTATGCGGCGGGGGCCCTGCTGGGTGCGGCCGGAGTCTGAAACCGCCCGTGGTGGCTTTGGGGGAGATCACCAACAAGTAAGCGCGTACTCGCTGTAATACTTGTCAGTAACAACGTCTAGTCGCGGCCGACCAGCGGTTCTACGGTCCCCTTATGCCGAACCTGCCCGATGTCGTGCTCTGGTCCATACCCGCCTTCGTCCTGCTCACCGTGGTCGAGATGATCAGCGTCCGCATCCACCCCGACGAGGACGCCGCCGGATACGAGACGAAGGACGCCGCGACCAGCGTCGGCATGGGGCTGGGCAGTCTCGCCTTCGACTTCCTCTGGAAGATCCCGATCGTCGCGATCTACACGGCGATCCACGAACTCACCCCGCTGCGCGTCCCCGTGCTGTGGGGGACCGTCCCGCTGATGCTGCTCGCCCAGGACTTCTTCTACTACTGGTCGCACCGCGGCCACCACGTCATCCGCATCCTGTGGGCCTGCCACGTCGTCCACCACTCCAGCGAGAAGTTCAACCTCACCACCGCGCTGCGCCAGCCCTGGACCACGCTGACCGTGTGGCCGTTCTACGTGCCGCTGATCGCCGCCGGTGTGCACCCCGCGGCGCTGGCCTTCTGCTCCTCGGCGAACCTCGTCTACCAGTTCTGGATCCACACCGAGCGCATCGACAAGCTGCCCCGGTGGTTCGAGTTCGTGTTCAACACTCCCTCGCACCACCGGGTCCACCACGCCTCCCAGGGCGGCTATCTGGACCGCAACTTCGGCGGCATCCTCATCATCTGGGACCGGCTGTTCGGCTCGTTCGTCGCCGAGACCGAACGGCCTGTCTATGGGTTGACGAAGAACATCAACACGTTCAACCCCATCAAGGTCGCCACCCATGAGTACGTGTCGATCATCAAGGACATCAAGGCGGCGTCCAGTTGGCGCGAGCGCGCCGGCCGGGTGTTCCGCGGGCCGGGCTGGAAGCCGGCGCCGACGGCGGAGCCGGCCGAGAAGACCGTGGCCGCGTGAGACGTCCCCTCGCCGCAGCCTTCGCCCTCGCGGCCGTCGTCGACCTGGTCTCCCTGGCCGTCGGTTGGGACGCCGGGCACACCGTCGCCAAGCCGCTCCTGATGCCCCTCCTCGCCGCCTGCGCGGCCGTCCGCGGCGCGCCCCCGCTCCTGATCGCCGCCCTGCTGTGCGGCTGGGGCGGCGACACCCTGCTGCTCCTCGACGCCGAGCCCGCCTTCCTCGCCGGGATGGGCTGCTTCGCCGCCGGGCACATCTGCTACCTCGCCCTCTTCAGGTCGTACGAGCCAGCACGCGCGCGCAGTGCCTTCTTCGCGCCCGCCTACGGCATGGTCCTGGTCGGTACCGTCGCCTCCCTGTGGCCGGACCTGCCCGCCGACCTGCGGGTCCCCGTGGCCGGCTACAGCCTCCTGCTCACCGCCATGGCCTGTGCGGCCGCCACCCGGCTCGGTCTCCTCGCCGGTCTCGGCGGCGCGCTGTTCGTGCTCTCCGACAGCCTGATCGCGACCGGCGTCGCCGAGTGGCCCCAGCCGCCCCGACCGGATCTGTGGATCATGCTCACCTATATCGCCGCGCAGTCACTGCTGGTCATCGGCGTACTCGCCGAGCGACAGCCGGAGCGGTCGGCGTACGGTGAAGTGCGCTCGACCACCCCCTGAGCGCATGTACGAGCCAGCGAAGAGAAGGATCCTCCTCATGCGCGCCACCACCATCCACGCCCCCTTCGACATGCGCGTGGAGGACGTGCCCGACCCCGTGGTGCAGCTGCCCACCGACGCCGTGGTCCGGGTGCTGCGGTCCTGCATCTGCGGCAGCGACCTGTGGGCGTACCGGGGGACGGCGACCCGGGAGCGGGGTCAGCGCATCGGGCACGAGTTCCTCGGTGTCGTCGAGGAGACCGGCTCCGAGGTCGGCACCGTCCGCCGCGGCGACCTCGTGGTGGCGCCCTTCATGTGGTCCGACGGCGTCTGCGACTACTGCCGTGAGGGCCTCACCACCTCCTGTGAGCACGGCGGGTTCTGGGGCTCGGTCGGCTACGACGGCGGACAGGGCGAGGCCGTGCGCGTGCCCTTCGCCGACGGCACCTTGGTCCAGCTGCCCAAGGACGCGGCCTCCGACGACCGTCTGCTGGCCGCGCTGCTGAGCCTGTCCGACGTCATGGGCACCGGCCACCACGCCGCCCTCGGAGCCGGGGCCCGCGCGGGCGCCACGGTCGCCGTCGTCGGGGACGGGGCCGTCGGCCTGTGCGCGGTCCTCGCCGCCAAGCGGCTGGGCGCCGAGCGGATCATCGCCCTCGGCCGGCACGAGGCCCGTACCGACATCGCGCGCCGCTTCGGCGCCACCGACGTCGTCGCCGAGCGCGGGGAAGCGGCCGTCGAGGCGGTCCGTGAACTCACCCGCGGTCAGGGCGCGCACGCCGTCGTCGAGGCCGTCGGCACCGAGCAGTCCATGCGCACCGCGGTCGGCATCGCCCGTGACGGCGGCACCGTCGGCTGGGTCGGCGTCCCGCACGGCAGCGGCACCGGGCTCGACCTGGGCGTCATGTTCGACCGGAACATCGCGCTGCGCGGCGGCGTCGCGCCGGTCCGCGCCTACCTCCCCGAGCTGCTGCCCGACGTCCTGGACGGCACCATCGACCCCTCACCCGTCTTCGACCTGACCATCGGCCTGGAGGACGTCCCGGCCGGCTACAAGGCGATGGACGAACGGACGGCCCTCAAGGTGCTGGTGGCGGGCTGAGCGCCCGGAGCGGGGTGACTCCCCGGGCGAGCCCAGGAGCCGCCTCGGCCTCTCGCCCCGGCCGTGCTGATCCCCTGGGCGAGCCCGGGACCCGGCTCGCCCCTCACCCTGCCTCCCCGGCCTCACCAGCGGATCGGTACCGGCAGTGCCGTCAGCAGACCCGATACCGCCACCGTCAGGCCCAGGGCGATGACCTCCGCCCGCGCGGGGGAGTACGCGGTGAGCGGGTCGGGGGCTCGGCTCAGGCGCAGTCGCGCCCACAGGGCGAGCGCGGCGACCGCGGCCACCAGCAGCACCTTGGCGAGCAGCACGCGCCCGTACGCGGTCGTCGTCAGCTGGTCGAGGACCGTCCCCGGCGGCATGCGGCGCAGCGAACTCCACACCCCGGTCGCGGTGATCGCGGCGAGCAGCCCGACGGCCACGCGCGCGTAGCGGCCGAGCAGGGCGGCGCCCGCGGCCGGGCTGTCCCCGGCCCCCGACGCAGGCCCGCCCGCGTCCGCCGCGCGCCGCCACTGCCGTAGGGTCCGCAGCGCGTACAGCAGCCCGCCCACCCACGGGGCCGCACAGGTCAGGTGAACCAGCGTCAGCCCCGACCCGACCAACGGCCCGTGCTCGGTCGGGGGATGCGCGCGCAGGGCCTCCGCCACGACGACCGCGGCGAGCGGCCAGACCTGTGTGGCCGGCCGGGCCGACATGGCGCACAGGCCGGTCGCGAGGAAGGCGTTGACCTCGACGAGGGCGAGCTTGCCGTCCCGGGACGCGTACAGGCCGCCGACGTCGACCTGCGCGAGGCTGTCCGGCACGAGGTTGCCGGTGGCCACGACCGAGGCCAGCCCCAGCGCGGCCACGAGACCGGCACCGGCCGCGTAGGGGGCCCAGGAGCGCGGCACGGCCGCGGGAGCGCCGGGCACCGACCGGGCCAGCCGACTCACGAACAGCTCGCCCACCGGGACGCACAGCGCCGTGAACAGCACCGCCCGCAGCAGGGCGACGCCGCCGACCCCGGGCGCCGCGGCCTCCCCGGTGCCGTGCAACGCGGCGGACGGGCCGAGCAGCGGGATCAGCGCGCCGAGGGTCACCAGGACGACGGTGGCGACGGCACGGCCGGTACCGGGGCACGGCGCCCGCCCGGTCGCGCCGGACGCCCCGGTCGCGGGTCTTGTCAAGGTCACCTCATGATCGTCGCCAGCTGCCACGGAACCGGGCAAGTCCAGGAAAACACCTGGCGGTACGGCATTCCGGCCAGAGGTACGTATACCGGCCGACGACCGCTCAACTCCACCGCGCGATCCGCCGGTCCAGAGGGTATGGGTTCCGGCCGAAGGCGCCGCGCGGCTCCACCGCGCGATCCGGCGGTCCAGTGGGTACGCGGGCTGCCCGCGACGGCGCCGCTCAACTCCACCGCGCGATCCGCCGGTCCAGAGGGTACGGGCTCCGGCCGAAGGCTCCGCGCGGCTCCACCGAGCGATCCGTCGGTCCAGTGGGTACGCGGGCTGCCCGCGACGGCGCCGCTCAACGCCGCCGCGCGATCCGCCGGTCCAGAGGCTACGCGCCCTGCCCCACGGCGCCGCTCAGCTCCACCGCGCGGGGTCCGTCCCCCAGACCCCCGGTGGTCGCGTCCAGTCCACCGGACCGCCCGTGAAGGACACCGGTGACCGGGCGTACCGCAGCCGCCCGACCCCGCTGTCCGTCTCGGTGAGCCAGGGGCCGGGGTCGGTGTCCGCGTCGCCCGTGTCCCCGGGGGTGTCGGCCGGGACCTCGTTCATCAGCCACTGTGCCGTCCGCGCCAGCGCCAGCCGTACGACCCGGCTGCCGCCCTCCCGTGACTGCTCGGTCAGCGCCCGCAGCACGGCCGCCGCCAGCAGATAGCCCGTGCCGTGGTCGAGGGCCTGCGCGGGCAGCGCGCCCGGCCGCTCCAGCGCCCCCTCCACGACCGCGATCCCCGTGGCCACCTGCACCAGGCTGTCGAACCCCCGCCGCTCCCGCCAGGGCCCGTACGCGCCCCAGGCCGACAGCTGGGCCACGACCACCCCGGGCCGCCGCTCCGCCAGCGCCCGGGGCGACAGCCCGAACCGGTTCAGCGCGCCCGGCCGGTACCCGGTGACGACGACGTCCGCCGCCGCGAGCAGCTCCTCGAAGGTCCGCCGGTCGGCCACCAGGTCCAGCGTCGCCGACCGCTTCCCGAAGCCCGTCTCGGCGTGCTGGTCGGGCAGTTCGGGCAGCCGGGGCGGGTCCAGGCGCAGCACGTCCGCGCCCAGCAGGGCGAGCGTGCGGGTGGCGACCGGGCCGGCGATGACCCGGGTGAGGTCCAGGACGCGCAGCCCGGCGGCGGGCAGCAGGGGAGCGGTGTCGAGGGGGGCGAGCACGCGCGCGTGGGCGGAGTCGAGGCGTTCGTGCTCGACGAGCGGCCGCTTCGCCAGCTCGGCCGCCTGCTCATGGGCCGCCCACTCCTCGGGCGTCCGCAGGGCGACGGCGAGGCCCCCGGCCGCGTACACCACCTCCTCGACCTCCAGGGCGGACCGCTCGGCGAAGGCCGCTTCGAGGGACTCCGGCGGACCCATCACCTTCAGCAACCGCTGCCGGTGATGCGGGTAGTTGGCGTGCGTGCGTACCCATCCGTCGGCGGTCCGCCAGAACCTGGACAGAGGTGCGAAGGTGACCGGGGCCCGACCATTGATCAGCAGATGCCGCTCGCTCACGAACGCCGTGGCGATCGCGCCGTCGTCCACCCGCACGGCGGGCACCTCGGCGAGCCGGGCCCGCCGCGCCCCCAACTCGGCGGCGGCCCGCGCGCATTGGCGGACGCAGGCGCGCGCCAACTCCCGTACCGGAAGCCGTGCCTGAAGAGAGTCCTCGTGCGTCACCTCGGTCATGACTTCACTATGCATTATTGATCAAATCAACGTTGATTCAATCAACATGGGGCGCTGCCGACCACCGCAGACGCACCTCCTTGCGCACGTCCGTGGGCCGCAGCTGCCAGCCCAGCGCGTGGGCGACCTGGGCGACGTACCACCCGCCGACGCCCCGATAGTCGCGCAGCGGTATCGCGCACTCGTCCGAGGGCCGTGCCTGCTGGGACTTGCGGGGCGCGGACGCCCTCTTCGTCCAGCGGCCGACCTTCTTCTCCACCCGCGCCCTGTAGTACGCGGTGTCGCCCTCGTGCCGCAGCTCCGGCCAGCTGACGCACCAGGCGGGCCACCTCGACAACGGGTCCAGTACCCGGTCCCCGGCCTTGAACAGGCCCTGCTCGTAGGAGGTGCTGAACACCGTGATGATCTCGGTGGCCAGGCTGATGGCCAGGAAGGCGACGAACGCCACGAGCCACATCACGAACTGCACGGGCGTGTAGAGGACCGTGAGGACGAAACGGAACACCAACTGCCCCTTGGGCCGGGTCGGTTCGGCGGTCCAGGTGGCGGGTTCTTCATACACATGCATGCCGGAGATCCTGCCGCATCACGCGCCAGGGCCGGACGGCACCCGGTCGGCCCCGCACGGCACGCGCGCGTGACGCGACGGCGTAGCCCGTGCGGGAAAGCCGGGCGGCGCGGCCCGTCGAGGCCGCGCCGCCCGGTTCGGGTTGCTTCCTACTTCACCGCGCGCAGCGCGTTGACGATGCCGTAGCCGTAGAACCCGTTGAACTTCTTGCCGCCGACGCAGGTCGCGTCCTGCGTGCCGTCGCCGTCCTGGTCGTACGACGCCGGGCAGCCCGGGTTGTCCGCCTGCAGCTTCAGCAGCGCCTGCAACTGGGCCGGGGAGGCCTTCGGGTGCGTCGACTTCAGCAGCGCGGCGACACCCGCGGCGTGCGGGGAGGCCATCGAGGTGCCCTGGAGGAAGCCGTACGCGTTGTTCGGCATGGTCGACAGGATGCGGCCGTTCTTCGACGGGGTGTCCGGGATCTGGTAGAGCCGGTCGCCGCCCGGGGCCGCGATGTCGACGACACCGTAACCGTACGAGGAGTAGTACGACTTGAGGTTGTTCACGCCCGTCGCGCTGACGGTGACCACACCCGGGAGCTGGGTCGGCACGTCGAAGCACTCGTGCGGGTCGATGGTGCGCGGCACCGGCGTGGAGTCGTCGGGGCTGCTGTCGTCGACCAGGGCGTCCGAGTCGAGGTCGTCGTTGGAGTTGCCCGCGGACGCCAGGTTGAGCGTGCCCTTCTTCTGGGCGTACTTCGAGGCCCGGTTGACCGCGTCGACGATGGCCCGCTGGTCGGGGTCGTCGAGGCAGTTGTACAGCCACGGGTCCACGTAGTAGCTGTTGTTCGTGATCTCCACGCCGTGGTCGGCGGCGAACACGAAGGCGCAGACGACGCTCTCCGGGTAGAACAGGCCGTTGCTCGGGTCGGTGACGTTGATGGCCGAGACCTTCACGCCGGGCGCGACACCGGCCACACCGATGCCGTTGCGGGCGGCGGCGATCTCACCGGCCACGTGCGTGCCGTGGTAGTCGTCCGCGGTGTACGGGCGCCAGGCGCCCTCGGTGGTGTTCGGGACACCGCCGTCGCAGTTGGCGGACTGGGAGGCGGAGAAGTTCGGCGCGATGTCCGGGTGGGTGTCGTCGACGCCGGTGTCGATCACGGCGACGGTGACCTTCTTGCTGCCCGGGTTGATCTGCGCGGCCTTGTCGGCGCCGATCGCCCTCAGGTCCCACTGGTCGGCCTCGAGGGGCTCGCTGCCGGGGTCGGCCGCGGAGGCGCTCTCGATCTTCTCGGCCTGCGCCTTCGTCAGGAACTGGGCCGCACCCTCGTCCGTGGTGCTCGCGGGGGCCAGCGGGGAGGTGCGCGTCGCACCCGCCGACTGCACGCCGCGCACCGCGCGTATCTGGGCGCCGAAGTCGGGGTTGGCCGAGTGGACGACGATCACGCCTATCTTGTCGTACGTGATGACGACCGTGCCGCCCTTGGCGACCACGGCCTTCTTCACCGACGCGATCGTGCGACGGTCCACCTTGGTGTTGACGACGTACGACAGGGAGGGCGAGTCCGCGGCCTGTGCGGTCGGCTCCGCGTACGGGGCGGCCGACGCCGCCGCCGGCAGGAAGCCGAGCGAGGCGGTCAGCGAGAGAACGACAGGTACAGCGAGAGCGAGCCGACGTCTGGAGCGCAGACGGGACATGGGGTCTCCACATCATCCGGAAACGAAACCGCCCGAGACACAGGTGGTGCTCGGGCAGGTACATGACGGGTGTTGCAGGGCGAAGTTATCCCGCGCAGCCGCTGGCCAGCAATGACCTACCGGGGGTGACTTCACAAAGACGCCTCGGCAGTTGAACCGGTCCTCGCGTGCCGCCGTGACCTTGGGCAGGGAGCACGAGCACGATCGAGCCCCCTGGCAACCCCGAGGAACAGAGCCGTCACATGTCCGCCGTACCCAGTCCGCCCCCGGACCCCGATCCGTCCCCGTCCACCGTGGCACCAGCGCCCGCAACGCGAGGAGACTCCGTGGCTACCGACGCACCGCCCCCCTCGAAAGAGCAAGACCGACTCCCCAGCCCCGAGGAGTTCACCGCGGTGCATGAGAGCGCTGAGTTCGCTGAACTGCGCCGCTCCTACCGCTCCTTCGCCTTCCCCCTGACCGTGGGCTTCATCGCCTGGTACCTGCTGTACGTCCTGCTCTCGAACTTCGCGGGCGACTTCATGGGGACCAAGCTGTTCGGCAACATCAACGTCGCCTTCGTCCTCGGCATCGCCCAGTTCCTCACCACGTTCCTCATCGCCTGGTGGTACTCGCGGCACGCCGCCGCGAAGCTCGACCCCAAGGCCGAGGCGATCAAGTCCCGGATGGAGGGCGGCGCATGAGCCCCGCGATCACACTGGCAGCCGGCGAGGCCAGCGAGCACCGGCCGCTGATCATCAGCCTCTTCGCGGTGTTCGTCGTCGCGACCCTCGTCATCACCGTCTGGGCGGGCCGCCAGACCAAGGACGCCGCCGACTTCTACGCCGGCGGACGGCAGTTCAGCGCCTTCCAGAACGGCCTGGCGGTCTCCGGCGACTACATGTCGGCCGCGTCGTTCCTCGGCATCGCCGGCGCCATCGCCCTCTTCGGCTACGACGGCTTCCTGTACTCCATCGGCTTCCTGGTCGCCTGGCTGGTGGCGCTGCTCCTGGTCGCCGAGCCGCTGCGGAACTCCGGCCGCTACACCATGGGCGACGTGCTGGCGTACCGCATGCGCCAACGCCCGGTCCGCACCGCGGCCGGCACCTCCACGATCGTCGTCTCGATCTTCTACCTGCTGGCCCAGATGGCCGGCGCCGGCGTCCTCGTCTCGCTGCTGCTCGGCATCACCTCCGACGGGGGCAAGATCGCCATCGTCGCCCTGGTCGGCCTGCTGATGATCGTGTACGTCTCCATCGGCGGCATGAAGGGCACCACCTGGGTCCAGATGGTCAAGGCCGTCCTGCTCATCAGCGGCACGATCCTGATCACCTTCCTGGTGCTGCTGAAGTTCGACTTCAACATCTCCGATCTGCTCGGCACGGCCGCCGAGAACAGCGGCAAGGGCTCCGCGTTCCTGGAGCCCGGCCTCCAGTACGGCGCCACCGGCACCTCCAAGCTGGACTTCATCTCGCTCGGCATCGCCCTGGTGCTCGGCACCGCCGGCCTGCCGCACATCCTGATCCGCTTCTACACGGTCCCCAACGCCAAGGCCGCCCGTAAGTCCGTGAACTGGGCCATCGGCATCATCGGCGGCTTCTACCTGATGACGATCGCGCTCGGCTTCGGCGCCGCCGCACTGATCGACCAGAAGGAGATCACCGACTCCAACCCGTCCGGCAACACCGCGGCCCCACTGCTCGCCCTGCACCTGGGCGGCGTCGACTCGGCATGGGGCGCGATCCTGCTGGCCACGATCTCCGCGGTGGCCTTCGCGACGATCCTCGCCGTGGTCGCCGGTCTGACCCTGGCGTCCTCGTCGTCCTTCGCGCACGACATCTACGCCAACGTCATCCGCAAGGGCCAGGCCTCCGGCAAGGAGGAGGTACGCGCGGCCCGCTGGGCGACCGTCTTCATCGGCATCGTCTCCATCGGCCTGGGCGCCCTCGCCCGCGACCTCAACGTGGCCGGCCTGGTCGCGCTGGCCTTCGCGGTCGCCGCCTCCGCCAACCTGCCGACCATCCTCTACAGCCTGTTCTGGAAGAGGTTCACCACCCAGGGCGCCCTGTGGTCGATCTACGGCGGTCTGATCGTGGCCGTCGGCCTGGTGCTGTTCTCGCCCGTCGTCTCCGGCGACCCGAAGGCGATGTTCCCGGACGTCGACTTCGCGTACTTCCCGCTGAAGAACCCGGGCATCATCTCCATCCCGTTCGGCTTCGCGATGGGCTGGCTCGGCACCGTCCTGTCCAAGGAGGAGCCCGACGTCGCCAAGTACGCCGAGCTGGAGGTCCGGTCCCTGACCGGCACCGGCGCCCACTAGGACGATCCACCGAGCGGCCGCGTCGTAGGTCTCTACGACGCGGCCGCGTCTTACCTCGTGGGATCGGGGACTGTCGATGTCAGTGCGGTCACGTAGGCTCGCAAGTGACGGATCGAATACTGCGCGACGAGGGAGGGGGCCCACGTGCTCATCGACACCTACGGCCGAGTGGCCACCGACCTGCGAGTCTCGCTGACCGACCGGTGCAATCTGCGCTGTACGTACTGCATGCCCGAGGAGGGCCTGCAGTGGCTCGCCAAGCCCGACCTGCTCACGGACGACGAGATCGTCCGCCTGATCGACATCGCGGTCACCTCCCTCGGTATCGAGGAGGTCCGCTTCACCGGTGGCGAGCCCCTGCTGCGCCCGGGCCTGGTGGGCATCGTGGAGCGGGTCGCCGCCCTGGAGCCGCGCCCCCAGATGTCCCTGACGACCAACGGCATCGGCCTCAAGCGCACCGCGACCGCCCTGAAGGCGGCCGGCCTGGACCGGGTCAACGTCTCCCTGGACACCCTGCGCCCCGACGTCTTCAAGACCCTCACCCGCCGGGACCGCCACAAGGACGTCATCGAGGGCCTGTACGCGGCCCGTGAGGCGGGCCTGACCCCGGTGAAGGTCAACTCGGTCCTGATGCCGGGACTGAACGAGGACGAGGCCCCCGACCTGCTGGCCTGGGCGGTGGAGCACGACTACGAACTGCGGTTCATCGAGCAGATGCCCCTGGACGCCCAGCACGGCTGGAAGCGCGACGGCATGATCACCGCGGGCGACATCCTGACCTCCCTGCGCACCCGCTTCGAGCTGACGGAAGAGGGCTCCGAGAAGCGCGGCTCGGCCCCGGCAGAACGCTGGATCGTGGACGGCGGCCCGCATGTCGTGGGCGTCATCGCCTCGGTCACCCGCCCGTTCTGCGCCGCCTGCGACCGCACCCGCCTCACGGCCGACGGCCAGGTACGCACCTGCCTGTTCGCGACGGAGGAGACCGACCTGCGCGCGGCCCTGCGCTCGGGGGCCCCGGACGAGGAGATCGCCCGCATCTGGAAGGCGGCGATGTGGGGCAAGAAGGCGGGCGCGGGCCTGGACGACCCGTCGTTCGTGCAGCCGGACCGCCCGATGTCGGCGATCGGCGGCTAGGGCCGCGGCACTGGGGCGGCTGGGGCGGGCCTAGGCGCCTTCCGGGGCCTGCCAGTCCTTGAGCTCCACCACGTCCTTCAAGAACCCCCGCACCCCGAGGAACTGGGAGAGATGCTCCCGGTGTTCGTCGCACGCCAGCCAGGTCTTGCGCCGCTCCGGCGTGTGGATCTTCGGGTTGTTCCAGGCGAGGACCCACACCGCGTCGGCACGGCAGCCCTTGGCTGAGCAGATCGGGGTGGTCTCGTCACTCACTGGTTCGTCTCACAAAAGCGCGCTGAACAAGGCGACGCCGAGCAGCCACGGGGGGAGCTGCCCGGCGTCGGTCTGTCGCTCCGACGGGGGATGCGGAGCGCGTAGGAAGTATGTCACGGGTAACCCGCTGCCCGGCACTGGAACAACATGATTGATCTGAGCTTTTCTTGAGCTTGGCGCGGAGATGACGACCGGATCCGGACCCTCCGCAGAGGTCACGTCCGCTCGCGCGGCTCACCCCGGACACCCGCCGCCGCATCGGCCGGACCGTCTTCCGGGAACGATTCCGCAGACGGCTCCCGAACCCCCGGCGGAGCGAGCATCGGCCGCATCGGCGCGGTCACGAACGTCGACGGCAGCGACGGCGCGTTCTCCCGCCCCGCGTTGGCGATCACCACCGAGATGTAGGGGAGGATCACCCCGAGCACCAACGCCACGATCGCGACGTGCCGTTCGACGTTCCAGAGCGACGCGGCGAGGATGACCGAGACCGTCCGCACCGACATCGAGATCACATACCGCCGCTGCCGGGCGCGTACGTCGTCGTGCAGCCCCGCGCGGGCACCGGTGATCCGGAAAACCTGGGCGTTGCCTGCCGCATGCTGCTTCCGCATCACATTCCACCATCCGCCCGCATCGGACTCTCCCCGGCCCGTACCCATGCCGCCCCGGCACAGGAACCGGGCCCGGACACGTCCTACGGTACGCCGCGCCTGCGCCACCCACGAGACCGGGGCGCCCGACTCCCGGGCGAACGGCCTGCGTCGCGGCGCGTACGGCTCACTCGACATGCGTCGTAGCGCGCATGGGCCGACACTGGCCGTAATGCTCACACGTCGAGCCGTACTAGGAGGCAGCCATGGGCTGGTTGTGGGCGATCATCGTGGGACTCGTGCTGGGCCTGATCGCGAAGGCGATCATCCCCGGAAAGCAGCACAGTCCCCTGTGGTTGACGACCATCTTCGGCATGATCGGCGCCATCGTCGGCAACGCGATCGCGCGCGCGGCGGGCGTCGAGGAGACCTCCGGCATCGACTGGAGCCGGCATGCCTTCCAGCTCATCGCCGCGATCGTGATCGTGGGCGTCGGAGACATGCTGTACATGGCGACGCTGGGCAAGAGGAAGCACCGCACCTGACCGCGACGCGCCACAGGGGCGCGGGGAACCGCGGGAGCAACCACGGCGAGAGCCGCGCTCCGCAGATCTCCGCGCCCGAGGTGTGCTATGCGCCGGTGACCTCGACGGCGGCGAGGTTCCTCTTCCCGCGCCGCAGCACCAGCCACCTGCCGTGCAGCAGGTCCTCCTTGGCGGGCACCGCGTCCTCGGCCGCGACCTTCACGTTGTTCACGTAGGCCCCGCCCTCCTTCACGGTGCGCCGCGCGGCCGACTTGCTGGCCACGAGACCGACCTCGGCGAGCAGGTCGACCACCGGAGCGAGCTCGGCGACCTGGACATGCGGCACCTCGGACAGGGCCGCCGTCAGCGTCCTCTCGTCCAGCTCCGCCAGCTCGCCCTGCCCGAAGAGGGCGCGGGACGCGGCGATCACCGCGGCCGTCTGGTCGGCGCCGTGCACCAGGGTCGTCAGCTCCTCCGCCAGCGCACGCTGCGCGGCACGGGCCTGCGGACGCTCCTCGGTCTGCTTCTCCAGCTCCTCGATCTCCTCGTGCGACCGGAAGCTGAAGATCCGCAGGAACTTGGAGACGTCCCGGTCGTCCGCGTTCAGCCAGAACTGGTAGAAGGCGTACGGCGTGGTCATCTCGGGGTCGAGCCAGACCGTGCCGGACTCCGTCTTGCCGAACTTGGTGCCGTCGGCCTTGGTGATCAGCGGCGTGGCCAGCGCGTGCACCACGGCGTCGGGCTCGACCCGGTGGATCAGGTCGGTGCCCGAGGTGAGGTTGCCCCACTGGTCGCTGCCGCCGGTCTGCAACGTGCAGCCATGCCTGCGGAACAGCTCCAGGAAGTCCATGCCCTGGAGGATCTGGTAGCTGAACTCGGTGTAGCCGATGCCCGCGTCGGAGTTGAGCCGCCGGGCGACGGCCTCCTTCGCGATCATCTTGTTGACCCGGAAGTGCTTGCCCACGTCCCGCAGGAACTCGATCGCCGACAACCCCTGGGTCCAGTCCAGGTTGTTGACCATGACCGCGGCGTTCGGCCCCTCGAAGTCCAGCAGCGGGGCGATCTGCGCGCGGAGCCGCTCCACCCACTGGGCCACGACCTCCGGCGCGTTCAGCGTGCGCTCCGCGGTCGGCTTCGGGTCGCCGATCAGACCCGTCGCCCCGCCCACCAGCCCCAGCGGACGGTTGCCCGCCTGCTGGATCCGGCGCATCGTGAGGATCTGCACGAGGTTGCCGAGGTGCAGGCTGGGCGCGGTCGGGTCGAACCCGCAATAGAACGTGACGGGGCCGTCCGCGAACGCCTTGCGCAATGCGTCCTCGTCAGTGGAGAGGGCGATCAGCCCACGCCACTTCAGCTCGTCGACGATGTCCGTCACGGTTCTCGCGTCTCCTTGGATGATCTTCAGGTGGTCGAGTGACACCCGGCTACGAGGTTATACGCCCCGACTGACAGAGCTCATATTGAAGTCCGGCACCCTCAGCGCCGGCATCGCAGCTCTAGTGAACCAGTCGCTCCACTCCCTCGGCAGCGTCTTTTCCGTGCGCCCGGCCTCCGCCGCCCGGCCCAGCAGGTCCACCGGCGACTCGTTGAACCGGAAGTTGTTGACCTCCCCGGTCACCTCGCCGTTCTCGACCAGGTAGACGCCGTCGCGGGTCAGGCCGGTCAGCAGGAGCGTGGCCGGGTCGACCTCGCGGATGTACCACAGGCAGGTCAGCAGCAGCCCGCGCTCGGTGCTCGCGACCATCTCCTCCAGGGAGCGGTCCTCGCCGCCGTCCAGGATCAGGTTGTCGATGCCCGGCGCCACCGGCAGCCCGGTCAGACCCGCGCTGTGCCGGCTGGTCAGCAGGCTGCTCAGCTCACCCGCCCGCATCCACTCGGTGGCCGTCAGCGGCAGTCCGTTGTCGAACACCGAGGAGTCGCCGCCGGAGGAGTGCGTGAGCACGAAGGGCGCGGACTCCAGGCCCGGCTCGTTCGGATCGCTGCGCAGTGTCAGCGGCAGCTCGGTCAGCCGGTCGCCGAGCCGTGTGCCGCCGCCGGGCTTGGAGAACACGGTCCGGCCCTCCGCCGCGTCCCGGCCCGACGCCGACCACATCTGGTAGATCAGCAGGTCCGCCACGGCGGTCGGCGGCAGCAGCGTCTCGTACCGCCCGGCGGGCAGGTCGTGCTTGCGCTCGGCCCACCCCAGACGGACGGCGAGCTCGGCGTCCAGCGCCGCCGGGTCGACGTCCTTGAAGTCCCGGGTGGAACGGCCGGCCCACGCCGAGCGCGTACGGTCCGGGGACTTGGCGTTGAGCTCCAGCGTCCCGTTGGGCTGGTCGTGCCGCAGGCGCAGGCCCGTCGACGTACCGAGGTAGCTGGAGACCAGCTCGTGGTTGGCGAAGCCGTACAGCTCACGGCCACCCGCACGCGCGCGTGCGAAGGACTCGCCGAGCGCCGGCGCGAAGTCGGTGAACACCGCGGAGGAGGTCTCGACGGGCGCGTCCGTGAAGTCGGGGGAGGCCGGGACGTCCCGGACGAGCGGCTGGGCGTCCTCGGCGGGCGCGGCCCCGCGCGCGGCGGCCTCGGCGGCCCGGACCAGGGACTCCAGCTCGTCCATGGTCACCGCGGACCGCGAGACGACACCGGAGGCGGTGCCCTCCTTGCCGTCCACCGTCGCGATCACGGTGAGGGTGCGCGTGCGGGTGACACCGTTGGTGGTGAGCGCGTTGCCGGCCCAGCGCAGGTTCGCGGTCGACTGCTCGTCGGCGATGACGACGCAGCCGTCGGCGCTCGACAGCTCCAGGGCGCGCTCGACGATCTCGTGCGGCTTGTTCGTACGAGGACTCATCGACCGGCCTCCTGCGTGGTGTTGAGACTGTGCTTTCCCGGGGAGTAGCCCCCGGACCCCCAGCCGATTCCGAAGTCGACGCTCATCGACCGGCCTCCTGCGTGGTGTTGAGACTGTGCTTTCCCGGGGAATAACCCCCGGACCCCCAGCCGATTCCGAAGTCGACGCTCATCGACCGGCCTCCTGCGTGGTGTTGAGGATGTTGACTCCCTGGAACAGGGCGGACGGGCAGCCGTGCGACACCGCCGCGACCTGCCCGGGCTGGGCCTTGCCGCAGTTGAAGGCGCCCCCGAGGACGTACGTCTGCGGACCGCCCACCGCGGCCATCGAGCCCCAGAAGTCGGTGGTGGTCGCCTGGTAGGCGACGTCCCGCAGCTGGCCGGTGACGCGGCCGTTCTCGATCTTGAAGAAGCGCTGTCCGGTGAACTGGAAGTTGTAGCGCTGCATGTCGATCGACCAGGACCGGTCGCCGACGACGTAGATGCCCCGGTCGACGCTCCCGATAAGGTCCTCGGTCGACATCCCCGCCGGGTCCGGCCGCAGCGACACGTTCGCCATGCGCTGCACGGGCACGTGCCCGGGGGAGTCGGCGAAGGCACAGCCGTTGGACCGCTCGAAGCCGGTCAGCCGCGCGATCCGCCGGTCCAGCTGGTAACCGACGAGCGTGCCGTCCTTGACCAGGTCCCAGGACTGGCCCGCCACGCCCTCGTCGTCGTAGCCGACGGTCGCCAGGCCGTGCTCGGCGGTGCGGTCACCGGTGACGTTCATCAGCTCCGAGCCGTACCGGAGCTTGCCGAGCTGGTCGAAGGTGGCGAAGGAGGTACCGGCGTAGGCGGCCTCGTAACCGAGCGCGCGGTCCAGCTCGGTGGCGTGGCCGATGGACTCGTGGATGGTCAGCCACAGGTTGGACGGGTCGACGACCAGGTCGTAGACGCCCGCCTCGACGCTCGGTGCCCGCATCTTCTCGGCGAGCAGCTCCGGGATCCCGGCGAGCTCCTCCTCCCAGTCCCAGCCGGTGCCCGTGAGGTACTCCCAGCCGCGGCCGACCGGCGGTGCGATGGTGCGCATGGAGTCGAACTCGCCGCTGGACTCGTCCACCGACACGGCGGTCAGCTGCGGGTGCAGCCGGACCCGCTGCTGAGTGGTCACGGTCCCGGCGGTGTCGGCGTAGAACTTGTTCTCATGGACGGTGAGCAGCGAGGCGTCGACGTGGTTGACCCCGTTCGCCGCCAGCAGCCGCGCGCTCCACTCGGCGAGCAGCCCGGCCTTCTCCTCGTCGGGCACGGTGAACGGATCGATCTCGTACGACGAGATCCACGTCTTCTCGGCGTGCACCGGCTCGTCGGCCAGTTCCACCCGCTCGTCCGAACCGGCGGCCCTGATCACCTGGGCGGACAGTTTCGCCATCGCCACGGCCTGGGAGGCGACCCGCGCCGCCGCGTCCATGGTCAGATCCACGCCCGACGCGAAACCCCACGTGCCGCCGTGCACGACCCTGACCGCGTACCCGAGGTCGGTGGTGTCCGACGACCCGGCGGGCTTGGCGTCCCTGAGCCGCCAGGACGCGCTGCGCACCCGCTCGAAGCGGAAGTCCGCGTGCTCGGCGCCCAGCGCACGCGCGCGTGCCAGCGCGGCGTCGGCCAGGGCGCGTAGGGGAAGCGCTGTGAAGGCTTCGTCGATGGTATGAGGCACCGGGACATCTCCCTGCTGTCGTGACCTGTGGACCTCGATCATGTCGTGTGCGCAGGTCCGGGGACCATACGTTTCCGGGCCGCGGTCGGCGTCTTCTGTAGGGACCCGACAGACAGCCCCGTGAGCCACTGTCGGTGCCCGAATGTCCGCCCGCCGGGACAGCCCGATAGGTTCGAGGGAAGCCGCTTGCCATCCAGGTGCCGGGCGGCGGGTACAGACCGCTATCGAAAGGGTGATCCGTTGAGCCGCTCGGTTCTCGTCACCGGAGGCAACCGGGGCATCGGCCTCGCCATCGCCCGAGCTTTCGCCGACGCCGGCGACAAGGTCGCGATCACATACCGCTCGGGTGAGCCACCGGCCGCCCTCACGGAACTGGGCTGCCTCGCCGTCAAGTGCGACATCACCGACACCGAGCAGGTGGAGCAGGCCTACAAGGAGATCGAGGACGCGCACGGTCCCGTCGAGGTCCTGGTCGCCAACGCCGGCATCACCAAGGACCAGCTCCTGATGCGGATGTCCGAGGAGGACTTCACCTCCGTCCTCGACACCAACCTCACCGGCACCTTCCGGGTCGTCAAGCGTGCCAACCGCGGCATGCTGCGCGCCAAGAAGGGCCGCGTCGTCCTCATCTCCTCCGTCGTCGGTCTGCTCGGCGCCGCCGGCCAGGCCAACTACGCCGCCTCCAAGGCCGGCCTGGTGGGCTTCGCGCGCTCCCTCGCGCGTGAGCTGGGCTCCCGCAACATCACCTTCAACGTCGTCGCGCCCGGCTTCGTCGACACCGACATGACGAAGGTGCTCACCGACGAGCAGCGCGAGGGCATCGTGAAGCACGTGCCGCTCGGCCGCTACGCGCAGCCGGAGGAGATCGCCGCGGCGGTGCGGTTCCTCGCCTCGGACGACGCCTCGTACATCACTGGAGCCGTCATCCCGGTTGACGGCGGACTGGGAATGGGTCACTGAGCACGATGACGAACACGACTGGAATCCTCGAGGGCAAGAAGATCCTCATCACCGGTGTGCTGATGGAGTCCTCCATCGCCTTCCACACCGCCAAGCTGGCCCAGGAGCAGGGCGCGGAGATCATCCTCACCGCGTGGCCGCGTCCGACGCTCACCGAGCGCATCGCCAAGAAGCTCCCCCGGCCGGAGAAGGTCAAGGTCCTGGAGCTCGACGTCTCCAACGACGAGCACCTGGCCCGCCTGGAGGGCCAGGTCCGTGAGCACCTGGGCGACAGGCTCGACGGGGTCGTGCACTCCATCGGCTTCGCGCCGCAGGACGCGCTCGGCGGCAACTTCCTGAACACGCCGTTCGAGTCCGTGGCCACCGCCATGCACGTCTCCGCCTTCTCCCTGAAGTCGCTGACCATGGCGCTGCTGCCGCTGATGACCGAGGGCGGCTCCGTCGTCGGCCTCACCTTCGACGCGCAGTTCGCCTGGCCGCAGTACGACTGGATGGGCCCGGCCAAGGCCGCCCTGGAGGCCACCAACCGCTACATGGCGCGTGACCTGGGCAAGCACGACATCCGCTGCAACCTGATCTCGGCGGGCCCGATCGGCTCCATGGCCGCGAAGTCGATCCCCGGCTTCTCCGAGCTGGCGGCCGTGTGGGACAGCCGCTCCCCGCTGGAGTGGAAGCTGGAGGACCCGGAGCCGGCCGGCAAGGGCGTCGTGGCCCTGCTGAGCGACTGGTTCCCGAAGACCACGGGCGAGATCGTGCACGTGGACGGTGGGCTGCACGCCATCGGCGCGTGACACCACCGCCGCCGAGGCTCGACCGGGGCCCGCATCCCTTCGGGGGTGCGGGCCCCGGCCGTTCGCGCGGGGCTCGGCCCGTCCGCGGGGCCCGGCTCCGTTCGTGCGGGGCCCAGCCTTGTTCGCGTGGGGCCCGGCCCGGTCGCGTGGGGTCGCCCGTTCGGCCTATCCGATCGGGCGGGGGAGCGGGACAACTGGGCACTCTGGATTACGCGTTCACCACGCTTTCCTCCCCAGCACGGCCGAGGAGGTCCCCTTGTGCGCCTGTCCCGCAGCCTGGCCCCAGCCGCCGTCGCCGCGGCCCTTCTGCTGACCCTGCCGCACGACGCGTCGCCGCACGCGCGCGTGGAGGCGCGTGAGGACCGGGCCCCGGATCTGTTCGGCGCCACGTGCCGCAGCAAGGTCACCGGTTCCCGGGTGACCGCGTACTGCCACAACCCGTATCCCGACGTCGACCATGTCCGGCTGCACATCGAGTGCGAGCGCTGGTGGGACGTCGACAGCGACGGCGCCCCGGTCGAGGCCGGACCCGCGCAGACGGTACGGCTGCAGGGGCGCTGCTGGAAGGAGGTCCGCTCGGTGTGGGTCAGCCACCAGAGGGGCTGAACAGACCCGGGCGGCACTGGAACGGATAGCTCGCGGCCACGGTCGCGGCCGTGTCGGGGTCGCCCGCGCGAATGGCGTCCACCAGCCCCGAGTGGTCCAGGTGCGTCTCCGGGGTCAGCTCCTCGCCGACGTCGTCGCGGAGCCAGTCCCGCAGCACCTCGCCGAGGTCCGCGTACATCGCCGACATCACGTCGTTGTGGGAAGCCGCCACCACCGCCAGGTGGAAGCTCGCGTCCGCCGTGACGAAGGCCTCCTTGTCGCCCGACTCCCACGCCTGTTCACGGCGCGCCAGAAGCGCGTCGAGCTGCTTGAGGTCCCGCTCCGTACGCCGCTCGGCGGCCAGCTTCGCCGCGGCCGACTCCAGGGTGGAGCGCAGCTCGGCGATGTGCCGGGGGTCGGCGCCGGCGAAGCGGCGGTGCATCACGCCCGCCAGCTCGCTGGTCGCCACGACATAGGTCCCGGAGCCCTGGCGGATGTCCAGCAGCCCGTTGTGCGCGAGGGCGCGGACGGCCTCGCGGACCGTGTTCCGGGCCACCCCGAGCTGCTCGACCAGCTCCGGCTCGGTCGGGATCCGGGAGCCCACCGGCCACTCGCCCGAGGTGATCTGCTGCCGCAGCGCGGCGATGACCTGCTCGGACAGCGCCGATCGGCGGGGGTGGCTCAGAGGCATGGCACACCTTCGCACGGGACGGGCGGCACAGGGCTGCCGGGGGATGGACAACCAATCATCCCATGATTCTATGATGGGTGTCATGGCACGCCAGGAAACCCGGACGAGCATGTCCCCGCCCCTCCGCAGCTCGGCGACGAACGAGCCCCCGACGACGGCCACGCGCGCGTGGACGACCCGGCTGCTCGTGCTCGGCATCGTGCTGGCCGCCGTCAACCTCCGCCCCGCCATCACCAGCCTCGGCGCCCTCCTGGAGGACGTCCGTGACGGCCTCGGCATGAGCGGCAGCGTGGCCGGACTGCTGACCTCGGTGCCCCCGCTCTGCTTCGCGGTCTTCGGCGTCATGGCCCCCCGCCTCGCCCGCCGCTTCGGCCCCGGCGCGGTGGTCTGCGCCGGCATGGCCGCCATCATCGCGGGCCTGCTCATACGGCCGTACACGGGCACCACGGCGGGTCTGCTGGCCGCCACCGCGCTCGCCCTCATGGGCATCGCGGTCAGCAACGTCCTGATGCCGGTCATCGTCAAGCGCTGGTTCCCGGACCGCGTCGGCTCCATGACTGGCCTGTACTCGATGGCCCTCGCCCTCGGCACCGCCTCCGCGGCCGCCGTGACCGTACCGGTGACCGACGCGCTCGGCGGCCGGTGGCAGACCGGCCTCGCGGTGTGGGCGGGACTGGCCGCCGCGGCCGTGCTGCCGTGGCTCCCGTTCGTACGGCGCGGTGGGGCGGAACCCGCCGAGGAGGCGCCCGCGCGTGAGGAGCGCCCCGCGTTGCGGATCACCCGGAGCCGTACGGCCTGGGCGCTCGCCGTGTTCTTCGGGCTCCAGGCCACCGCCGCCTACATCACCATGGGCTGGATGGCGCAGATCTTCCGGGACGCGGGCGTGTCCGCGAGCACCGCCGGACTGCTCCTCGCCGTCACCATGGTCATGGGCGTGCCGCTCGCCTTCGTCATCCCGCGCGTGGCGACCCGGCTCCCGCACCAGGGCCCGATCGTGGTGGTGCTCGGCGTCTGCGGCCTCGTCGGGTACGCCGGCCTCTACCTCGCGCCCGCCGCCGGTGCCTGGGCCTGGGCCGTGCTGCTCGGGATAGCCAACTGCGCCTTCCCGCTGGCCCTGACGATGGTCGGGATGCGGGCCAGGACCGGCGCGGGGGTCGCCCAGCTCTCCGCGTTCGCACAGAGCACCGGCTACCTGATCTCCATCCCGGGCCCGCTCCTGGTGGGCGTGCTCTACCAGCACAGCGGCGGCTGGGGACTGCCGATCGCCCTCATGGCCGGCCTGATGATCCCGCAGACGATCGTCGGCGTCCTCGCGGGCCGCGACCGTACTGTCGAGGACGAGGCGGGCCGCGACCGTACGCTCGCGGGCGGGGCGGGCCGCGACCTTGGTGTCGAGGGCGGGGCGGGCCGCTGACGCCACCCCGGCGGGCCTGGCGCGGGCCCCGGGTGCCAGACTGGCCGTATGCCAGTGCTCGACCCGAACCCGCAGAACGGCCAGAAGAAGATGCTGCTCGTCTTCGGCGCGTTCCTCGCCATCTTCGTGATCATCGCCGTCATCGCGTCGCTCGCGTCGCCCTGATCACCCGCCCCCACGCCGGTCCGGCCGGCGGGGGTGGGGGTAGCCCCACCATCCCCTAGGGGGCGAGTCTCAGGGGCAACTGGGTGGATCACCGGATGGGTTGGGGACCCGGGTTTCCGTACCTTCGAGACGTGACCGCGACACGGCGGATCACCGGCCCACTCGAAGAGACGCGGAGGCACCCATGTCGGCCCCTACGCACACCCCGCCCCGCCCGGTGAGCCGGGGGCGCGTCGACATCCGGCTGCCCTGGTGGGCCCTCGCGCTGCCGACGCTCGCCTTCGTCACCCTGCTCGCGCTGATCCTGAACCCGTCCGACGCGCACGCCGCCGCGGGCGACCCGGTGATCGCCCGTCTGTTCGAACGTATGCAGGAGCTGTTCACCCGCTGAACGCCCCGCCGGGACCGGCCCGCGACCGTGTCCGTACTGCGGCGAAGTCGCATGTCAACTCCCTGCGCCCCATGGCCTGTTTCATGCGAAGCTGGGTCGTATGAGCGTCGCTGAATCCCGCAGGATCGTCCTCTTCCGGCATGCGAAAGCCGACTGGCCCCAGGTGACCGACCACGAGCGGCCGCTTGCCGAGCGGGGCCGGAAGGATGCCGCAGAGGCCGGGCTCAGGCTGGCCGACACCGCGATCCCCGTCGACCTTGCCCTGTGCTCCACCTCGACCCGGACCCGTGAGACCTGGAAGCTCGCCGTGCAGGGGTTCGCGCACCGGCCGAAAACCGTCTACGAGGAGCGGGTCTACGAGGCCTCGCCCGGCGAGCTGATCGCCGTGCTCAACGAGACCCCCGACGACGTGCGGAACGCGGTCCTGATCGGCCACAACCCGGGCATCCAGGGCCTCGCCGACATCCTGGGCGGTGCGTCCGAGGGCGATGCCCGCGACCGGATGAGCCGCCGCGGCTTCCCGGCCGCCGCCTTCGCCGTGCTGTCGTTCACCGGCCCCTGGAAGAGCCTGGAGCCGGGTGTGGCCACCCTGGTCGACTACTGGGCCCCCTCCGAATGATCCGATCGATGTGAGGGAGTCTGTGCGAGGGGCCCGGCACCACCCCGGTGCCGGGCCCCTCGCCTGCTCTTGACGTCCGCCGAACGGGACGGCTCAGGCGATGTCGTCGTGTGTGTCCGCCGCCTCGACCTCTTCGCGGGTCACACCCAGCAGATACAGCACGGTGTCCAGGAACGGCACGTTCACCGCCGTGTGCGCGGCCTCCCGCACCACCGGCTTGGCGTTGAAGGCGACCCCGAGGCCGGCCGCGTTGAGCATGTCCAGGTCGTTGGCGCCGTCGCCGATGGCCACGGTCTGCGCCAGCGGCACCCCCGCCTCGGCGGCGAACCGGCGCAGCAGCCGCGCCTTGCCCGGTCGGTCCACGATCTCGCCGGTGACCCGGCCGGTCAGCTTCCCGTCGACGATCTCCAGGGTGTTGGCCTGGGCGAAGTCCAGCCCCAGCCGCTCCTTCAGGTCGTCGGTGACCTGGGTGAACCCTCCCGAGACGACCCCGACCTGGTACCCGAGACGCTTGAGCGTACGGATCAGGGTGCGCGCGCCGGGGGTCAGCCGCACCTCGGTGCGCACCTTGTCGACCACCGAGGCGTCGAGACCCGCCAGCAGCGCCACGCGCGCGTGCAGCGACTGCTCGAAGTCCAGCTCCCCGCGCATCGCGGCCGCGGTCACCTCGGCGACCTTGTCCTCGCACCCGGCGTGCGCGGCGAACAGCTCGATGACCTCGTCCTGGATGAGCGTGGAGTCCACGTCCATCACGACCAGCCGCTGCGCCCGCCGGTGCAGCCCCGCCGAGACGACGGCGACGTCCACGCCGAGGGCGGCGGCGTCCGTCACCAGCGCGGTCCGCAGCGGGCCGGTCTCCACGCCGGAGACCGCGAACTCGACGGCGGTCACCGGGTACTTGGCGAGCCGGAAGATACGGTCGATGTTGCCGCCGGCCTTGGTGATCCGGGCGGCGATCGCGGCGGTCGACTCCGCGGTCAGCGGATGACCGAGCACGGTGACCAGCGAACGGCCGAGCCCGCGGGGCCGGTTGTCGCCGAGGCCCGAGATGATCTCGGCCTGCATCTTCATCGACTCCGCCCAGCTGTGGACGGTCGCCCGCAGATCACCCTCCAGTCCGCGCGGCGGCTCGGTCACCAGAGCGCACAGCACCATGCGGCCACGGGTGACGACCTGCTCGATGTCGACCACGTCGACGGAGTAGGCGGCGAGAGTGTCGAAGAGTCCGGCTGTGATGCCCGGCCTGTCCTTGCCGAAGATCTTGACGAGAAGGGTGGGGACGTCGGAGGTCTGCGAAGCGCTCATGGTGTACCCACCGTATCCGGCACCCAGTGCCCGCCGCCCCTGAGGTCCGCCTGGCGGACAGCGAACAATGAGCGTCGCTCAGGTGGCGGTGAGCTGACGCGGCGGTCCGGGCGCCAGGGGCACAGGTCGGGCGCCGGGACCGACGGTTACCGGCCAGGGACGGGCGCGGGTGCGTGTCGCTCCCTGCCCGCTCCCCGCCGGCCTCGCCGCGATCACCTCCGTCCCTTCGGCCGCCCCGGCGGTGGCGGTGGGAGAGGCGGCGGGGGCGGGCCGTCGTCCGGCGGGGAGGGCTCGTCGCCGCCGCGCCGCCCGCGACCGGGCCGGCGCGGTGAACGGGGCGGCGGCTCCAGGGGCCGCACCATCGTGGGCGCGCCGTACAGGTCGTCGCCGCTCGGCGGCGAGTCGTCGGACGGCTCGCCGGACACCGAACCGTCGTCATCGGGCGCCCGCGTGCCTCCGGGCGGCGGGGCCCCGGTACGCGCCGACCACGCGTCCCTGCCGGGGGGCGCCGCGCCGCCACGCCGGCCGTCATCGGCGGGCCGAGCCCTCTGCGCCGGGGGCTCGCCGGGCAGCGGGCGCCCCTGTCCCGGCGGCGCGCCGGGCACCGGTCGCGCACCCCCGGGCGACGGCCGGCCTGGCGCCCGCGCCTCGGGCGGTCGCGCGTCCTCCGGTTCCCGCGCCTCCGATGGTCGCGCGTCCTCTGGCTCCCGCAGCCCCTCCGGCACCCGCAGATACGGATTGGTGTCCGGGTTCGGTGGCCGGTACGGCGTCCCCGGCGTGTACGGCCCGGACTCGCCGCCCGCGTCCGCCGCACCGGCACCGCCCCGACCGGACCCCGCCCCGGAGGAGCGCCCGCGAGAGGAACCGGCGCCTCCTTCGCGCCCTGCCCCCGCATACCCCGCGCCCGGCGAACCGGCGTAACCGCCCGCCCCACCGACAGCCCCCTCACCAGCAGCGCCCCCGGCACCGCCCGCGCCCGGCGCCCTCCACCCCTGGTCCGCATACGGCGCACCCCCCGGCGCCCCCGGGTACGGCGCCGCCCGAGAGGACCCCGGGCCGGGTGCCGCTCCGGCCCCGCCGGGCACCGCCCCGGCCCCACCCCGGTACCCCCCAGGCGCCCCCGGATCCGTCCCCGTGCCACCCGCAGCCAGCGGCCCCCCACCCTCACCCGCCGTCCCGCCCCCGCCCCCGTCCCCGGGCGTCGACCCCAACGCCCGCAGCGCCAGAGGTGCCGCCAGCCGCCCCGCCGCCCCGGTCGCCCGGGCGAGCAGCGCTCCGGTGGCGCCCGCGGCCGCGCCCCACAGAGCGCCGAGGAGCAGGGCCGTGCCGAGCTGTCCGTGCAGGTCGATGCCGGCGCCGAACGCGTCGACGCCGAACACCGACAGCGAGGCGTTCACGGACACGTCCGTCAGCCACGCGAGGAACGGCAACGCCAGCGCCGTCACGACCCCCAGCCGCAGCGCACACCGCCCGGCGAGACCGAGGGCCCCTGGATCCCGTACCGGCGTCCGCACCGCGGCCAGTACCCCCGCGAGCAGCATCATCATCGCCGCGGCGACGCCCAGCAGCCACACGCGTCCGTCGAGTTCCGCGAGGCGCGACAGGGAGACGGACTGGTCGCGCTCGGAGCTCAGGAGGTCGTCCAGGGGGTCGGGGAGGAAGGCGGTCAGGGGGCCCGTCGCCCGGCCGTCCCAGGGTACGAACAGACCGAGGGGGATGGCGAGCCAGGTGCCGTTGGGGGCGCCCAGGAGTGCCGCGCCGGCGATCCGCTTCGGATGCTCGTCGCCGACGGACGCGTACACCGCCGCCGCGAGCCCCGCCGCCACCGCGACCAGCAGGACCGTGACGAGGGCGGACACCGCGGGGCGTACGACGCGGTGCACCGCTTCCCAGCCCCGCGGCAGCGGCGTGCGGCGCGAGGCCAGCAGCGCGATCAGCAGGATGCCGGCCGACCAGCCGAGACCGCCGAGCAGCGTCGGCACCGTGTCGACCGTGAAGCCGACCGCCGCCTGCGCGTCGACCAGGTCGCCGACCTGGTCCGGGAGCAGCCCGCCGATGTCGCCGACGTCACCGAGCCCGGGGATCTCCAGACCCCCGCCACCGCCCGCGCCGGGCAGCTCGTCGAGTCCGAGCGCGCCGCCGTCGATCGTGATGACGTCGTGACCCGCCCAGGCCAGCCCGCCCAGCATGGCCACGAACAGCACGACCACCGCACCCGCGCGGACCAGCAGTTCGGCCGGTGCGACGACAACTCCGGCCGCCCGCAGGGACCGTAGGAAGAACCATGACAAAAGGAGCGCTCCGGCCAGACTCACCCCGAGTGGCGTGATCTCGATGGCCGTCGCCGCCTGCGCTCCGGTCAGCCCGAACGCGGACACATCACCGGACGGTGTCACCGCCCCACCCGCCCCCAGGGCCACCAGCGCCGCGGTCATCGGGCCGAGCGAGGCCGTCGCGTCCGCCTCCAGCAGGTGCAGTCCGAGCGCCGCGACGCCCGCCATTCCGATCAACGCCCAGCTCACGGCGGCGATCGCGGAGAGCAGGATGTCCCCCCACGGCAGCCTCGCGTCGTGCTTCGTCGTCTCGAACCTCATGGACGCGCTCATGGCAGACCCCCCGATCCGCGGTGCGGCGGTCGCCGCGCATGTCCCCCTCGCGTGGATTACCACTCTCCGGGTCGGTTTCAACCCCGTCAACGGAACCGGTCGAAGCGTGTACGCGTGGTCTTCACAAGGCCCGACTTTCGGTCAGGGGGCCGAGCCTGAAATAGTTCCCGACGATGTTCGACATCCCTAGACTCCCTGTGTTGGGGGGTAACTCGGGGGACTACTCATGGGGCATGGAGTGCCGGAACTCGTACTGGAATTGAATGGACGCACCTGGACGCTAGACCCGTCCAGGCCCTACACCCTCGGACGCGATCCGCAGGGAGACATCGTGCTCGACGACGCCAGGGTGTCCTGGCGTCACGCCACGATCAGCTGGAACGGCCGCAGTTGGGCCATCGAGGACCACGGCTCGACGAACGGCACGTTCGTACAGGGCCAGCGGATCCACCAGCTGGAGCTCGGCCCCGGCTCGGCGGTGCACCTCGGCAACGCGACCGACGGACCGCGGGTGAGCCTCAGCGGCTCCGCGGCCCCGTCCGCGCAGCCTCAGGCGCAGCAGCCGTACGCCGCGCAGGCGGCCCAGGCCGCTCCGGCCGCGAACCCTGGCTGGGCCCAGCAGGCGCCGCCGCAGCAGCCGGCACCGCAGGCCGGCTGGCAGCAGCCGCAGCAGCAGCACTCTGTCGGGAAGGTTCCGCAGCAGCCGGGTCCCGGCGTCGGCGCGGGGGCGCCGCCGGTCTACGGCGACCGCAGCCCGACCACGTTCCACCAGTTCTCGATCGGCCGCGTGATGCGCATCGGTCGTGCCCTGGAGAACGAACTGGTCGTCTCCGACCTGCAGGTCTCCCGTCACCACGCCGAGTTCCACTCGACGCCCGACGGCCGTATGGAGATCCGCGACCTCGGCTCGCACAACGGCACGTACGTCAACGGCCAGCCGATCGCCAAGGGCGGTTCGGTGCTGCTCGGCCCGACGGACATCGTCGGTGTCGGCCACTCGACGTTCCGGATCGTCGGCGACCGGCTCGAGGAGTTCGTCGACACTGGTGAGGTCTCCTTCTCGGCCCGCCATCTGACCGTCACGGTCGACGGCGGCAAGCAGATCCTCAAGGACGTCTCCTTCGGCGTCCCGGAGAAGTCGCTGATCGCGGTCATCGGACCGTCCGGCTCCGGAAAGTCCACGCTGCTCAAGGCGCTGACGGGCTACCGGCCCGCCAACCAGGGCGACGTCCTCTACGACAACCGGAACCTCTACAAGCAGTTCGCCGAGCTGCGCCAGCGTATCGGTCTGGTCCCGCAGGACGACATCCTGCACAAGGAGCTGACCGTCAAGAAGGCCCTCAAGTACGCGGCCAAGCTCCGCTTCCCCGCCGACACCACCGGCGCCGAGCGCGAGGCCCGCATCGACGAGGTGCTGCGCGAGCTGAAGCTGGACATCCACAAGGAGAAGAAGGTCACCTCCCTCTCCGGCGGCCAGCGCAAGCGTGTCTCGGTGGCCCTGGAGCTCCTGACCAAGCCGTCCCTGATCTTCCTGGACGAGCCCACCTCGGGCCTCGACCCGGGCATGGACCGCGACGTGATGCAGCTGCTGCGCGGCCTCGCCGACGACGGCCGTACGGTCCTCGTCGTCACCCACTCGGTGGCCGAGCTGGCGATCTGCGACAAGCTCCTGGTGATGGCCCCCGGCGGTTCGGTCGCCTACTTCGGCCCGCCCGAGGAGGCGCTGAACTTCTTCGGCTACGACACCTGGGCTGACGTCTTCTCCGCCTTCGAGAACTACCGCGACTACGACTGGGCGGGCCGCTGGAAGGGCTCGCAGCACTACCAGATGTACGCCGCGGACATCGACGCCATCGCGCCGCAGTCCGTACAGATGCCGCCGATGCAGGCGATGAAGCCGCCGAAGCCGCAGGGCTGGATGTCCCAGTTCGGCACGCTGGTGCGCCGCTACGTCTCGGTGATCGCCTCCGACAAGGGCTTCCTGGCCCTGTCGATCATCCTGCCGCTCGTCCTGGGCTCGGTGAGCCTGCTCATCGACGCCGGCAAGGACCTCCTGGTCAACACGGAGATCAACCCGAACACCGGCAAGCCCATCGCCAACGGCACGGCGCTGACGGTCCTGCTGATCCTCGCGGTGGGCGCCTGCTTCGCCGGTGCCGCCAACTCCGTCCGCGAGCTGATCAAGGAACGGGTCATCTACGAGCGGGAGCGCGCGACCGGGCTGTCCCGGTCCGCGTACCTGATGTCCAAGGTGTTCGTGCTCGGCCTGATCACCATGGTCCAGGGCCTGATGGTCGGCGTCATCGGCTTCTCCAGCCGCACCATCCCGGACAAGGGCCTGATCCTCGGCAGCCAGATCCTGCTGGAGCTGTGCATCCCGATCATGGCGCTGGGCTTCACCGCGATGATGTTCGGCCTGATCATCTCGGCCCTGGTGAAGACCGCCGAGAAGACCATGCCGCTGCTGGTCATGTTCGCGATCGTCCAGGTCGTCTTCACCGGCTGCCTCTTCCCGCTGGCCAACTCGGTCGGCGTCAACGAGCTGTCGTACCTGATGCCGTCGCGCTGGGCGGTCGCCGCCGCGGGCGCCACGCTGGACTTCAACAAGATCAGCCCGCCGGCCAAGGGCGACAGCGACGACCCGCTGTGGGCGCACAGCGTCGGTGCCTGGAGCATGGACATGATCGCCCTGATCGTCCTCGGCGTGCTCTGCGGCTTCCTCGTGGCCCGCTTCCTGCGCCGCCACGAGCCCGAGGTCATGCGCAAGTAGTCAGGTCCGTACGACGCCGAAGGGCGGCACCCCGTCAGTTGGGTGCCGCCCTTCGGCATACGGCGAGTCGAGGTCCGCGCGACCTCAGTACGCGCCGTTGACGTTGTCGATCGAGCCGTACTTGTCGGCCGCGTAGTTGGCGGAGGCGACGATGTTGGCGACCGGGTCGTACTGGCTGAAGGCGGTGCCGGGGACGTGGTACGCGTCGAAGGTCGGCTTGATGATCTGGAGCAGACCGATCGACGGGACGCCGTTGATGGCGTTGATGTCCCAGTTGTTGATCGCGTTCGGGTTGCCCGAGGACTCCCGCATGATGTTGCGGTGGAGCCCGTTGTAGGTGCCCGGGATGTTCTTCGCGTCCATGATGTCGAGGGCGTGCTTGATCCAGCCGTCGAGGTTGTTCGCGTAGGTCTTCGGGGCGGCCTTGACCGCGGCGCGCTTGGCGGACCGGCTCGCGGCCTCCTTCGCCTTGCGCTCCGCCGCGGCCTTCTTCGCGGCGGCGGCCTCGGCGGCGGCCTTCTTCTTCGCGGCGGCGTCGGCGGCGGCCTTCGCGGCGGCCTTCTTCGCGGCGGCGGCCTCGGCGGCCTGGCTCTGCAGGCTGGCGCCGGCGAGCTGCTCGGTCACGTCGGACTGGAGACCCTTGAGCTGCTCGGAGCTGTACGCCACCGCGGCGGAGGAAGCGGCGGCTTCGCTCGTGGTCGTCTCCGCGTTGCCGGGAACAGCGGAGAACGCGAGGGCGGCGGCGCCGAGCGTGGCGACACCGGCGATGGCGACCTTGTGGCGCTTGGTCAGCGCGCGACTGTGGCTCTTCTGGGACATGCGGATGGACCTCTTCGAATAGCGCGGAGGCCGCTCTTCGTCCGGCGGGGGACCCGGGTGCTTCCGGCACCGGGTACTCGGCACGAACGCCGCGGACGAACCCGCGGCGCTGAGCGACGGTTGCCATTCTTAGCTGTCGCAAAAATGTGTGGCAAAGGTGTGACGTACGATCCTGCATAGTGGATCAGGGAGGGGCAAAACGGGACAGATGGGAATGTCTGCCCCGCTCACCCCGGGCCGCTTTATCTCCTATTCGCCTTCGTACGTGACCTGCGCCCTATGCGCGGGCTCACATCGACCGCGGAGCAGTCTCACCGCGAGTTGCTGAAGCAATGCTCTCTGTGAGGACCCTCCTCCGGGAGGATGAGATGCAGGTCCCCGAACTCGTGCCACAGATAGCGCCCCCGCAGCGCCTCCTCGTACGCACGGTCGACGGCCGCCCGCCCGGCCACCGCCCGCAGCATCAGCAGATGCGAGGCCTCGGGCTCGTGCAGCCCGGTCAGCAGCCCGTCCACCACCCGCACCCCGCGCCGCGGAGTCACCACGAGGTCCGTCCACCCCGCACGCGCGCGTACGACGCCGTCGGCACCCGCCGCCGACTCCACGGCCCGCACCGCGGTCGTCCCGACGGCGACGACCCTGCCGCCCTGCGCCCTGGCGGCGTTGACCAGCCGCGCCGACGCCTCCGGCACCGCGAACCGCTCCGGATACGGCGGCTCGTGCACCTCCACCGACGCCACCCCGGTGTGCAGGGTGATCGGCGCGAACTGCACCCCCCGACTCACCAGCTCCGCCACCAGCCGCGCGGTGAAGGGCCGAGCGGCGCTCGGCATCTCCGCGCTGCCGGTCCCGTCGGGAGAGGGCAGCGCGAACACGGTCTGGTAGACGGACAGGGGCTGGTCGCGGTCGGTGTAGGCGTAGCGGATCGGGCGGCCGTGCTCGCGCAGCGTGCCGACGACCCGGGAGAGGCCGCCGGTGTCCGGGTCGGCCCCGCTCACCCGCGCCCACCAGAGCCGCTCGCTCCCGGCGCTCAGCGGCTCCTCCAGGCGCAGCCGGACGCCCCCGGGCAACCGCACCTCCGTACCCGCGGGACCGCCCGCACGCGGCCGTGTGGCGCCCCGCGGGTCAGGGTCCCGCAGCTCGACCGCCCAGCGACCGTCGTCCCCGCGCGTGGAGAAGTGCACCACCACACGCGTGTGCTTGATCCGCCCGTCCACGGCCGCCGCCAGCGTGGGCGAGGTGTTGACGACGAGCAGATCCCCGGCCCGCAGCAGCCGAGGCAGCTCCGCGAACGCGTGGTGGGCCACCGCCGTACCGCGCGACACCAGCAGCCGCACGGCGTCCCGGTCCAGCCCCGGCCCCCGCTGCTCGGCCGGAACACGGGCCGACAGCTCCGCCGGGACGCGCAGGGCCGTCGTCATCGCCCCTCCGCCGGTGCGGGCGCGGCGTACCGGCCGCTCGCCGGACGCTCGTCGAGCAGCCGCAGGAAGCCCGGGACCACCTCGGCCGGATCGGGACGGGGACCGTCGTCGCCCGGTACGGCCGCCGCGTACAGCTCCGTCGCCATGTCCCCGGGGTCGACCGCCCACACCCGCAGCCCGGGCTCCTCCTCCCCGAGCACCGCCGCGAGCTGGTCCAGGGCGGCCTTCGACGCCCCGTAACCGCCCCATGTCTCGTAGGCCTCGGCCGCCGCGTCCGAGCTGACCGTGATCACCGCACCCGCGTGGGCGGCCCGCAGCAGTGGCAGCGCCTCCTGCACCAGCCCCAGCGTGGCCACCACGTTCACCTCCAGAGCCCGCCGCAGCCCCTCCAGCGGCAGCTCCTCCAGGCGTACCAGGGGTTCGGCGCCCAGGGCGCTGGCGTTGCCCACCACCAGATCGAGGCCGCCGAACCCCCGCGCGGCGGCCACCAGCCCGACCCGGTGCCCCGGGTCCGTGACATCGCCCGGCAGCGCCGCCACCCGTGTGCCGTACTTCTCCAGCCCCTCGGCCGCCTCCCGCAGCCCCCGCGCACCCCTGGCGTCGAGCACCAGGTCCCAGCCCCGCGCGGCGAGCGCCTCGGCGAGCGCCCGCCCCAGCCCCTTCGAGGCCCCCGTGATGATCGCTACCGGCATGACAACGTCCCCTCGTCCTCGGCGCCCTTCGAACGGCGTGCCCTCAACGTAGGAACCGGCCGGCGCGGCAGGCGTCGGACGCAGGTCGCGAGCGAGCGGGGCCCTTCGGCCTAGTCCCACCGGCCTAGGCGGCCGCCGCCACAGGTCCGATACGGACTGTCACACCCCGCCGGTACCGTGAGGGCATGAGTCAAGGACCCAGGTCGGGCCTCGCGGCGGTGAGTTCCGCGCTGCTGGCCATGAGCAGGCACGGAGAGGTACGCGACGTCCTCAAGACGATCGTCGCCTCGGCCCGCGAACTGCTCGACGCGCAGTACGCGGCGCTGGGTGTCCCGGACGACCACGGCGGCTTCGCCCAGTTCGTGGTCGACGGCGTCAGCGACCGGCAGTGGAAGGCCATCGGACCCCTCCCGCGCCAGCACGGCATCCTCGCCGCGATGCTCCAGGAGGCGAAGGCCGAGCGCCTTGCCGACGTGCGCAAGGACCCCCGCTTCGAGGGCTGGCCGGCGGCGCACCCCGACATGTCCGACTTCCTGGGCCTGCCCATCCGCGACGGCGACGAGGTCATCGGAGCCCTCTTCCTCGCGAACAAGAACTGTCCGAAGCCGGACGGCGGCTGCGGCTTCACCGCGGAGGACGAGGAACTCCTCGCCATCCTCGCCCAGCACGCCGCCATCGCCCTGACCAACGCCCGCCTGTACGAACGCAGCCGTGAGCTGACCATCGCGGAGGAGCGCTCCCGGCTCGCGCACGAACTGCACGACGCGGTCGCCCAGAAGCTGTTCTCGCTGCGCCTGACGGCCCAGGCGGCCGCCGCCCTCGTCGACCGTGACCCCTCCCGCGCCAAGGGCGAGCTCCAGCAGGTCGCCGCGCTCGCCGCCGAGGCCGCCGACGAACTGCGCGCCGCCGTCGTGGAACTGCGCCCCGCCGCCCTCGACGAGGACGGCCTCGTCGCCACCCTCCGCACCCAGATCCAGGTCCTCGACCGCGCCCACACCGCGCGCGTCACCTTCGGCAGCTGCGGCGTGCGCGCCCTGCCCGCCGCCCAGGAGGAGGCCGTCCTGCGCGTCGCCCAGGAGGCCCTGCACAACGCCCTGCGGCACTCCGGCGCCGCACACGTCGATGTGACGCTGTCCCGGCGGGGGAGCGGAGCCGTCCTACGGGTCACCGACGACGGCAGCGGCTTCGACCCGCAGCAGACCCGCCGCGCGGGACGCCACCTCGGACTGGTCTCCATGCGCGACCGGTCGAGCGGGGTCGGCGGCGGCCTGACCGTGGATTCGGCGCCCGGCAAGGGCACCACGATCGAGATGGAGGTCCCTGGTGGCTGACGCAATCAAGGTGCTGCTCGTCGACGACCACCAGGTGGTCCGTCGCGGCCTGCGCACCTTCCTCGAGGTACAGGACGACATCGAGGTCGTCGGCGAGGCCTCCGACGGCGCCGAGGGAGTCGCGCGCGCCGAGGAGCTCGGGCCCGACGTCGTCCTCATGGACGTCAAGATGCCGGGCATGGACGGCGTGGACGCCCTGCGCAAGCTGCGCGAACTGAACAATCCCGCGCGCGTGCTGATCGTCACCAGCTTCACCGAGCAGCGCACGGTGGTCCCGGCGCTGCGCGCGGGCGCCGCGGGGTACGTCTACAAGGACATCGACCCGGACGCGCTGGCCGGCGCCATCCGCTCCGTCCACGCGGGGCACATCCTGCTCCAGCCCGAGGTCGCGGGCGCCCTGCTGTCCCAGGAGGAGGCCAACAACGGCCAGGGGAGGGCGGGTTCGCTCACCGACCGGGAGCGCGAGGTGCTCGGCCTGATAGCGGACGGCCGCTCGAACCGCGAGATCGCGCGCGCCCTCGTCCTCTCGGAGAAGACCGTCAAGACCCACGTCTCGAACATCCTCATGAAACTCGACCTGTCGGACCGCACACAGGCCGCGTTGTGGGCGGTACGTCACGGAGTGACCGGTTGATGCACGAAGTGGGCGGCAATTCGGAGGGTTCCGCTCCGGAGTGAGATTCATACCGTCGTGGGAATGTCCCCCGGATGGCGCATCCTTCGTGGAGCTCCGCCGTTCTCCAGTGCGTGCTGCGGCGACTGCCGCGGCAATCGCTAGGAGGGGCTCAGAAGTGAAGAACCTGAAGAAGGCAGCGGCCGTGACGATGGTGGCCGGCGGGCTGATCGCCGCCGGTGCCGGTATGGCCTCCGCCACCGACGGCTCGCACGCCGACGGCTCGGCCGTGGGCTCGCCCGGCGTCATCTCGGGCAACCTCGTCCAGGCCCCGGTGCACGTCCCGGTGAACGCGGTCGGCAACAGCGTGAACGTCATCGGTGTGCTGAACCCGGCGTTCGGCAACCTCGGCATCAACCGCTGACCTCCGCCACGGAGCAGCAGTGACTTCCGGCCTCCCAGGTCCGCCTGGGAGGCCGGTCCGCCAACGGCATCGCCGGCCTGAAGCCCGCCTTCGGCAACGAGGGTGCGAACGACTGACATCGTCTCGGCCGGCGGGGGCTCTTGAGCCAACGGCGACTTGAGGGGCCCTTGGTTTGTGTGGTGCGGGGTCTCTCTCGACTGCGGGCGCGGCTGAGGGCGGTGCCTCTAAGTCTTTCGTCTGCGGCCGAGTGGGGGCTGGTCGCGCAGTTCCCCGCGCCCCTGAGGGTGATCACCGAGGCCGGCGTGCGAAGGACCCCGTCTGACCACACCCGGCGTCGCTGAGGTCGCTCACCGCGGCCCGCGGGCCGGGCAACTCCGTCAGTCCCCGCTTAGCCCTTCCCTCACCGCACCCCGCGCTCCCGCTCCTCCACATACGCGTTGTACGCCGCCACCTGTGCCCGTCGGGCCGTTCGTTCCACCGGGCGCAGGGCCTGGGCGCGAGCCGCCATCTCACCCGCGCTCACCGCACCTCCGGGCCCGTGCTCATAGGCGACGGAGACGAGCAACCCCACCCGTTGCGCAAGCTCCAGCACTCGCACCGCGCGGGGCGGATACCCCGGGGCCAGCACCTCGCGCCCCCGCTCCGCCCGAGCCCGGTACGCGTCGACCGCCGCCTCGGCCACCGGACCCGACCCCGCCACGTCGAGCCGCGTCAGCATCTCCGTCGCGTCCCGCAACGCCTCCGCCAGCTCCCGCTCGGCCTCGCCCAAGGACGGCACGTCGGCCGGCGGCGCCTCCCGCACCGGCAGCACATGCCAGACCACCTCGACATGCACATCACCGGACGGCCCGGCCTCGTACACCTCCGGCACCAGCCCGAGCGCCGCCCCGTGACAGATCACCGCCTCCTCGGCCTCCAGCGCCCGCGCGTTGAACTCCGGCGGCCCGCTCAGCCCCAGCGGATGCCCCGGCGCGGGCAGCGCCACCCGGAACCCGACGACCCCGAGTCCCCGCAACCGCCCGAGCGCGAGGGTCAGTCCGACCGGCGACGATTCGCCCGGCAGCCCCTCCACCCGGTGCACGGCGTCCTCGCCGACGATCGCGAGCACGGCGTCGTCAGGCGAGACAAGTCCGGCAAGAAGGCCATTTCCCCATGCGGCAAGGCGTCCAGAGCGTGGTTCCGAGAGCATGCCCCCACCCTAAGGACCGGACCGATGGAATGGAGCGGGCGACCGGTGGCGTAGATTTCCTTGAGGGCCGCGCCGACACGCGCACGCGACAAGCCCGGACGCCGAGACCGGTCACACTGCAAGGGGAGACAACACGCTCATGAGCGACGTTCTGGAGCTTGAGGACGTATCCGTGGTCCGTGAGGGCCGGGCTCTGGTGGACCAGGTCTCCTGGTCGGTCAAGGAGGGCGAGCGCTGGGTCATCCTCGGTCCCAACGGCGCCGGCAAGACCACCCTCCTCAACGTCGCCTCCAGCTACGTCTACCCCAGCAAGGGCACCGCCACGATCCTCGGCGAGACCCTCGGCAGGCCCGGCACCGACGTCTTCGAACTGCGCCCGCGCATCGGCATGGCCGGCATCGCCATGGCCGACAAGCTCCCCAAGCGCCAGACCGTCCTGGAGACCGTACTGACGGCCGCGTACGGCATGACGGCCACCTGGCAGGAGGACTACGACGAGATCGACGAGCAGCGCGCCCGCGCCTTCCTCGACCGTCTCGGCATGAGCGACTACCTGGAGCGCAAGTTCGGCACCCTCTCCGAGGGCGAGCGCAAGCGCACCCTCATCGCCCGCGCTCTGATGACCGACCCCGAGCTGCTCCTCCTCGACGAGCCCGCCGCAGGCCTCGACCTCGGCGGCCGCGAGGACCTCGTGCGCCGGCTCGGCCGCCTCGCCCGCGACCCGATCGCCCCCTCCATGCTGATGGTCACCCACCACGTGGAGGAGATCGCCCCCGGCTTCACCCACGTCCTGATGATCCGCCAGGGCAAGGTCCTCGCCGCCGGCCCGCTGGAGCTCGAACTCACCTCCCGCAACCTCTCCCTCTGCTTCGGCCTCCCGCTCGTCGTCGAGCAGGTCGGCGAGCGCTGGACGGCACAGGGCCTGCCGCTGTCCTGAGTCTCTTCTCGCCCTCCCGCCAAGGGAGTTCACGAGCGAGAACCCCATACAGACCCCCACTGCGCCCTGTCCGCGGCGGGACCTGCGGAACTACCATGACCATGTGAACGACATCGACGCATGGGTGTGGTGGCTCATCGGCGCGGCAGGGCTCGGCATCCCGCTCGTGATCACGGCCATGCCGGAGTTCGGAATGCTCGCCGTGGGCGCCGTGGCGGCCTCGATCATGGCGGGCCTCGGCTTCGACATGGTCGTCCAGGTCCTCGTCTTCGCCGTCGTCTCGGTCGCCCTCATCGCGGTCGTACGACCCGTCGCGGCCAGGCACGGTGCACAGCGGCCCCAACTGGCCACCGGAATCGAGGCGTTGAAGGGCAAGCAGGCCGTGGTGACGGAGCGCGTCGACGGCTCCGGCGGCCGGATCAAGCTCGCCGGAGAGGTCTGGTCGGCCCGCGCTCTCGACACCGGCCGCGCCTACGAAGTAGGTGAGGAAGTGGACGTCGTGGACATCGAGGGGGCCACGGCGATCATCATGTGACCTCGCACGATGCAAGTGGCGCGAAACCCCACGAGGTCCACGACGGTCTGTCAGACTCGACCAGCAAGATCTTCGACAACCATAAGATCTTCCAAAAGCGCCAAGGCGGAGAGAGGTACGGGGAAGCGACGATGGAACCGGTCATCATCGTTTTGATCATCCTGGTGGTGTTGGTCTTCATCGCCCTGATCAAGACCATCCAAGTCATCCCGCAGGCCAGCGCGGCCATCGTCGAGCGCTTCGGCCGCTACACGCGGACCCTCAACGCGGGCCTGAACATCGTCGTCCCGTTCATCGACACCATCCGCAACCGGATCGACCTGCGTGAACAGGTCGTCCCGTTCCCTCCGCAGCCGGTGATCACCCAGGACAACCTGGTGGTCAACATCGACACGGTCATCTACTACCAGGTGACCGACGCGAGGGCCGCGACGTACGAGGTCGCCAGCTACATCCAGGCCATCGAGCAGCTCACGGTCACCACCCTGCGCAACATCATCGGTGGCATGGACCTGGAACGCACCCTGACCTCCCGCGAGGAGATCAACGCGGCCCTGCGCGGCGTCCTCGACGAGGCGACGGGCAAGTGGGGCATCCGCGTCAACCGGGTGGAACTCAAGGCGATCGAGCCCCCGACCTCCATCCAGGACTCGATGGAGAAGCAGATGCGCGCCGACCGCGACAAGCGCGCGGCGATCCTCACCGCGGAAGGAACGCGCCAGGCGGCCATCCTCACCGCCGAGGGTGAGAAGCAGTCCCAGATCCTGCGCGCCGAGGGTGAGGCCAAGGCAGCGGCCCTGCGAGCGGAGGGCGAGGCCCAGGCCGTCCGCACGGTCTTCGAGGCCATCCACGCGGGCGACCCCGACCAGAAGCTCCTCTCCTACCAGTACCTCCAGATGCTCCCCAAGATCGCCGAGGGCGACGCCAACAAGCTCTGGATCGTCCCCAGCGAGATCGGCGACGCCCTCAAGGGCCTCTCCGGCGCCATGGGCAACTTCGGCAACCTGGGCGGCGGTTCAGGAGGCGGCGGCGGCCAGGGCAACGGCGGATCGGAACGCAGGGAGAAGCCGTCGATCGACTGACGCGGACTTCGTCGTACGACGTCGGGGCTCCCCTCGTAACGCGGGGAGCCCCAACGTCTTTGGTTTTTCAGGGGCGCGGGGCTGTATCGATCTGCGGCTCCGCCGCGTGGGCGCGACAAGCCACGACGCACCCGCACCCGCACCCGCATCCCGACCGATCCCGGCAGACGCTCAGGCGCTACGCGGCATCCCGAGCCAGCCAGTCAGGCAGCGCCTGAAAGTCCTCCGTCCCCAGCGACAGCAACATCGCATCCGCAGGACTGGGCTCGAACGGTTCCCGCAGCAACGGCATACCCGCCTGCTCCGGAGTCCGGTCGGCCTTGCGGTGATTGTCCTCCGCGCAGGAGGCCACCGTGTTCAGCCAGGAGTCCTGACCGCCCTGCGCCCGTGGCACGACATGGTCCACGGTCGTCGCCCTGCGCCCGCAGTACGCGCACCGGTGCCGGTCCCTGACCAGCACACCCCGCCTGGACCACGGCGCTTGTCTTCGGAACGGCACCCGCACGTATCTGCACAGCCTGATCACCCGGGGCGCCGGTATGTCGACCGCGGCTCCCCGCATACGCAGTTCGGGGTGGGACTGCTCGACCACGGCCTTGTCCTGAAGCACCAGAACGACGGCACGGTTCAACGTCACCGTCGACAGCGGCTCGAAGCTCGCGTTCAGTACCAGCGTGTCCCGCATAACCAGCCCACCTCCTGTGCGCACCGGCCCACCCCCTGGCGGGCTGGGATCAACTCTGGCCGGGCACGCCGAGATGGACAACGAAATAAAAAGTGCCCGCCCCTGATCACTTCCAAGACCAGGGGCGGGCAAACGTTGCGTGAACGGTGGGCTCGTTCAGCTCTCCGCGGGGATTTCGTACTCACCGATCAGCTGGGCACGCGCGATCGTCTTGAACCGCAGGTTGAATCCCACGACGGCGGGAGAGGCGTCGGAGTCCACCCCGAGCTTCTCCTGGTCCACCGCGTAGACCGTGAAGACGTACCGGTGCGGCCCGTCCCCGGGCGGCGGCGCGGCACCGCCGAAGTCCTTCGACCCGTAGTCGTTGCGGACCTGTACGGCGCCCTCCGGCAGCCCCTCGAACTTGCCGCTGCCCGCACCCGCCGGCAACTCGGTCACCGAGGCCGGGATGTCGAACACGGTCCAGTGCCAGAACCCGCTGCCCGTGGGGGCGTCGGGGTCGTAGCAGGTCACGGCGAAGCTCTTGGTCTCGGGCGGAAAGCCCTCCCACCGCAGCTGCGGCGAGGTGTTGCCGGCCGCGTAGACCTGAGCGTCCTTGAGCGGCGCACCTTCCTCGACGTCCTCGCTCGTCACCGTGAACGACGGCACGGGCGGATGGAAGTCATGGGGGAGCGGCCGCCTCTTGAGCTCGGTCACCTCGGTACCTCCTGATCGGTTCATGGGGGATTACTGATCAGTGGAATCAGTACGTCCCGAGCCTAGAACCAGTTGCGCTTGCTGCCGACCTCGGACAGCCACTGGTTGAGGTACGCCGGCCAGTCCGTGCCCTGGTAGTCGTGCAGACCCACCTGGAACGAGCGGAAGGTGTCGCTGCCCTCGCTGAACAGCCCCGGCTTCTTGTCCATCTCCAGCACCACGTCCATGGCGGTGTGATCGGCGACGAAGCTGAGCTCGACCTGGTTGATCCCGCGGTACTGCTGCGGCGGGAAGAACTCGATCTCCTGGTAGAAGGGCAGCTTCTGCCGCGTACCGCGAATGAGGCCACGCTCCATGTCCGCGTTCTTGAACCGGAAGCCCAGCTGGATGAACGCGTCCAGGATCGCCTTCTGCGCCGGCAGCGGGTGCACGTTGACCGGGTCCAGGTCACCGGAGTCCACCGCACGCGCGATCTCCAGCTCCGTGGACACCCCGATGTGCATCCCGCGCAGCGGCTGACCGTCGATCGTGGTGATCGGCGTCTCCCACGGGATCTCGAGCCCGAACGGCACCGCGTGCACGGCACCCGCCTTGAGCTCGAAGGCACCGCCGAGCCGCTGCTTGGTGAACTCGATGTCCTGCTTGTACTCCTGGTCGCCGCTCTCCACCTCGACCTTGGCCTGGAGCCCGACCGACAGCGCCTCGATCTGCTGATCGACGGACCCGCCCTGGATCCGCACCTCACCCTGGACGACACCACCCGGAACGACGTTGACCTCGGTCAGCACCGTCTCGACCGAAGCCCCGCCGGCCCCCAGGCTCGCGAGCAGCTTCTTGAACGCCATGTCTCTCCCTCTACCTCTACGTCGTCCCGTGACTTGCCTCTAGTGCGAGTCGCGTGTGGATCCTTGATCCCTACAAACGCGATCCGGCCCCGGCCGGTTCCGCGCCCTCACCCTTGCAAGGCGAACGCGCGCTGACCACCCCGTGGCAGCCACCCCGTCTGCATTACCCTCGGACGGCATGATCGCGAGCCCCGACCGTACGCCCCTCCCACGCGAGTTCTTCGACCGCCCCGTACTGGACGTCGCCCCCGACCTCCTCGGCCGCATCCTCGTCCGCACCACCCCCGACGGCCCGATCGCCCTTCGCCTCACAGAGGTGGAGGCCTACGACGGCCGGCACGACCCCGGCTCGCACGCCTACCGCGGCCGCACGGCCCGCAACAGCGTGATGTTCGGCCCGCCCGGTCATGTGTACGTCTACTTCACCTACGGCATGTGGCACTGCATGAACCTGGTGTGCGGTCCGGACGGCACGGCGAGCGCGGTCCTGCTGCGCGCGGGCGAGATCGTCGAGGGCGCCGAGCTCGCCCGCGAACGTCGACTCTCGGCCCGGAACGACAAGGAACTGGCCAAAGGGCCGGCCCGCCTGGCCACAGCCCTGGACGTGGCCCGCTCTCTGGACGGCACGGACGCGTGCGACTCCGAGGACAGCCCACTGAGGGTCCTCGCAGGTAACCCCGTCGCCTCCGACCAGGTACTCAACGGCCCCCGCACCGGAGTGTCCGGGGAGGGAGGCGTCCACCCCTGGCGCTTCTGGATCGCCAACGACCCGACGGTGAGCCCGTATCGCGCCCATACGCCGAGGCGTCGGTCAAGTTGACGCGCCCTTGTGCGGTGCGTAATGTAGCCCGAGCCGCTTGAACCGGGTACTGCGATCGTCAGCAGCCGGAAGCGGCCAAACCACTACCTACGACCTCCTCCCAGCGAGGGTCAATTCGGCGTGCCTGCATGCCTGAATTCGAACTCGCGGAACTCGATTATGAGTTGGCGAGAGGATGGGCTAACGTAGTGAATGTCGAAAGGCCGACAGGCGAAAGCCGCGAAGCCCAAGGCAAATCCCGCCGACAGGGAATCGGGCCGGAAACGGTCTGATAGAGTCGGAAACGCAAGACCGAAGGGAAAAGCCCGGAGGAAAGCCCGAGAGGGTGAGTACAAAGGAAGCGTCCGTTCCT